>CAZTTU010000011.1:5172-36067 GCA_964616045.1 uncultured Verrucomicrobiota bacterium | reverse complement strand
TTGGGTTCACCAAGAGTTGTGCAAAGGAATTTGCAAAAAGCGGTATTACTGTTAACGCCATAGCGCCAGGGTTTATCGCCACTGATATGACTGATGAACTGAGTGACAAGGTTAAGGAGGCTATTAAAGCTAATATTCCCATGGGTGAATTGGGTGAAGTGGGTGATATTGCTGAAGCTGCAGTATATCTGGCTGGTCCTGGAGCACGGTATGTGACCGGGCAGGTTCTCACCGTCGATGGCGGGATGGTAATGTAAAGATACTTATGCGAGGTCGAACTTTTGTTGATAAATTGACTGACTCGGGGCTTGACGCTCGCTCGGAATTAATTAACAAGCAAGGCAAATTTAAGGAGCAATAAGAAATATGTCAGAAGAAAAGAGCATTGAAGATCGGATTAAAGGGATCATTGTGGAACAATTAGGAGTGAAGCCGGAGCAGGTCACACCCGAAGCAAAGTTTATTGAGGATCTTGGAGCTGACTCGCTGGACACGGTAGAGTTGGTGATGGGCCTGGAGGAAGAGTTTGGTAGTGAAATCTCGGATGAGGACGCTGAAAAACTTGTCTCTGTGGGTGATGTGCACCGGTATATTGAGGAGACCCAAGACTGATTTTGCCCAACCCTTTCGGGCAGCTGGCCAATTGGGTTCGGCTGCCTTTTTTTCATGTTGAACGAAACAGGCATACGAGTTGTTGTCAGTGGCATGGGTGTCGCCTCCGCTCTGGGCACGGAGGTGGAGGAATTCTGGCGGAATGTTACTCAGGGCCAATGCGGAATCGACCGCGTGACATCGTTTGATGTTAGTGACTATGCCTGCCGAATTGCCGCGGAGGTTAAGGACTTTGACCCCACGCCTGCCTTCCCAAACCCCAAGGAAATGCGCCGTGCAGATCGTTTTACCCAGATGGGCGTGTACGCCGCATGGAGGGCGCTTGAGGATTCATCAATGAATCTTGAGGAACTGGATCGCGATCAAATTGGCTGCTTTATTGGTAGCGGCATCGGCGGGTTGGGCACCACTGAAAGGCAGCATACCATTCTGAGAGAGCGCGGCCCAGCCAAAGTGTCACCTTTTACGATTCCGATGCTTATCCTGAATATGGCTTCGGGAGTATTTTCAATTTATCATAGGCTGCGCGGACCCAACGTGGCCACCTGCAGTGCTTGCGCCACCAGCACCCACTCGCTCGGCGAGGCGTGGCGGACGATTAAAATGGGTGATGCTAAAGCCATTTTTGCCGGGGGTGCAGAGGCGGCTGTAGTTCCAATGGGCATGTCCGGCTTCGCCGCCATGAAAGCCATGAGCACTCGCAATGATGATCCGAAGCATGCCTCGCGGCCCTTTGATATTGGGCGCGATGGATTCGTGATGGGCGAGGGTGCCGGTGTATTGGTGTTGGAGGAGATGGATCACGCAATCATGCGTGGGGGGAAGATTTATTGTGAGATCGTTGGTTATGGCAACACTGCCGATGCCAATCACCTCACCGCCCCTGAGCCGGAAGGTGAAGGAGCTGCACGTTGCATGAAGATGGCGTTACGCAGTGGAGGGATGGATCCCGACAACGTCGATTACATCAACGCCCACGGCACCAGTACGCCGCAGGGTGATATTTGCGAAACTAAGGCCATCCGTTCCGTTTTTAAGGAGCATGCCGATCAGATCGCTGTCAATTCCACCAAGGGTGCTACTGGCCATATGCTTGGCGCGGCTGGTGCAGTTGAAATGATTCTCACGGCTAAAGCGCTTCAAACCGGCATTGCGCCACCCACGATCAATTACGAGAATCCCGATCCTGAATGCGACCTTGATTATGTGCCGAACAAGGCGCGTGAAATGGAGATCAGCGGCGCGCTAACTAACTCTTTCGGATTCGGTGGTCACAACGCCACCATTGCCGCCACGAAGTTCACCGGTTACGCTGCTCGAGTTGCCTGAGCAAACGGTAGCGCGGATGAATTTTCTCCATCTTATCGAGCAGAAACGCGACGGTGCCGAACTGTTGCCTGAGGCCATCGTCGAGGCGGTGGCTGCATTTTCCACTGGCACTGTTCCCGATTACCAGATGGCGGCATTTCTCATGGCCATTAACTTTCAAGGCATGAGCGCGAAGGAAACGCGTGCCCTCACACTAGCCATGCGCGATTCCGGCGAGATACTGCAGTTCCCAGAAGACGATCGGCTTATTGTTGATAAACATTCCACCGGTGGCGTTGGCGACAAAGTTTCGCTGGTGCTAGCGCCCCTGCTGGCCTGTCTCGGTTATCGTGTGCCGATGATCTCCGGGCGTGGCCTAGGCATCACGGGTGGCACCCTTGACAAACTTGAGAGCATTCCCGGGTTCAAGACACAGCTTACTGCCGAAAAAATCATTTCCCAAGTGCAGGAAATCGGCGTGGCGATGGGCGGGCAAACTGCCGAGATCGCCCCGATTGATAAACGCCTCTATGCACTGCGCGATGTCACTGGCACTGTGCCGTCAATCCCGCTTATTACCGCGAGCATCCTCTCAAAAAAACTCGCGGAGGATCTCGGCGCGCTGGTGATGGATGTGAAGTTCGGTGCAGCAGCATTTATGGCCGATGCCAATCATGCGCGTGTGTTGGCGCAATCGATTGTGAACCTTGCTGGTGAGTGTGGTGTGAAAACCACTGCATTGATCACCGGCATGAATATACCCCTCGGCCACACTGCCGGCAATTGGCTCGAGGTGCAGGAAGCTGTCGCCTGCCTCGAAGGCAAAGGCCCGTCGGATCTTGAGGAGCTTGTCATCGCCTGTTCCACTCATCTCCCTGGCGGCGATGCAGGGCTTGCGCGGGAGGAATTATCCAGTGGCCGGCCGCGGGCAAAGTTTGATGAATTGCTGGTCGCTCAAGGTGCGGATTTGGATGCGTTTGAAGTGAAATTGAAGAAAGAGTCTACTGTGCCGGTGATGAAGGAGTTTGTTTCGTCCACAGATGGCTTTGTTAATCATTGCGATGCGCGGATTATTGGCGAGATGGTGCGTGACTTGGGCGGTGGTCGTTTGACTCAGGATTCGGACATTCAACCAGGAGTCGGAGTAGATCAATTACGTCGGCCCGGTGCGGAGATTCAAGAGGGAGAAGTGCTGGCGCGTGTGCATGCGATAAGCGAGGAGGACGCAGATATGGCTCTCATGCGCCTTTCAGGAGCCATTGATATCTCAAGCCAACCACCCGAATTGTCAGGCCTAGTGACGGATGTCATCAAATGAATCACCCATTGACACGCGCTTTTTTTGCTGGCATGCTCCGCCGTTCCCCGCCCGTAATCTTGGGGGAATCGCATTTTTTTAACGATTTTAAGCTAATTTCATGAAACGCACATTTCAACCTTCAAATTTGAAACGGGCCCGTCGTCATGGGTTCCGCGCGCGTATGGCTACTAAGGCGGGCCGTGGCATTATCAAGCGTCGGCGACAAAAAGGTCGAGTCCGTCTGACGCCCGTTTAGTGATGACCACGGAGGCGCCGACTCGGCTGAGGCTGACCCGCGCGATGCGCATCCGGCAAGGAGGCGACTTTGCGCGACTCAAGCGGCATGGTCGCCGGGTGGTCCGAGGCTGTCTGATCATCAACTGGCTGGAACTACCCATAGGCTCCCAACCCAAATTCGCTGTGATCACCACTCGCAAACTTGGCAATGCTGTTATTCGCAACCGTTGTCGACGGTTGCTGCGTGAATGCCTCCGGCTGCATCAACATGCATTGCGACAACCATTAGAAATTGTCATGATCGCGCGCCGGTCGCTGGTCGGCCACAAATACGCCGCTGTGGAAAAAGATTTTTTGGCCGCGATGCAGGAAGCTAAACTGACCAATTAATTTGAATCTTCTTCAACATATCCTGCTGATCTTCCTGCGGTTTTACCGCTGGGCCATCTCGCCTCTGCTTACTGTGGCAGCCGGTGGTTGCATTTGCCGATATGAGCCCAGTTGCTCGCAGTATGCCATGGAAGCCGTGAAAACCCATGGTGCCTTCCGTGGCAGTTGGCTTACCATGAAGCGCCTCGCGCGCTGCCATCCTTGGGGCGGGTGCGGTCATGATCCAGTGCCAATGCTTGAACAGGAAACCCTATAATGGATCGCACTGGAAAATTTATTCTCTTTGGTTCGGTAGCGCTGCTGATTGCCAGCTTTATTTTCCAGCCAAAGACGGATTCCCAGCAATCGGAGCGACACTCGGATAAGAATGACGGAAACACCTCCGATCCGAAGATCTCTTCGCCGCCCGAGACTGGCAAACCAACTAACAATGTGCCCCCTAGGAAAACCAATCCACCACCGTCACCGAAAACAGATAAACGAAAATCTGATTCGGAGGAGGCATCTGAGAGCCCAAAGACCGCGATGCTCCAAAACAATTTCGTCCGTTATACCTTCACCGCACGTGGGGGTGGTATAGAAAGTGTGGAAATGGTGGAAAAAGATTCTCAAGGAAATTACAAGTACCCAAAGGAGATTGGGAAGAAGATTTCCGCCGTCGGCCTGGTGAAGATGGATCTAGATCGAGGTCGGTTACCGTTGCTGGCACTCGAACCGAGTATCGGTAAAATTGAACATGCACCAGAAGCTGTGCGACCGTATAATGCCGAGCCATCCATCTACGAGATGTCACGTACGGCAAACGGAGTGATGTTGCATGCCTCTTTCGGGCAGTGGTCGGTGAAGAAGGTGTTTACCCTAGGCGAGGGTTATCAGTTGAAGGCTGAAGTGACGGTAACCAATGACTCAAATAGCACATCAAAGCCGGTGGATTTTTATCTCGTTTCCGGCACGGCGCATGAGCCGATTAGTAAATCCCGTATGATGGGTATGGGCTATGGCACCATGTGGTTCAATGGGGACGAGGAGGAATCCATAGGGCCTGGATGGTTCGATAATAAACCACTAGGTTGTGCGTGTATTCCCGGAGGAAATCCTCGCAATAACTTTCGGGGAACTGAAAATGTGAAATGGGTGGGTGCCTATAGTCGATTTTTTATCCAAGCAGTCATCCCCTTTGAGCCAAGTAAGTCAGTCAACATTCATCGGTTCTCCTTGGATGCGCTGAGCGATTCCCAAGCTTTGAAAATGGGAGTAAATATTACGGATATCCAGAAAGCTTATGAAACGGCTTTGCTTATGGAAGTACCATCATTGCCCGAGCGCGGCTCTAAGATTTACAATTACACTCTGTACACCGGCCCACGCGAATACGATCGCCTGGCGAGGATCGGCAAGGAAAGGGAAAACCGATTTGAGCTGATCATGGACTTCGGTGGTTGGTTTGGCTGGGTAGCCGAGGGATTGTTGCGCGTCATGAAATGGTTTCATGGCAAGGGGCTGAGCTATGCGATGGCGATTATTGCCATCACGTTCATCATTAAACTGATCTTCTGGCCCATCACCGCTCGCAGTACGCGTGCCATGAAAAAAATGGCAGCGGTGAATGCCAAGATGATGCCTGAGATCAAGGATATCCGCGAGCGATACAAAGATAACTATCAGAAGATGAACATGAAGATGATGGAGATCTACAAAAAGTATGGTGTCAATCCGCTCAGCCAAATGGGCGGGTGCCTGCCGATGCTTATCCAACTTCCCATCTTTTTCGGATTCTTCACCATGCTGCGTACGGCTATTGAGCTGCGCGGCGCGGAATTTTTGTGGGTGGCCGACCTGTCCTCTCCTGACACCGTGACGCATATTGCTGGTTTCCCCATCAACATCATGCCGCTGCTCATGACTGGCACCATGTTTTTGCAGATGCGCCTCCAACCGCCTTCACCTGGAATGGATCCCACGCAGCAGGCCATGATGAAATACATGCCACTGATGTTTGTCTTTTTCTTTTATAGTGCCTCCTCCGGCCTTTGCCTATACTGGACCGCATCCAACATTCTAGGGATTGTGCAGACCAAGATGACCAAGATTGAGCCGGTAGAAAACAATGCGGTGGAGGTCATCCCACCCACAAAAAAGAAACGAAAAACCTGACGATTATGACCATGTCAACTACACCCAAGAACATCCTTGAAAACTTGCTTGCCCGTTTGGGTTTTGAGGCCACTGTTGAGGAAACAGAACTTGAAACCGGCAGCCTGCTCAACGTGAAAACTGAGGACGATCCCGGCCGACTTATCGGCCGACAGGGCCGCACTTTAAGCGATCTTCAATACCTCACCAATCGTTTGCTTATAGAGCAGGACAAGGAGGCGCCAAAGGTCACCGTGGACGTTGGCAACTACCGCACAGAAAACACAGAAAGCCTTGTGAAAGCCGCCAAGGAAGCCGCCGAGAAAACCAGACGCTGGGGCGAGGTAGTGGAGCTGGAACCCATGAACGCCTATGATCGTCGGATCGTCCACCAGGCTTTGGCCGACGCGGAGGATATCACCACCGAATCTATCGAAGTGGAAGGCAACAACAACAAGGTTATCCTCGTTCGACTCAAGCGGTAAGCTCCTATCACCGGAACAAACTCCCCTACTAGGCGGGCTGTAATGGCCCGCCTGTTTTGTTTCTACTGGGTTGTGAATCGGTAAATCAAAACGCTAAGTACCTGCGATCAAAGTGTTTAGTATATATAACTGCAATAGGGATAATAATGTCTAATTAATAATAGTTTTTGGCATAAACCTTGCTCTTCACGAATTGCAGTGGAAAACAAGAGCACATTAGTTGGCCCGGGTGTTTTTGAGCAGGAATCACAACAGCTGCTTTTGGGCATCGCCATGGAATCCTCCAACCGCGAACTGCAACAACTTGTAAACCGCCGCCAAAAATCAGTCAGTCTGCCAGGCTATTATCGCAGCTTGCAAACTTGGCGCTCGCCAGTGCTGCACAAGATGGAGGCATAGGAAGAAGTCGGTTGCTTTCGCAGGTCGGAGCAAAAAGGAAACACAATTCTGATTTTCATTTTAGGAGTCCTTTCAGGTAAGCGAGTATGAGCTTTGGTAAATCGTTACTGTAGCCACCTTCAAGGATGCTCATGAGCGGTGTTTTTAGCTGGCGCAGTTGTCTTGCAATCCATTCAAAATCTGCGATCTCAAGTTTTTGCTGGCCGAGTGGATCACGTTTGTAGGCATCGTAGCCGGCAGAGACAGCAATCAAGTCGGGGTTATAGTTCTTTAGGTCAGCTAGCGTTTTATTGGCGATTTTGCGCCATTCTTCATTCGAAGAGTCGGGTCGCACGGTGTAATTCTGGATATTGTCGAAGCTTTTGGTGCCAGTGCCGGGATAGGCGGGGTGCTGGTGGATGGAGAAAAAGGCACAGCCTTCCTGCTTGTGAAGAATTGCCTCAGTGCCGTTACCGTGGTGGACATCAAAGTCGAACACAGCAACCTTCCTTATGCCGGTAGCTCGGGCGGCCAGCACAGCAATAGCGATACTGTTTAAGTAGCAGAATCCCATGGCGCGATCGCGCGTGGCATGATGGCCAGGCGGGCGCAAAAGGGAGAAATTGGGCTTATCGGCACGGGCAAGCTCCAATGCGCGCAGGGCACCACCTACAGAACGCCGAGCGTGAGCGTCGATATCCGGGTAATCGGGAGTGTCTCCATCAAACATGCCTGGAGGATGAGAGACATTGTGGATGTGTGCGAGATCATGGGCGCGCGCGATGG
Organism: uncultured Verrucomicrobiota bacterium; assembly: GCA_964616045.1. Taxonomy (GTDB): domain Bacteria; phylum Verrucomicrobiota; class Verrucomicrobiia; order Limisphaerales; family UBA1100; genus UBA1100. Next base: position 28,438 of record CAZTTU010000011.1, on the reverse strand, counting down.
GTTTGTCGTCTTTGGGTGGCTCGGGTTTCTCCCACGATATTTTGATTTCTTGCTGTGCGCGCAACAGCGCCAGCGTACCAGCCACACGCTGTGGTCGCTCGAGGTGGCCCGGCTGCGAGTAGGCGAGGCAGCATTCATCGGTGATGACGTGCATGAGAAGAGTGTGGAGCGTGAACGGGGCGGCGTCTACTGTTAACACCTTCAGTTTGCCATCTTCACTGATGGAGCCTATGTTCTGTACCGCTTTTCATGGCGGATTATAAAGTCAAATTTGAGGTGTTCGAGGGGCCGCTGGATCTGCTTCTTTACTTGGTGAAGAAGGAGGAGGTGGATATCTACGAGGTGAATCTTACGAGGATTGCGCGGGAATTTGTCGAATACGTGGACCTGATGCGGGAATTTGACATCGAGATTGCCGGTGAGTTTCTCGTGATGGCCAGTACGCTGATGTACATCAAGAGCAAAGAGTTGCTGCCAGTAGAGCAACAGGTGCAGGGGGATGACGATGATGAAAACGAGGATCCGCGCTGGGAATTAATCCGCAAGCTGGTGGAGTACAAGAAATTTAAGGATGCTGCTGACAATCTGGAAACACTAGAGCATCGCCAAGAGGATGTGTACCCACGGCTACCGGCGAAGCAAACGTTCGAGATGCCGGAGGATCGTGGGCCGCGTGTTGAGGTGAATATTTTCGATCTGATCAACGCGGTGAACGATGTAATAAAGCGCGTGGAATTTCGTGCGGGTAGTGAAAATGAAATATATGACGAACAATTCACCGTTCCGGAGAAGATGGCCGTCATTCACGAGCGTATTGGCAGAAGGAAATCATTCAAATTTGGAGAGCTTTTCGCCGCCGCTGCCAGTCGCCAAGAAGTGGTGGCGACTTTTCTGGCGATGCTGGAAATGATTCGTCTGGGACAAATCAAGATCACGCAGGACGCCGTCTTCGGTGAAATTATGATCATCGAAAATGAGGGTGAAGACGACTTAGAAACCTCTGCACCATTGGCAGAAGACTCCGAACCGGTTGCCGATTGACGCATGGAACTAAAAGACAATCTCGAGGCGATCTTGTTTTCCTCACAAAAACCGCTGAGCGCCAAGGAGCTACAGGATATTCTGAAGCAAGCCGGCGAATCCGGTGAAGGCGAAACTGGAGAATATGCCCAAATCAAGGCAAAGGCTATCACTGCCACGCTCGAAATTTTGGCGGAAGAACTGGGAACTCTTGGTCGTAGTTTTCGTCTAGTGTGCGTGGCAGGCGCATGGCAATTTGTGACTCAGTCTGAGTATGCGCCGTGGGTTCGCGCTTTGGTGGGAGTGAAGAACCGCCCTACACGGCTCTCCAAACCGGCACTAGAGACGCTGGCTATCATTGCCTATCGCCAGCCTGTTACCCGAGCGCAAATGGAGGAAATCCGCGGGGTATCCGTCGATGGTGTGATTGGCACTTTATCCGAGCGTGAACTGGTTGAAGTGGTGGGACGTGCGGATGCACCCGGTCGCCCACAGACTTACGGAACAACACAGTTGTTTCTCGAGTATTTCGGATTGCGTGGACTGAACGAATTGCCTGATGCGGAGGAGTTACTCCAAGTGCCCATGACTCGGCCTGGGGCGCCAGTGACGACCGGCGATGACAACGAAGAAGCGATTGAGCAAATGTCATTGGAAGAAGTGACTAAACCAAAGGAGAATAATGCTAGCGAACTCGCTAAAGACACCCCCGAGAAAAAAGAAGGCCACAACGAGGATGAGGTAGTGAAAAAGGATTCGTAAATCTCATGAGCATCCAAAAACATCGAGCAGCGATTGACAAGCTAGACACCCAGATTGTGAAGTTGCTCAATCGGCGAACTAAGCACGTGCTTGGTATCGGTAAGTCGAAGCTTGCTTCCGGCAAGGCAACCTACCAGCCCGACCGCGAGCAGGCTCTTTTGCGACGTATCCGCAAGCTCAATACCGGCCCCATCTCTGACGAATCCCTCGGTCATATATACCGCGAGGTGATGAGTAGCTCCATCGCGCTTCAAAAAATCTTCACCATCGCCTACCTTGGTCCTGAGGCCACCTATACCCACCAAGCTGCAGTGCGCCGTTTTGGCACCAGCCTCGGCTATGCACCTCAGAAAACCATCGCCGAGGTCTTTGCCGAGGTGGAAAAAAATCGCGCCGAGTACGGGGTGGTGCCGGTGGAAAACACCACCGAAGGCGTCGTGACCCACACTTTGGACATGTTCGTGGACAGTCCGTTAAAGATCATCGCGCAAATCATCATGCCCATTGAGCACTGCCTAATTGGCCGAGGCGCGCTTAAGGATATAAGGAAACTCTACTCCCATCCACAGGCTTATGCCCAGTGCCGCAATTGGGTGCGTGAAACCATGCCTCGTGTAGAGTTTATCGGTAGTTCCTCCACCACTATGGCCGCTGAGTTGGCCGCCAAGAGCAAAACGGCTGCTGCCATATCCAGCTCACTCGCCGCCGAGAAATATCAACTCAACATCCTTGAGGCCGGAGTGCAGGATCACAGCGGCAACGCCACTCGCTTTTTTGTGCTCGGCAACGAGTGCGCGGCTTCTTCCGGAAATGATCGCACCAGCCTAATGTTTACCGTGAATGATAAGGTCGGGGCCCTGCACAATGCCCTGCAACCTTTCCGCACTCATCGTTTAAATATGACCAAGATTGAGTCCCGTCCCAGCAAGCGCAAGGCGTGGGAATACATCTTCTTCGTCGATGTCGATGGTCACTCCGAAGATTCTAAGGTTGCCGAGGCCATCAGTAAATTGAGCAAAACCTGTTCTTTCGTGAAGATACTAGGATCGTATCCGAATGCGGATTAACCGCTGAAAAGCAGGCTTAAGTTCCGCTTCAGCACCCGATAGCGTTACGAGTGATGGAGACATTCGACTTTGTCTGATCGGTGTGGATTTGTCGGTGGTGGTAATTCTTTGTATGGCGCAGGCGGCGAATCTGCAGAGCAAACGTTGGCAGTATCTATATGTGAGGCAACAATGGATTAAGTTCGAGCCAATTGGTTCACACAGTGATGGACCGCGGCTGATTTAGTCAAAAGTGCTCAATGACTTGGGCAATGATGGCTCGGAATTGGTGCAGTCTGGAGTAGTAGTTACCTGTTTCACCGACCCGCGAGTCAGCCTAATGGGAAACCTTGACGCCAACGCTCCTTGTGCGAATTCTCGCGGCGTACGATGAAGCATACTTCCCTGTTATTTTTGTTGGCGGTCACCGCCCCGCTCCTTCACGCTGCTGCTGTGCAATCCCAAGAGTCAATCAAGATCACTCAGACTCAAAAACTCAAAGTTCATTTTCTCCTGTATTTGCCCAAGGGCTACAACAAGAAAGAGAATGTCAAATGGCCGGTTATATTATTCCTCCACGGTGCAGGAGAGCGAGGGGATGACCTGAATCGCGTGAAGGTACACGGCCCGCCTAAGCTGGTGGAGAAGGGCCAGAACCTGCCGTTTATCATTGTGTCCCCGCAATGCTCAAAGGGGCAGATCTGGGATGCGGAGGTATTGACCGGCCTTCTGGATCACGTATGCGACACGTATCGCGTAGACAAGACGCGTCAGTATTTGACCGGCCTGAGCATGGGTGGCTACGGCACGTGGAGCCTCGGCATCAAGGAATGCGATCGTTTTGCGGCCATTGCACCAATTTGTGGAGGCGGTAATTTCATAGACATTTACAATGCCAGTGGGATCAAGGGTGCGGCGATACGCACCCTCGGGGTATGGGCTTTTCATGGAGTCAAGGACAGCGTGGTGCCCTTGGGTGAAAGCGAGAAGATGATTGCAGGTTTAAAAAAATTCGGGCATCCCAATCCGAAGCTCACGGTGTATCCCGAGGCCCGGCATGATTCATGGACCAAAAGCTATGAAAACCAAAAGCTCTACGAGTGGTTTCTGAAGCACAAGCGGTTAGCGCCCTAGTTTGCCTCTACCAGCAGCACCTTGCCGTCTTGGATCAGAAAATTTGCAGTATTGAACCGGCGCTGGGTGGTGGGATCGATGATGCTCATGTTGCCGTACACCCAGGTGTCGCCGCGCTTGATGTCAGGCAGGCCAAAAGTAGCTTGTACAGTGGAGGAAGGTTTGCCTGTATAGATCTTGGACAGTTGAGCAGTGTTCCACACCTTGCGCCGACCAGGGGAATTCGGGTTTGGCTTTAGTTGGCTTTGATCCGGATCATTTTTCCCCACCACTGTCGGCAATGCGGATGTGCCGGATGCAATTACCAACTTGCCTTTTGGATTCCATCGTTTCTGGGCGGTGAGTTTACCATTACTGTAGCTGGCTTCCATTGTTTTCTGGCCGTTTGCGTACCACTCGGAAATTACTATCAGTTTCCCATTGGTAAACGATTGTTGCCGCTTCAATTTGCCGTTAGGGAACCACTCATAATGTGTGCCTACGGGTTTCTTGCCGTTCCACTTGGCTTGCCATGCTTTTCCTCCGGTCTCATGCCATCCAGTGGAGGTTCCGTTGTTAATACCAGTTACATAGGGGGTGAGACTGTTAGTTTTTCCGCTGCCGTAAAACTCAATGTAGTCGCCGTGCAATTGGTCATCACGCCAGTCTGCCTCCCAGAGTTTGTGTCCGGTCTCGGCATAGCCACGTTCCCGGCCGTTGCGTGAACCTTTCACGTAAGGGGTCTCGCTTTTTTTTGTGCCGTTCTCGTAATACTCAATACCGATCCCATCAATCTCACCGTTCTCGATCGGCATCTCGTATTCCTTTTTGCCACTGCGATACCAGCCTTTGATTGTCCCTGCCGCTTTGCCATTTTCCAGCTTAGTCTCGGTCATTTTCTGCCCGCTTTTATACCATTCGGTGGCAACACCCTGCGGCACGCCTTGCTTCACTTCGACCTTGTAGCTTTTTACACCATTTGGGTGATAGTCGATGATCGATCCGGTGTATGGCTCACTGTCGCCCAAGGCATACAGGATGCCCTTATCGTTGATCATCTGAGTAGAGCCATAGTAATCAGGCCCATCTTTCTTACTACCACAACCCAACAGCAGTGACACGATCAACGCCAGCGGAATCATTCCTCTCTGAACCATACGGCAAATTACCCACAGTGTCCTTTTGTTGTCAACCAACACCCCTTGACATGAAGAGGCGTATTGCTTGAGAAATATGCATTCGATCGTCCCTATTTTGAATATATCGGTTCATTTTACCGGAAGGCTTTTCAATTGCTTCCAATCCGACTCAAGCCGGCCACGAAAGGCTGCGTTGGATTGGCAGTTGGCGACTGAATCTTGATGGTCTGCGCATGCAACATACCATACGGGCAACCAATGGTTGTATGACACGTGGTCGAGCTCAACAATGGGTGACTCTTTTTTCTTTTTTCGGTAGGCTGACGCGCGTGGATATCAATCTAATATTACACCATGGGAAGTCTAAACGGATTGGGACACTGAGATGACAATTTCGTTTGTCGCCATCCTGGGGGTTGCCTGTGTCATGGCACTGTTGGCCAAGCGACTGAAGTTGCCGTACACCGTGCTGCTGGTCGTTGCCGGATTAGCGGTTAGCCTGCTGTTGGAAATGGAAGGGGCGAAGGTGCTTCGGGGGCACTTGGAAAAAATCAAACTGGAGCCAGATTTGTTGCTGCAGCTTTTTTTACCAATCCTGCTTTTTGAGGCAGCGTTTCACGTAAAACTCCAACAGTTCCTACGCAATTGGCGCCCGATTTTGTTTCTGGCTATCCCGGGCGTTATCGTGGGCATGCTATTGACCACGGCGGTATTCGTACCTCTCGCCCAACAAATTCGACCTGAAATGGTGTGGCAAATGGGCCTACTCATCGCCGCAATACTTGCGGCGACAGATCCGATTTCGGTGGTGGCGCTGTTCAAGGAATTTTCGGTGTCCAAGAGATTGGGCATTATCATTGAGGGCGAGAGTCTCATCAATGACGGCATTGCGGTGGTGTTATTTGGTGTGGTCATTAAAATTACAGCTGACAATTTGGGCCTGACCACTCCTGGCATTGGTGATGCTGGCGACAAGGTGCAGGCGCTACATGTGCTGGTTGATTTTTTACGCGAGGTCTTTTTCGGTGCCGCCATTGGGCTGGCGGTGGGACTTGTCATTTCCTACCTGACCAGCAAATTTGATGATCAACACATTGAGGTGGCTCTTACAGTTATCGCTGCCTATGGTGCCAACGTCGTCGCGATGGAGTTGCACGCCTCGGGTGTCATCGCTGTGGTGGTGTGTGGCATGATGATTGGTAACGTGGGCGTGAAGTATGGCATGAGTCCCACTACTCGCGAGGAAGTGGTGAGCTTCTGGGAGTTCTCTGCCTTCCTCGCCAACTCTTTTGTATTCATTCTAATCGGACTGGAGATCAACCTGAGTGGCCTATGGAATGACGCTGGGCTGATCGGAATCTTTTTTGCGACCATGATCGTGGTGAGATTGGTCGTTGTCTACGGAGTACACGGCTTGGTGCGGCGTGAGGATTTGCGCCTCAAAAATCCTTGGCTGCCGGTCATCACTTGGTCCGGCGTTCGTGGCAGTCTCTCGATGGTATTAGCCATGATGCTGTTGGTTTCAGCAATTGCCACGGCTGAAACGGATGTTGAAAGTTCGGAACAAGCAGCAAAGCAGGCCGAATCCTTGGCGCAAACCGTTGACAGTGATGATGCGAGAACAGCGGCCAACGAAAGACGAAAAGCTGCCACCACGGCGAAGGGAAAATTAGTTCAGGCACGAAAAAACAAGAAAAATATCAATGCGGACAACCGTCGGGCAACCATTTTGAACATTGTTTACGGTGTTGTGCTACTTTCCATTCTCATTCAAGGCACCACTATTGAGTGGTTAATGAAACGCGTTGGATTGATTGTTGAAACACGGGAGGAACACGAATATGAAATGGCGATCGCCCGGCGCCAAGCTATTCGTGCGCTAATCGATAATCTGGAGGAGTCCGAAAAGAAGGGCAACATTTCAAACGAAACTTTCACCAATTTGCACAGTCGTCTCCTCGCCCGCCGTACCGCCAACGATACTCGCATGGCGCAAATGCTCGAGGATATGCCATCGCTGAATAACATCGAGTTGGAAATGGAAGCCGCTCAATTGCGCGCGCTGGAGAAGCAAATGTACCGCGACCTCGAGAAGGAGGGTGATATTGATTATGATTCGATGGAATCGCTCGTGCGCGACGTAGTAGAGCGAGGGCATGAAGATGAAGATTCCTAGCAGGGCGTCGGTTCTACCCAATTGGGGTCTTTTATTGAGATACCTTTGCCCGTTGACGTTCGGGAATTTTGATGGTCTCCTTCCCGCCGAACCATGAGATCCCTTATTGTATTCTTGTTGTTTCCTGCGCTGTTGCAAGCCCAGAAAGTACCGGTCAAGGAGCATTTCCTTTCCAACGGCATGAAGGTTTTACTGGTTGAGCGCCATGATGCACCCAGCATTTCGGGCGGATGGGTGGCACGCGTGGGCAGCGCCAACGAGCGACCGGGCATTACCGGAATTGCCCATCTTTTTGAGCATATGATGTTCAAGGGCACACCTACAATTGGCACCAAGGATTTCAAAAAAGACTTGGAGATCATAAATGAACAGGAGCGGGTGCGTGACCTGATGCGGAAGGAAGAGCGCAAAATGCGAGACCTGTGGCGGCGTGGTGAGATCACTGACTTGCAGGATCCGGAGCAAAAAACGGCACGGTGGAAAAAACTGCACGAGGAATTCAAAAAATTGGAGGCAGAACAGGCCAAGGTTATTGTGAAGAATGAGTTTGACCGCATCTATACCTCCAACGGCGGCAGTAGCATGAACGCCTACACCACCAATGATCACACGGCCTATTTCATTACCGTTCCAGCCAACAAGCTGGAGCTTTTCATGTGGATGGAGAGTGGGCGGTTGTTGAATCCGATATTTCGAGAATTTTATACCGAGCGCAAAGTGGTCTTCGAGGAGCGGCGCATGCGCACCGAGTCCACCCCGCTCGGCAAGTTTTATGAGAGTTTCAATTCTCTCTTCTGGGAATCACATCCCTACGGCTGGCCGGTTATTGGCTGGCCCTCGGATATACCTGCCATCTCAAAATCACAGGCGGATGATTTTTATGACACTTTTTATGCGCCACAAAACTTAACCCTGATTTTGATAGGTGATTTCAATTCGAAGCAGGCACTGGAGCAGGCAGAAAAATATTTCGGGCGAATTTCCAAGGGACAAAAGGAAGCGCCGGATGTAGTGACTCTTGAAATGCCTCAAAAGGCGGAGAAACGTTTTTACGCTGAGGCGGAGACGAATCCGAATGTGGACATTTATTATCACTCACCTGCCTTTGGGCATAAAGATACCTATCCTTTGTCGGTAATGGCACAAGTCCTTTCTACTCGTACCGGGCGGCTCCATAAGCAGTTAGTGCTTCAGCAGAAGCTCGCCACGGACACGTGGGCTTGGGTGCGCGGGTTAAAGTATGCAGGTCAGTTCAATATTGGAGCAGAACTGGCGGAGGGAAAGTCCCTGAAGGAGACCGAGGAAGCCTTATACCAGCAAATCGAAAAGTTGAAGGCGGAGTTAGTGCCAGCTCAGGAGTTGCAAAAGGTGAAGAATAATTTTGCGGCCAGTGAATATCGCCGCCTGTCCTCCAACCACCCGATTTTGATGCAGTTGTTGCGCAGTGAGGGGACGGGCAACTGGCGTGAAATCAATGAGGCTGGCCCGAAGATTCAAGCCGTGACGCGCGCCGATATTCAGCGCGTGGCGAAGAAATATTTTGTGAAAGAAAATCGCGCGGTGGCCATTTACAGGCGCAAGCCTGGAACTGGCGGGGGTGATCCGCTATTGGCAGGATTAAACGCACAGCAAAAAGCTATGGTGCGAAAGATGAGTGGTACAATCAAAGCTTCAAAGGACTTGGAACAAATGAAAAAACAGTTGGCCTCATTGGAGGCACAGTTGTCCCAAGTTGGTGCCAAGGCACCACCAACTATGAAAATTATTCGCGTTCTGTTTCGTAAGCGTATCGCGGAATTGGAGAAGAAATAATGAAACAATTTTTGACCAGTTTATACATTGCGTCATTCGCGTTTTCGACTTGGGCAACGGATATTCCGAACCGTCCGGAAAAGTTGAAATTCCCATCGCTAAAATACGATCCCCCTACAGGGAGTGATTATCGCATACAGCTACAGAGCGGTCCGGTTGCTTATCTGGTGCCCAACGGCGAGCTGCCGTTAGTGAATATCAGTATTCGCGTGCGTACGGGATCCTTTGAAACTCCACCGGGCAAGGAAGGGTTGGCGGAGTTGACCGGCAGTTTGCTCACGGCCGGGGCGGGCAGTCGGTCTGCTGAGGATCTGGAGGAACGGCTGGCGTTTCTGGCAGCCCGACTTGGAGCCAGTGTCTCCTCGACACAAGGCTCGGTGAGCATGAATCTGCTGACCAAGGATTTGAAGGAGGGTTTGGAAATTTTGCGCGAGGTACTGACCATGCCTAAGTTTCAGCAGGATCGAATTGATCTTTCCAAGAAACAAGTGATCCAGGCGATGAAGCAGCGCAATGATGATTCGCGAGGCATCGAGCGGCGCGAGCGGGTGAACCTGTTGTTTGGTGAGAACTTTTGGCGCGCTCGCATGTCGTCCAAGGCGTCCATTGATTCCATTACCCGCAAGGATTTGCAGGCGTTTCATCGGGCCTGGTTTCATCCAGCGAACTTTGTGGTGGCGGCCAGTGGGGATTTTGATCGCGATGAAATGAGAGCGGAATTGGAGTCCCTGTTCTCTGATTGGCCGTTCAAGGGCAAAAAGGCTTCCGGCATCCCCATTGATGGTCGAGTATTTGCCAAGCCGGGTGTTTACATCGTGAACAAGGAGGTGAATCAGGGGCGGGTTTCCATCCTCCTGCCCGGTATCCAGCGCGATAATTCTGACTATTACGCCATTCAGGTGATGAATGATATCTTGGGGGGAGGAGGGTTCACTTCACGAATTACCAATCGGGTACGCTCAGATGAAGGATTGGCATATTCGGCCGGTTCCTCTTTTCCGGGAGGAACGTATTATCCCATGGCATTTTTTGCTGGATTCCAGTCCAAGTCACGCACGGTGCTGTATGCGGTTTCCATTGTTTTTGAGGAAATGAAACGGATTGCTACTCAGCCAGTGACGGATGAAGAGATGAAGACTGCGAAGAATTCGTTCATTCAAACCTTTCCGGAATCTTTTGCTACAAAGGGCCAGATTGCCGGGATATTTCTTAATGAGGAATATACCGGCCGAGCCAAAGACAATCCGGATTATTACAAAAACTATCGAAGTAAAATTGCGACCGTCACCAAGGCTGATGTGCAGAGAGTGGCAAGAAAATATCTCAACCCGGAGAAGGCAGTGGTTCTGATAGTGGGAGACAAGAAAACGATTCTCAAGGGTCATCCGAATCATCCAGTGAGCCTCAAAAACCTGACTTCCGGGGAGTTAATTGATATTCCGCTGCGCGATCCATTCACGCTGGAACCAATCAAATAACTTCTGGTTTTGAGGGCTGGGAATACTCATCAGTTGCGCATTGAGGGAAAAACAGGCAGATTGACGGAGACAAAGCCATGGAGATGGTTATCAAGTGCCCTGCCTGTCAGTTTGACCTCACGGTGGAAGACACCGCTGCAGGTACGCAACTGAAATGCCCTAATTGCACCACGTTACTGGTCGTTCCAGCCGTCGCCGAGGCGACCAAGAAAAATGCGCCGCAATCGTTGGTTGGCGCGAGTGACGAGCAACTCGCTGAAAAGCTCTCTAGCGCTTATCGCAGCATGACCAAGGAGGTGGGTAAGGCGATCGTTGGCCAGAACGATGTCATTGAGCAGATCATTATCTCCATATTTGCCCGTGCTCACTGTCTGCTGGAGGGGGTTCCGGGTCTGGCGAAAACTTACATGGTGAAAACTCTTTCCGAAGCAATGAGCCTCTCCTTTCGGCGCGTGCAGTTTACACCCGACTTGATGCCTGCGGATATCACTGGTACGGATGTGATTCAGCAAGATGCCGAGGGACGCCGTAGCATGGTCTTCCTGCGCGGCCCAATTTTTGCCCAGTTGGTCTTGGCAGATGAGATCAACCGCTCACCCCCAAAGACCCAGGCGGCCTTGCTGGAGGCAATGCAGGAACATTCGGTGACCATCGGTGGCCAGACTTATAAGCTGGATGAGCCTTTTTTCGTCCTTGCCACGCAAAATCCCGTTGAGCAGGAAGGCACATATCCATTGCCGGAGGCGCAAAAAGATCGCTTCATGTTTCATATCAAGGTCGATTACCCAAGCAAGATTGAGGAAGCAGAGATCATCAGGCGCACTACCGGAGCGTTTGAGGCACAGGTTCAGCCGGTGATCAGTGGGGCAGAAATTGTGCAGTGCCAAGAGATTGTCCGCAAAATACCAGTTCCTGATCATGTGAATGCCTATGTTCTCGATCTCGTGCGGCGCTGTCGGCCCGATGATGCTGAAGCATTGCCGTTCACTCGTGAGCTTATCAGTTGGGGGCCTGGGCCACGTGCGTGCCAGCAGCTCGTGCTGGGAGGCAAAGTGCGCGCAATATTAAAGGGACGACCCAACGTGACGTCCGAGGATATTGCTGCACTTGCTCATCCTGTTCTGCGTCATCGCATTTTACCGACATTTAATGCCGAGGCCGAGGGCATCACGGTGAACCATATCATCGACAAGGTTTTGCAATCCGTTCCGCAACAACCAGTTGGCTCAACCTTGTAGCTACTCAACCGAAAGGTGCGGAATCCCCGTGTGAAAACAAGACATGGCATCCACCGCTGAACTACTACAGCCCGAAGAGTTGCAGAGCATCGCCAACCTGCAGCTTATGGCCAAGCAGGCGGTGGAAGGCGCCATTTCCGGCCACCATCGTTCGCCACATAAGGGCTTCAGTGTGGAATTCGCCCAGCACCGTGAGTATGTGCAGGGAGATGAGATTCGCCGTGTGGATTGGAAGGTATTTGCCAAGACCGATCGCTATTACATTCGCGAATACGAGGAGGAAACCAACTTACGTGCCATGCTGCTGGTTGATTGCAGTGGAAGCATGGCATACAGCAGTGATAACATCTACACCAAGTGCCAATACGCACTGCGCCTTGCGGCCTGCATTGCGCATATCATTATGAGGCAGCGTGACAGCATTGGGATGATTACCTTTGACACGCAAGTCCGAAGCTTTATTCCAGCGCGATCAAGCACGCGGCATTTGCGTGTGTTGTATGATGGGATGATTAAGACACGGCCAGGAGGTGAGACCGACCTGTCCAAGGTGTTCCATGAGATTGTTCCACGTTTGCAAAAACGTGGGATGATATTCATCCTCTCGGACTGCTTTACCGACGTACGCAAACTACTCGCTTCGCTTGCTCATTTCCGACATGCCTCGCATGAGGTGTTGCTGTTTCACATCATGGACAAGGACGAGGTGGAGTTTCCGTTCGACACGTGGACCCGCTTTGAGAATTTGGAGCTGGCCAACCAATTCCGAATGATTGATCCCGCCAGCTTTCGTGCGGCTTACCTGGACAACTTAAAACAATTTCGCGAGGAACTAAAAACCGGCTGCCAGCGGCACCGCATTGAACTGGTTCCGATGTTCACGCACGAACCGCTCACCGATGTGCTCTCGCGTTTTCTCAATCAGAGGCAGAATCTCTTATGAGCTTCATGAACCTAGCGTTGCTGGGAGGTGCCGCTGCTGCGGCAATTCCCATCCTAGTTCACCTTATAAGCAAGAGCCGTCATCGTGAGGTAAAGTGGGGGGCCATGCATCTCATTGAGCTGACGATCAAGTCACAACAACGGCGATTGCGATTTGACAATTGGCTACTCATGCTCCTGCGCTGCGCAATTCCCGTGTTGCTGGCCCTCTGCATGGCGCGGCCAATTCTCAAGGGAGCTACCACGCTCTGGAACAATGCCAAGACCTCGTTGGTCATTGTGTTGGACAACAGCTACTCACTGGATTTCGGAGGGACAGGGGGAACCAATTTTGAAAGAGCACGCGCAGCGGCGGCTGGCTTGGTGGAAGAATTGCAACGGGGCTCTGACGTGAATGTCGTGATGATGAGCAACCCGGATAAACCGCTGTATGACACCGCGGTTTTTAATACCAAGGGAGTAGCCGGCGAACTGTCGGAAATGGAGGCCGGTTACGGGCAAGCAATGGTGACGCCAGCGATTCAAAAGAGCGGTGAGCATTTCAAGTCGATGAACCATCCGCACCGTGAAGTGGTGGTGATTAGCGATTTTCAGCGGATCAGCTGGTCGCCCGAGGAAGCGGGACAACGCAACCGTGTGGCAAAACAGATAGCCGCAATGGAGCTACCGCCCAACCTCACGCTCTTTCATGTGGGCACAGAAGGACATGATAATATTTGCGTGGAATCGCTGGAGTTCTCGCACCTACTGCTGGGGGTGAACCAAACCGTACAGGTGCGTGCCAACCTCCGCAACTTTGGCGACCGTGATCACGATGCCTTGCGCGTAGCGTTTCATGTGGATGGTGAAAACAAGAACGTAACCCAGATTCCGATCGGCACCGGGGAAACGCGGCAGGTGCTTTTCACTCATCATTTCGATCAGCCCGGTTCACACGTGGTAGAGGTGTCGGCCGATGCTGACAATCTCAAGGCAGATAACATATTTCGCGCCAGCTTGCCAGTGTGGGACAGTGTGCCGGTGCTGGTGGTTAATGGCGATCCCAGTCCCAAGCCACTTTTAGGTGAGACAGATTATTTACAGATTGCCCTGCAGCCGTATCGCGAAGGCAAAGCTGAAGAAGGTCTGATGGACCTGTTGGAGGCTCGGACGGTGGAGGTTAAAGGCTTCAATGCGCAAGCCATCGGCGATGCGCGGGTGGTAGTTTTGGCCAACGTGCCCAAGCTCAACCTTACACAGCTCGATGACCTTCAGGCCTTTGTACGCGATGGAGGTGGTCTGTTGATTTTTGGCGGTGATAAAATGGATATGGCTTGGTACAACGACCGCATGCTGCCCTTCGGGTTACTGCCTACGCGCTTGGTGGCAGTGGAGGACATGAACGGCCAGCCGGAGCCTTTTACGCGCGTGCTGGTGCGGCGTTTTGAGCATCCGGCGCTGAAAATTTTCAATGATCAACGCAATGGTGACTTGGCTGCAGCGGAGATTCACCAGTGGTATCGCACTATTGATGAGACCGACAACACCTTGATCAACACGATTGCTCGGCTGGATAGCGGCGACGCGTTCCTGGTGGAGAAAGATTTCGGAAATGGGCGCGTGATGTTTTGCGCTACGAGTTGTGACGATGGTTGGAACAACCTTCCGGGCCGCACATTTTTTGTGCCCTTCGCCCAGCGATTGTGCACCTATCTAGCATCGTCCGTGACACCACCTCGTAACTTGGGCGTGGGCGAGGAAGCAGTGGCGCATTTCTCCGCGGTGGCCGCCGGAACGGAAGTGAAAGTAAAGGACACACAGGATCGTGAACACTCGGTGCGGATTGAGGCCTCGGGTGGGCGCGGCGTGGCGCGATTCGCAGAGACACAACGCCCGGGGCTTTATACCATGGTCGGCCCCAACAACGAGACGGTTCATTTCGTGGTGAACACTGGTCGCGCTGAGAGCGATTTGAAGCAACTCACCGAGAGGGAGCGCAGCGAGGTGGCTGAGGGCATGACGGCCAATCTGATATCTAGCCTGCAGGAATATCGCGATCTGGATCAATCCCGCCGGTACGGCCAAGAGATGTGGAAACCGATTTTCTGGCTGTTGATTTTCATTCTCTTTTTTGAACTATGGCTGGAACGCCGAATGGCACGCCGCCGCAAAAGAGTATAATGTAGTGCAGAGCATGGATCATTTCGGTTGTATTCTTGCTGCGAAAACCGTAGAGGGCACACGCCTGCATTTCTCCGGGGACTTCACTTGGTGGATGGCTGTAATCCTGGCCGGCGGGGCGGCGTTGGCGGCCGCATGGATTTACCGGGGCGACATCAAGGGCCGCATGGCTTCGGGTTTATGGATGCTACCGCTGCTACGCGTTGGCGCGATTGTGCTAGTGGTAATGATGCTTTCGGGGCCGGTAATTCAAAGCCATACCAGCGAGGGCACCACGGCCAGAGTACTGCTTTATGTGGATGCCTCCGCCAGCATGAAGGCAACCGACAAACAAATGGAGTTGCCTCGGAAATTGAGAATCATCCGTCAATTCGGATGGATTGAAGGCGATGCCCCGGAGGAATACGCGGCCAGTGCTCTGGATCGGCTCCGCAAACTTTCATTACTCCTCACCAAACTTGAGTCCGGCACCAAGCGTGATGTTCCTGAAAATATCCGCCATTGTCAGGCGATTGTCGTGCAGGCGATGGATGACCTTAAGCAACTTAAGCTGACCAGCTGGACGCCGGACAAGATGAAGTTGTTCCGCGAAGAGATCGCCACGCCGCTACAGAAACTTGATCCCGATCAGATGACTGCCTCGGAACAGGCACTCATCATCTCTCTGCGTCCGGTGTTGGCCAGTTGGGAGAAGACACTTTCGCAATTCATGCCCACCGACGAGGGCACCATGTCGAAACTGGATGATACGACCAAGGCAGCCTTGGAACGTTTCGATCGCACCCCACGCTGGCAACGGCTGGAAAGCCAGTTGCTTGGCGAAGCCGATAGTCTGGTTGATCAGCTCACCTCTGAGCATAACGTAGAATTACTCGCCCTGACTGGTCGGCGTTTCCAGATGCTCTGGCATCCCGGCGCCATTAGTGATGCGGGTGAGGATGGCGAAAGCGATACGGAATACCTACCGCCGCCCAAGACCCTAGAAGCCGCCGCCACCAATATGATCTCCGATCTCGCCACCGGCATTGAGAAAGGTGTGGTGTCGGATACCTCCAAGGAAAATCTCCACGTCGTCCTGTTCACCGATGGTCAACATAACGTTAATGGGGCCTCACCGCTGGAAATGGCGCGGCAATTCAAAGATCGCGGTGTAGCCATCCATGCCGTCGGCCTCGGCACGGTGTTGCCCGCGCGCGATCTGGCTGTGCTCAAGACAGAGGCCCCAAGTTCTGTCTACCCTGATGCCCGCCTGACCGGTCAGGTTATCCTGCACGATGGCATGCCCTCGGGCAAACCCTTCAAAGTGCACATCGAGCACAAGGGGCAGGTGGTGTGGCAACAGGATTTTGTTACGGCCCAAAAGATGCGGAAATTGCCTTTCGATTTCCCTATCAAGGATATCGTCAGCACCGAGCAGGCCGCTCAAAGCCGCGACATTCGCTATGCTAATCTACCGCTCGCATTCAACATCGTTGTACCACCCATTGAGGGCGAGATGAAAGACGACAATAATGCTGGCATCCTGCGCATAAATGTCGTCACCCAGAAGCCCCGGATCCTCGTCATCGACGGCCGACCACGCTGGGAGTTTCGTTATTTGCGTAACCTGCTTGAGCGTGACAATCGTTGGGAAACTAATACCGTATTGTGTGACTGGACCGGCGGTCAGCCCATTCTCGGTCCGCGTGGTAATGATACTGGCCGTTTCCCAGCCCGGCGCGAATTGTTATTCCAGTACCAGCTCATCGTCCTCGGTGATGTCTCGCCCAGAATCTTTACCCAGACCGAGATGCAATGGATTCGCGACTACGTGCAGTTTAACGGAGGAGGTCTTATCTGCATCGATGGGCGCATGGAGCGCCTTGTCAATTTTGCAGGCAGTCCGTTGTTTGACCTATTCCCCGTACGATTCTGGGGTGACCGCGCACTTAGCAGCATGAAAATGCGTGTGCGCTTTCGCAGTGCTGGCGGCGCACAGGCTCCCCTGATGCTGGCCGCTAACACCGCCGATAATGTAACGATTTGGAATGACCTGCCGGGGCCGCGGTGGGCGGCCGTCACTGAGGCCCTGCCCGGCGCAGAAACGTTGCTGGAAATCGTGAATGGAAACTCCGTTGTGCCCGGTCTTGTCTTTCGCCGATGGGGTGCCGGGCGAGTGTTATATTCTGCTTTTGATGAAACGTGGCGGTGGCGGTTCAATATCGGGGACCGTTATCATCAACGCTACTGGAATCAGGTGGCCAAATGGATCATGGAACCGCCCTTTGCCGTGCAGGACTCCTATATCGCCATGGATTCCGGCCCCACCACCTATGATGTCGAAGACACTGCCGAGATTCGCGTGCGCATTATGAACCCCGAGCTTGCCCGGAAATTTCAGCTTCAGCCCAAGCTCAAGCCCGAGGCCATTCTGTTGCGCGATGGGCGTGTGTTTGGCACTTTCCCATTGGAGGCCGACCCGGAATCCTTCACCTACCGGGCGCGTTCAGCCCCGCTGGAACCGGGTGATTACGAAGTGCGCGTGCGCCTGCCTGAGGTGCCAGAGGAGGCCATCAAGGTCAGCACCGCCTTCACCGTGGCCACCAATCCCTTTGGCGAACTCGGCCGACTACACTGCGATGAACATTTACTGAAACAGGTTGCCTCCGATTCCGGTGGGGACTATTACCGTGAAGAGGAAATGCACCGGCTCATTGAGGCTCTCGGCCCCGCTAGTGATCGCCGTGAGATTGTTGAGGAAATTGTTCTGTGGCAAAGTTACTGGTGGTTTGTGCCCGTTATGCTCCTGCTCACCACCGAGTGGATTTTGCGGCGAGTGAAGGGGATGGTGTAAAACCTTGGTGACCTTCACAAAAAAACTATCTTGGTGTAGCTTGTACTGAGGCTATACGACCTGTCATGTCCGGAAAAATAGACCCATTCATCCACGGCAAATTGCTCGCATTTCGTGGGCGATTCCGTTGGTTGGTTTTACTCAGGGGGCTTTGTTGTGGGCTATTGGTTTTCCTGGGTGGGCTTCTGGCTCTAGCCTCAGCTGATTGGTTGATTGTGATGGACGATCACACGCGATACGCCCTTAGTGGAGCAGTCTATTTGGCTGGCCTATTGGTCATGTGGTTCATGTGCGTGCGATTGTTGCTGCGGGTGATCGACGAACATGAATTGGCGGTCATGATCGAGCAGGAGGAACCGATCTTGCGCACCAAACTGCTCTCGGCAGTGGAGCTTTCGGGAGACAGTGAAGGAATGGACTCGAATATTTTTCGGCGTAAGGCACAGCAACATGTGATCGAGGATTTGCGCGGGATGGACATGGGGCGCTTGTTGCCCGGAAAGTTGGTGCAAGCGTGGGTGATTGCCGCAGCAGTGGTGATCTTGACCACAGGAGTAATGGTGGCCTTCGATTCTGGACGCACTTTACTGATCCGTGCCTTGGTGCCTATGGCAAATATTGACCGCGTGTCGCGCAATAAGATTGCCATCTTGGTGCCAGAAAATGGTGACGCTTCGGTACCAGAGAACGATACGCTTGCTCTCCGAATCAAAGTCACCGGTCCTGCCTTGAAGGAATTACCGTTGCTGGAAACAAAGGTGGTGGGAGATGAAGAATCTGATGATCGCAGGGTGTTCATGGATCCAACGGATGGGCAGGAATTCACTTCGTCCATCGCCATGGCGCGTGATGAAATCCAGTATCGCATTCATGCTGGGGACGCGGTGTCGCGATGGTTTACGTTGAGGTCTGTGCCGCGACCGTTGGTGATATCCTTCGAAAAAAAATTCACCTTCCCCAAGTATACTGGACGGGCGATGGTGAAGCTTCGCGAGGAAACCGGTGACCTCATAGCCCTGAGTAGCACAGAGGTGGAATTGAAGGTTCATTTGGATCAGCCCGTGGCCACTGCCGCATTGCATTTGGTGACAGAGACGCAAACTAACAAGCTGGATTTCGCGCAAACCGCCAAGCCCACTCAATGGGCACTCACACTTCCGATCACCGAGTCGGGCGTCTTCACCATACATGTGGCCACAGCCGCGGGCTTGGACAACAAGTTTCGCCCCGAGTATTCCATCACGGCTCAACCCGACCTCACGCCGACCATCAAGCTAACCGAGCCCAAGGACGAAGTCACCGCGCGTCCGGAGGATATTTTGCCTGTTACCGGTGAAGCGAGTGACGATGTGGGCTTGGGAAAAATTGTGCAGCTCATCAAGGTAAACGACAAGGTATGGACTACCAATACCATCCAACTCTCCAAACCGTTCGGCACCAACGCCACCTTTAAGCTGGATTGGGATTTACTAAAACTCGATGCCAAACCCGGCGACTTGGTAATGACCAAGTTCGCCGCGGCGGATCTCAAAGGCAGCCACGCCGAGTCTAATCCATTGCGACTAAAGGTAAATTCGGCCATCTTCGAGGCCAAGCGCATTGCTGCGATTGAGCAACAACGCTCATGGACCACCAACTTGATTGCTGCAACGGAGAAAACCATCGAGTTTATCGATGTATTACCGGGTGACATTGATAGTTTCATTTTGCCCGGTAAAGATGCCGAGCGCCGCAACAAGACCACCGAGGCCCTCATGGCCCTTGAGGCAGCCCAGACGGAATGGAATAAAGTACTGCAACAACTGCCCTCAATTGTGCGCAAGGCGCATGCGGGGCGCGAAACTGCCGGGCTTGGCTTGATAGGGCGTGTTGCTTTGCGAATGGATGCGGATTGGCTGTCGCGCGCGCGACTGCACCTGCTCTCGATGGAAGGCATCGTGGTGGATGCCCGCGTGCAAGTTCTTGCTGGGCATCTACCGGTTGTCCTCAAGGAAGTGAAATCTGCGACCGACCTTTCTCAGGCTACTGCCAACGGGTGGCTCGTGGCGGATGAGGCGGCGTTGTCATTGGACTTGCTCGATTACATTTCCCGGGCAGCCACCAACATGCATCGCCTCGCCGAAGCCGATCGCAATGCAGATCCGAAAGTGTGGGAACGGCTGGGCCGTCGGCAAGGCAGCGTGGCAAAAGATCTCGAGGTAGTGCTTGCCACTCTCAAACTCCTGGGTGGGCGCTTGCAGGGTGAAGAGGGTGACATAATTCTGGAAATCAATACTCAGCTAAATAGCGCTCACAAGGTGTTCGTGAAAAATCTAAAAGGAGCTGCGGACAAGCAACTGCTTTCCTCTGGGCGTGAACTGGAAACTACCGTGAATGGTGCTGTGACAAAGCTGCGGCCGTTTGTCCTGGATCTTGCCGAGGCTGCGGCGGAGGTGCGTATTGATCTGGAAACATCCGTAGGCGACACGGCTGAGACAGTGGAACGGCTGCAAGCCGCCATGGAAGCGCGCGAACAGGCAGCCAAGGATTACGAGAAAGCGAAAAAGAGCGGTGCAGAAATCCTCAAGGCTGATGCCCGCCGGAAAGTCGCCGGTGAGATGCTAAGCCAACACTGGAGTATTGCCAAAGCCATGCTTCGTGGCCGGGCGCGCTTGGAGGAAACCGGCAAGGCGGCCAATGCGATGTTTGTGAGAGATGCTGCGCAGGCGGCTTTGGCCATCGAGAATTTGCGCGCCGGGGTTGAGACCGGGCGGGACATTCGTGAAGTGATTATAAAACTGGACGACATTTCCGGGGCCATCACCAAATTGGAGGCTGCACATGAATTAACAGTGCTGGAAACCGCCATCAAAACATTGGCGGAGCGTGAGCGTTGGGAAAAGAAATCAACCGACGCCAACACTCTGCGTCCGCGCGATTGGCAGTGGTTGCATCAGCGCCTATCGATTACACCGGAGCTGCTTCGCGCGGTAGGCTTGAAAGGTGCAAATGATCTGGAAGAGGCCACTCGCAGTCGTGCCGCCAAGGAAGTGGGCGCTGAAATGTCCGAAAGAAAACGAAATCCCGGTGTATTTCTCATTGAGAAATCCCCCAAGAAGAAGTAGGTTGGAACAGCCGTGAAAAAGAAGCTCCAAATCATCATGGTCGCGATTGCACTGACAGCGATCGCGCAAACCACAATCGCTGTCGAGGAAACCCGCACGCTCAAGCCGGTGGCCGAGTCACTGGATCAAATTCAAGGCAGTGTCAAGAAGGCCCGTGAACAGGCCGTCAAGGATCTTGAGGAGGCCCGCAAAGCGTTGCGTGTGGATGCGCCCGACTTAGCCGAGATGCTGGACAATCTAGCTGAGGAAACCAAGCGCTTGGAGCAGAATACCACCAAGCTCAGCGATCAGATCGACAAGAAAAAGAAATCCGACATCGAGGCCGCCAAGGATTTGCTGGAGCGCCAGCAACAGCTCAACAACCGTATCAATCGCGTGAAGCAAGCCCTGCGTCGCGATGCCAATGCGCAGGATATGACCCGGAAGGAAGGCCGTGAACGGTCGCGTGACGGTGATGATGCCGTGGCCATGCTTGAGGAACCTCCGCGCAACGCCAAGAACGCCCTCGAGGAATCCACCGCTAACGAAGCACCCAAGGAACAAAAGCAATCACTCGACATCGCTGCTCAGGAACAAGCGAAGCTTGCCGACACCCTCGAGCAGTTGGCTGAACATTACCAGAACCTGAAAGATGGCAAAGGTGAAGAAACTCGCGCTAGCCTGCGTGACAAGGAGGAGGAGCTTGGCATCAAGAAAGGCCTTGATCAGCAATACGGCCTGCTCGAACGCCTCATGGAACTTGCAAACAAGCCAGCTGAGGAAGCACTCAAGGAACTGGAAGAGGAGCTCAAAAACAATCCCGTGATGCGCGAAGAATTGCGGAACATTGCTGAGGCAACGTTGCAGAACGCCAAGCAAGACCTTGCCGAAGCCGCCAGGGAACAACAGCAGCTTGCTGAGAACCTCAAGCAACCGTTCCAAAACGAAGAATCACCCAAGGCAGAACAAAACGCCAAGACCGACAAGGCAAAGCGGTTGGCGCAGGCAGCCAAGGCGATGGCTGAGGAGCAGATCCCACTGATTGAGGTTGATGCCAAGAAAGGTGAAGCTGACGCTGAGAAGGAATTGAAAACAGCTAAGAAAAAACTTCAGCAAGCGGCCCAACAAGGCATGCAAGCAGCGCAGGAAGAAGGTGAGATAAGTGAACGGAAAATGAAGGAGATGGCGCAGTCTCTGAAGGAAACCGCCGAGCAACTTAATAACGTGGCCAAGCAATCCGGTAAAGCTGCGAAGGAAGCCGACAACACACCGGAAGAAAGAAAGGCAGCCCAAGACGCGCAACAAACTGCCGAAAAGGCGGCACAACAGGCCGAGCAAATGGCTGATGCTGCCCAAGGAAAAAACCCACAACAGGCCCCGCGGGATTCGCAGCGTCAGGAAACTGCCGATCAACAATTGGATGTGGCCGATCATGTGCGAGAGGCCGGCACCGACATCGCTCGTGGTGCGCGGCATGAGAAGCGACTGAAAACTGAGCGTGCCGATCAACTTGAGCAAGTGAGCGAACAAGCCGAGAAAATTGCCCAGCAAAGAGCCGAGGCCGCCGAGGAAATCCGAAAGAAGCCGGAAAAGCAGGAGGATGCTCAAGCTGCCGCTGAAGCTGCCGCCGAACAAATTACCAAGCAGCAGGAGAACTTGAAAGAAGCCTTGGAACAACCTCAAGATAATCCTGAGCCGAAGCAGCCGGCTAAGATCGCAGATCGTGCGCGGGAGTTGGCCAATAGCGAAGTTCCGAAACTGAAGAAAAAAGATCAGGAAGCTAAAACCGGTGCGGAGCAGCAACTCGCAGAGGCCAAAGAGAATCTGAATGAGGCTGCCAAGAAAGCGGATGAAGCAGCCGAGCTGGAACAAAAAGGGAAGCAGGAAGAGGCTGCCAAAAAAATGGAGGAAGCGGCTAAGGAATTTGAAAAGGCAGCTGAAAAATTTGAAGAGGCAGCTGTAAAGGCTGAAAAATCCGCTGAAGAAAATGCCGGGAATCCGGAAAAACAAGAGACTGCTGAAGAGGTTCAAAAACAGTCTGCTGGTGCCTGCAAGGCCTGCCAGTCTCTAGGCAAGAATTCAAAAAAATCCGATCAGGCGGGCAAGTCCGATCAGGCGGGCAAGTCCGATCAGGCGGGCAAGTCCGATCAGGCGGGCAAGTCCGATCAGGCGAGCAAGTCCGATCAGGCGAGCAAGTCCGATCAGGCGAGCAAGTCCGATCAGGCGGGCAAGTCCGATCAGGCGGGTGGGCAAGAAGCCGGCAAGGGACAGAGCCGCCCCAAATCATCTGATGCGGAATCCCGATGGTTGGCGCGTGCTTTAGATCGACTTGATGCCTCCATGAACCGTCCGAAACAATTTGCCCAAAGCAACCAACAAAATAAGCCCGGTCAGGGTGAAGGCAAGCCCGGTCAAGGTGAAGGTAAGCCCGGTCAAGGTGAAGGTAAGCCCGGTCAAGGTGAAG
>CAZTTU010000011.1:0-4930 GCA_964616045.1 uncultured Verrucomicrobiota bacterium | reverse complement strand
GTGAAGGTAAGCCTGGTCAAGGTGAAGGTAAGCCTGGTCAAGGTGAAGGTAAGCCTGGTCAAGGTGAAGGTAAGCCCGGTCAAGGTGAAGGTAAGCCCGGTCAAGGTGAAGGTAAGCCCGGTCAAGGTGGGGGCACTCCACCATCCAAGCAACAGGCTACTCAAGCGTTGATGGAGGCGGTCATGGCACAGGCACAACAAATGGCACAGGCACGTGCGGCTGGTTTGCGGCCGGGCCAAATGCCACCACAAGGAGGCGACTCACCGAAAAATTCCACCCTAGGAAACGAGCAGGGAAACAAACCACCCGAGATGGCCTTCAATCCGGAAAAATGGCCCGACTTAAAGAGCATGAGTCTGAAAGATTGGGGGGATTTGCCATTAAAGGTTGCCGAAGAGTTGCTTGAGAGTGAGCGAGAAAATCTGTCACCTGAATTCCGCAAGCAGATTCATCATTACTTCCTGCGCATAGGTAAGCTTGGGCGTACCCGCCAAGCTACCTCCAAGAAAAAGTAAAATTTCAAATGGTTCCAAACACCGCACTCACCCGCCGTCAAGCAGCCTTGATGGTGTTAGCTGCATTGCCGTTCTGTGTACAGGCTGGTGCAGGCAAAGTGAAAGATCGGGTGGATATTGCCACGGATAAAGCAGCAGATTATATAGTGAAAATGCAGGAAGCCAATGGATCCTTCAACGATTCAAGCGCACGCCAATCGGCTCGCAACAGTTATGCCATGACGGCTCTGGGAATCATGGCACTGGCTTCCATCGGACATCAACCGGTTGATCCCAGCCGGCATGGTGTGGCGATGAAAAGGGCACTGGATTTCATTTTACGCAATGATCGCCAACGCGGTCCTCTGGAATATTTTGGTTCTGACGGCTCCCGCATGTATGGTCACGGAATAACTACGCTGTGCCTCACGGAAATGCTGGGCATGGGAGTGACTCGGACACAGGAGGCGCGCTTGCGCAAAGTGACCACCAAGGCGGTTAACCTGATATTAACTTCTCAACAAGTGAAGAAAAGCCAGGCGAAATACCGGGGCGGCTGGCGTTACACGCCCACTGCCAGCGACTCGGATTTGTCTGTAACCGTATGGCAGTTGATGGCGCTGCGCTCGGCCAAGAATGCCGGCATGGATGTGCCCAAGGAAGCCATCGACATGGCGGTTCGTTATTTAAAGCGCAGTTACTATTCGCCACGCAATGCCCGAGGTGAACCCACCAATTTGCGCAGCGGTTGCGGCTATATCCCAGGTCAACGTCCTAGATATTCCACAGCCGCCGCCGGTTTACTAAGTCTGCAGGTGTGCGGGGAATATGACACGCCGGAAGTGCGTGGCACGACCAATTGGTTGGTGAACCAGCGCGTGAATTCGAAGGAGCAGTGGTTTTTTTACGGCACGTATTACTACGCGCAGGGCATGCAAAAGCGTGAGAAGCACATTGCCGATCGCGCGCGCCAACTTACTGAGGATATGCTGCTCAAGCTTCAGCGGGCCGACGGATCATGGGAAGGCATGGACGGCATGGAACGCGGTGCGGGTCGGGTTTACTGCACGGCGCTTGCCACGCTGAGCCTGTCGGTGAAACACCACTTCCTGCCAATATACCAGCACTGATTTACTTTTCATCTTCGCCGGGGATATCCGGCTTTGCCGGATCCGGCGGCGGTTCATTTTCCATTGGGCTCGGCTCGGTCGTTTCACCGCAGCCGGCAAGCAGAAAAGTAAAGCCCACCGCCAATACGGCAACATGTAGTGTGGTCATGATTCTCTTCACGCGCGTGAATTTGCCTGAAGAGTTTGCTGTCGTCAATGCGGTTTGGTTTTCGGTTGCGGCAGTCTGGCAGGCGTCTTCCATTCCTTGTGCCAGTGCAAAGTCCACAGATCAGCCAAGGCAACCCCTTCCACATGCCCATCGTTGAAGACGACGTTGATCTCACCATCATGCCGATCAAGGCAGAATCTTGCCATGCTGGAATTGTTGCCACCGTGGTAGGTGCTTGCCGGCGCATTGTTTGCCGTGGGCCAGCCATCCACCCAGATGCAGTCGGCAAATATCGGGGCTTTAACCGGCATACCCTCATCAGGCGAAATATACATCTTATCAAACCAACTGGAATTCGGCCCGTACATATCTGGATGATTCCATCCATTGAAGCCATAGCTGCCAGGTATCCCATTCCTGCCATCATAGACTTCCTTCTTATTGTTCCAACCGCGCCAGCTCATTAGCTCGTTCCCCCACCAAGCCGATTGTGAGGGTTGTGTCGACGGGCTGAGAATGATCTTGTCTGCATTGGAAGCATATTCATACACCTTATGATACCAGAAGTTGTTGTACCAATTGCCCCCTTGCTTGTGCCCGGGGTCAAAACTGTTATTTCGATAGCCCGGATTGTAGCCATCGTTATTATCCGACCATAGCTTCATGCAATTCTGCATCTGTCTGAGGTTGTTTTGGCTTTTTAACCTATTAGTCTTGCCTTTAGCCCTAGCCAAGACAGGGAGCAGCAGGGAAGCAAGAATACCAATAATGGCGACAACCACCAGTAACTCGATAAGGGTGAATCCGCTTTGTTTGGAACGATAGTATTTCATGGGGATACAATTTGTCTATGACATGCCAAAGACCGCTTTTCTTGAGCAGATTATATGCCATGAACCATTATGTGTTAACAGGCAAAAGCACCCGAATTGTGCGAGCATACGATCTTCGTCCGCGTGAAAAGCACGCAATTTCCTTAAAAATGGCGCACTCTTGTCATGTTCCAGTGTGAAACACTCCTATTCAAATCGGTAGTTCATGGGACAATCATCGTTCTTTCAATTTCATTACATGATTCTATTCTGGGCAACTAATTATTTAAAACTATCAGAGGCAGCTTTATTGTAAAGCCACTGCGGGTGTGCATGTAGCAAAATTCTGATGAATCTGAGGTAGAAGTAATTGTAGGAGATTGAAGAAAGATGAAGAAATTAAAACTTACGCTTGCAGCGTTCGCCCTCACGGTTGGCCTACTCGCTATCATTGGTTGCGGGGGAGCGGTGAAGCACGATCCGGACGCCCATTTGGCCGGTTCGGAGGAGGAAGCGGATGAGGGCGACCAAACCATCCCCGAAGAGGAATCCGATCCCCAGTAGGTTGATTACAGCTCACACCTGCGGAAGAGAAAAGGAGTCGTGCCGGTTTTCTATTAGCCTCTTGTTATCGGCTGAATGTGGGCAGGCGTTTAAGGTATCTGGCTTGGCCTAAGGAAGGTCATGTTGCGGCGGGGCATGCTTGATCCACCTTCCTCTGTTGCCTGTAGATGTTCGTTCATGATCGTCTCCAATTCCTTATTGCCCTTTATTTGTTTTGCTGAACCATCACCAAGGACCATGTTCCCTGTTTCCTTGGCATAACCGGTCATGCTCAGGTTTTGATTGCCGGGGCCAATGAATCCGTCGCTAGCGAATCTGGAGGCCCGCGCGTCCCACTTTTTCCACGGGAGGGAAGTTTGATGCGGGGTTGTTCTGGTGACAGTACGGTATTTGAAGACATGGGCGTGCCAGTGATCGCCACTGTTCACCCTACCCCGTGGATATTCCACCTGAGTCCTAGAGTTGCGCCCACCCCATTGTCGCCAGTAATTGCCTCGGTTGCCGCCCCCCCAATTACGCGTGAGGAGGAGCACAGTCTTGGGTAGTGTGGCATCCCCACCCAGATTGGCCGCGTAGCTCGAATGCTTGCGATCCATGTGATAAGTGTTGAAAGCCCATTCCGAAAAGCTGATTTTACCTAAACGCCTATTCCGGGCTGCCACTACTTGATCACATGGTGAGATCAACATTTTGGTATCAATAAGAGTTGCCCGCATCGGAGCGGCTCCCCAAAACCGGCCAGTGCGATAGGCATCTCTCCAATTTCGATATCCCTTCGCTCTCATTTCATTATTGGTGGCAGGGTCATGCCACGGATACAACCCCTCTGATTCATCGGCATAGGCCATCAAAGCCAAGGCGGCCCCGTTTTTCATGTTGCTGAGGCACTTCATCCGGTTGGCCTTGTTTTTGGCTTTGGCCAGGGTTGGAAGCAGCAGGGAGGCAAGAATGCCTATGATGGCGATGACCACCAATAACTCGATAAGTGTGAATGCGATTCGTTTGGGTTGAGCGATTTTCATGGACTCAAAAAATGTTTATGACGCACCGAAAACCCATTTAGCATTTTATATGCCACAGAATCTAATTTGATTACAGGTCAAATCATCTGTTTGGGGATAGCATCCACTCTTTGATTGCGTGAAAACACCGCATTTTACGTGAAATATTTCATTTTTATCCTCCGTTCTGGATTGAAAACCCATCTTTTTGGGCCTACCTTCCCGCACTCATGGCTGAAGAAACGAAACCCAATCCGGTGCTTGTTTCGGGGTTGCACGACGAGTGTAAGGCGGATGAACCGTGTACAGTTGTTATCTTTGGCGCGAGTGGCGATCTCACGGGGCGAAAGCTGATTCCAGCGCTATACCACCTGTTTGCGGACGGGCAGTTACCCGAACAATTCCGCGTCATCGGTTTTGCCCGGCGAGACAAGACGGACGAAAGTTGGCGTGCGGAACTTAAGGCAGGGGTCGAGAAGCATTCGCGCCCACCGAAAAGAAAGATGGCAATATGGGAGGTGTTTGAGAAGAATATTTTCTACCACCGGGGCGACCTGACCGATGCGGCGGCGTATCAATCACTGGCAGAACGGTTGGCAGGTTTTGAGGATGCTTCTCTGCGTGAAAACCTGGTGTTTTATCTCGCCATCTCGCCCACGCTGTTTATTGAAACGGTGGATCAGCTGCATGCTGCGGGACTACTGAATCGCCAAAAGGATGAGACAACTCCATGGCAGCGGTTGGTGGTGGAGAAACCCTTTGGGCAGGATCTGGCATCCGC
>CAZTTU010000010.1:592-37644 GCA_964616045.1 uncultured Verrucomicrobiota bacterium | reverse complement strand
CAACAACTGCTTCGCTGCTCGCCTGGGTGTTTGAACATAACGGCTTGAATCCCAGTTATCTGATTGGGGGCATTCCAAATAATTTTGACAAGGGCGCAAGGTTTACGGACAGCGAGTGGTTCATCATCGAGGGCGATGAGTATGACACAGCATTTTTTGATAAACGTAGCAAGTTTGTTCACTACCTGCCTGAAGTTGCGGTGATCAATAACCTCGAGTTCGATCACGCCGATATATTTAATGATTTGGCTGAAATACAGCTAAGCTTCCGGCGCTTTATCAACCTGATTCCACGTAATGGGTTGCTGGCGGTCAATGGTGACGATCTTAATATAGAAGCAGTGCTTGATGTGGTGCAGAGCCCGGTTCATCGATTTGGGCTTGGGCAACACAATGACTTGCGCGCCGGTGATATCGAGTTTAAGACTGCTGGCTCACGGTTTTTAGTTGGTGAAGCTGAGTTTTTTCTGCCGATGTCGGGTGAGTTAAATGTTCGTAACGCACTTGCAGTCGTTACAGTATCGCGACATTGCGGAGTGAAAGATGCTGGAATTCAGGCTGCCTTTGATTCTTTTCAGGGTATCAAGCGACGCATGGAAGTGCGAGGTGAGGTTCGTGGTGTGACGGTGATTGATGACTTTGCCCATCATCCTACAGCGGTCCGGGAGACCCTCAAGGCATTGCGTGCGCGTTATCCGGGCCGGAAATTGTGGGCGATATTTGAGCCGCGAACCAATACCACCCGGCGCGCAATATTTCAGCTGGACTTGGTGGATGCTCTTTCAGTCGCTGACAATGTGGTGGTGTCACAGGTGGCAAAGCTAGAGCAAATTCCCGAGGGCGAACGACTAAACCCTCAACAGTTGATGGCTGATCTGTGTTCAGATGGACGTCAGGCGGAATATCTTCCAGATGTTGAGGCCATTGTTGCGCATGTTGCTGAAAATGCAAATAAAGGAGTTGTTGTATGTGTGCTGAGTAACGGCGGTTTTGGTGGAATACACAAACAGCTCTTGGAAGCGCTTATGGCTTAGGGTTTTTTTG
The DNA here is from genome assembly GCA_964616045.1 of uncultured Verrucomicrobiota bacterium. GTDB lineage: Bacteria > Verrucomicrobiota > Verrucomicrobiia > Limisphaerales > UBA1100 > UBA1100. Next base: position 36,600 of record CAZTTU010000010.1, on the reverse strand, counting down.
TTCACGCTTGTGCAGTAAGGCAGTTCGTAAATCGTGAGCCAGTTTTTGAAATGAGCCTTTGCTCACAAGGGCTAGATATTTTTCTGCTGCGTCCAAATGGTTGGTTTCAAAATGTACAATGGCGATTTGAATGTTGACCCAATCTTGCTGAATCCTTTGTTTTGCTCTACTTCTGGCATTTCCCCACGCCTTAAGTGCTTGTCTGCGAGGGAGCGGTTTGATGTCTAGAAATGTTTCAGCGTGATCGGCGGCAATCTCGAAATCATCTGGTGCCAACTCCATGCACTTTTCCAGTTCGTTGAGCGCTCGTTTAGTAACCTCCTCTGCTGTGATATTATAATGGTGCATGGCGTCTAGTCGGAAAAGACTCAAGGTTGTGGCAAAGTTATGTCGGTAGAGTGTTTCCTTGGGTGATAGTACAATGGCTTTTTCTAGTGATTGAAATGCTTCAGGGATGCGGGTGTGGATTTTGTTTTGAATCGCAATAGTTCCAATATGAGTCGCAATATTGTTTAGAGCAGCTGCGTTTGAAGGGTCGTCGGCGAGGGCTTTCTGCCATTGCCCCATCGCACCTCTTCGATCATCTATATGTGTCAAGAAACTCCCATATGCGACACGTGCTTTCGCGTGTTTTGGATGATCTTCAAGGAAAGAAATGTACATCTGACGGACGCCATTAAGCCGATTTCTTATACGGAATGTGAGTTGCTCTCTTTCGCTAGCATTGGGGCTCGCCGCTTTCCTAATCTTTTCAATCCAACCGGCAATTTCAGTAATCGCAGTGTTGTCTGCCGTGAGAATTTTATTGAGACGCTCATCGGGGCTTTCATTCGCCCATGCGTAAAATGGAGAAACAATGATCCATAATAAACCATAACGCATTGGTGGATAATGGTGTTGATTAATCTCGCTGGCAATCTTTCTAGTGCTTGGATAGCCTTTCTGCATGTCATTGGAAGATCATATCGGTGATATATGTCGAAAGGCACGTTTGCAGACCAAAACCCCACTTGGGGAATTAGCTTCGTTAGCCGGATTATCTGAAGTTCAACTCCAAGAATTGGAGGCAGAAGGAGTTGTTGGCGCTGATGTCAATCTTGAGTCATTGGCGATTCGAATCGGCTTGGATATAGATAAATTGAAGATCATTGCAGATGGATGGATGCCTGAATCAATTGATCTGTCCCAATGGAATGAACTGCGTGTGGTGACTACTACAGAGAGTTTCGAAGTGAACAGTTTTGTAGCTTGGGATCCGGAAACATCCTCAGCGGCAGTTTTTGACACGGGTTGGTTTGCAGATGATTTGTTTAGGATTGTAGAAGAGAATGCTCTGAAGGTTGAGCACCTCTTTATTTCACACATGCATGGGGACCATGTGGCTGCGATGGGTGATGTGCGGAGGCGTTGGCCGAAGATGCGCTTACATAGTGGTAGCAGCAGTTCGCCGAAAGAGAGTCAAGTGAAGCTCGATGTGGCAGTGGACGTGGGCAGGCTCTCCGTTACGGCGCGGCTCACTCCCGGTCACGCAGAAGACGGCGTGTCGTTTATTATTGATGGATGGGGGAGCGGTGTGCCATTAGTGATAGTTGTTGGTGACGCAATTTTCGCTGGTTCTATGGGAAAGGATTTTGTCACACCTGAACTAGCACAGGCAAAAGTGCGAGATGAGATTCTGTCGCTTCCGGATGATACGCTTATTTGCCCTGGTCATGGCCCACTCACCACGGTGGGTGAAGAGAACGCGCACAATCCATTCTTTTAGGTGTTTTCTTTCGTGAATTGCGTTGACCACTCATGGGGTCGTTGATAGGTTGCGCGGCCTGATTTCCAGGAAAATGCGACATACGATTTCAATTTTAGTTGAAAATACTTTCGGCGCACTCACGCGAGTGTCAGGGATGTTCAGTGGTCGTGGTTACAACATAGATTCCCTTAATGTTGCACCTACACACAATTCAGATTTCTCGCGCATGACAATCGTGACTTGTGGTGACGATGGTACAGTTGAGCAGATTGTTCGACAGTTGGAAAAACTGGTGAATGTCATTCAGATTACTGATTTTCGAGAACATGAGTATATTGATCGCGAACTGGTGTTGGTACGGGTCAAGGTGAACGCCAAGACGCGCGCCGAGGTGGTGCAGGTAACCGATATTTTTAGGGCAAATATTGTGGATGTGCAGCCCAAGAGTATGACGATCGAAGTAACTGGAAACGAAAATAAGGTGAACAAGTTCATTCATCTCATGGATAATTTCGGTGTGATAGATCTCACGCGCACGGGTAAGGTGGCCCTGCCTCGATCCTGACTTTCAACTCATTTATCACCACAAATTATGGCAGCAAAAGTATACACAGATAAAGACGCAGACTTGCGGATTCTGAAAGGTAAAACACTGGCGGTCTTGGGCTTTGGCAGCCAAGGCCATGCGCATGCGCTTAATCTTAAAGAGAGTGGCTGTAAGGTGATCATTGGTCTCTATAAGGGTAGCAAATCGCGAAAGGTGGCCAAGCAACATGGTTTTGAGGTGTTTGATACTGGTGAGGCAGTGAAGCGTGCTGATGTGATAATGGTGGCATTACCTGATACAAAACAGGCTTCCGCATATAAAAGCTGTATTGAGCCGAACCTTAGTAAAGGCAAGGCGTTACTATTCTCCCATGGTTTTTCCATTCATTTTGGAACCATAGAGCCGCCAAAAAATGTGGATGTAATGATGGTGGCGCCGAAGGGTCCGGGCCACATTGTTCGTCGACAATTTCTTGAGGGGAAGGGTGTGCCATCCTTGATTGCTGTTTTTCAAAACCCTTCAAGAAAAGCGAAGAAAATCGCGCTTGCTTGGGCAAAAGGCATTGGGGGTACACGTGCAGGGGTGTTGCAGACGACTTTTAAGGAGGAGACGGAAACGGATTTGTTCGGCGAGCAGACTGTGCTTTGTGGAGGTGCTAGCGCGTTGATACAGGCAGGTTATGAAACGCTGGTGGAAGCAGGTTACCAGCCGGAAATGGCGTATTTTGAATGTTTGCACGAACTTAAACTAATCGTGGATCTCATGAATGAATCGGGCATTAGTGGAATGCGTTTCTCGGTATCAGAGACCGCAAAATGGGGCGACGTAAGTGTGGGGCCTAAAATAATCGATAATAGTGTCAAGAAACGAATGAAAGTCGCGCTTAAGGAAATTCAAAACGGCAAGTTCGCCAAGGGATGGGTGCGTGAGTACAAGACTGGCTACAAAAAATACAACGCGCTGTTGAGGAGCGGCGAAAAACATAACATTGAGAAAGTGGGAGCACGTTTACGTGGATTGATGCCGTGGATGAAGAAGCGCCGCGTGAAGGGTGCTCAAGCAGCATATTGACCGGTAACAAAAGTATTTATTAGACGTCTAATTCACGGTGGAGTAAGATTCGTGGATAATAAATGCTGGCAAATTCAGGGTGAATTATGTAACGGTTTTCTCATGAACGGGGGGGCGTTCAAGTTTATCTGGATTCTATATTTCGGTTTTGGTTTCGTCATTCGTGCGGCAGATGACCCGGTTCCTGCGCCATTGCCTAGCACAAATTCCACGGTGGTAATCGTTCCCACCAATGGTCCGACTATCGGAGTATTGCCGATTGTTGCGGGTCGCACGAACACTATCCTTACAGCAGAAGAGGAGCATGAGAAGAAAGTAGCCGAAGCGAGGAAGACATGGAAAGCTTCTACAAATAATTTGGGGATTTACCATGTTATACCTAAAAAAGATCCGTTTAGGTTGAATCGGCCGAAAATGAATAATCCGGGGCCTAATATATTAGAATCGACTGCTGTTGGGGTTCCGCATTTGGCGGGAATCTCGAAGTTGCGAAATAAAATACGTGCGGTTCTTCGTATTAATCCAGCTAAAGGTGGTTCCGCTGAGTACAAATTTATAGAGGCAGGTGAAATAGTGGATGATGTGAAGGTGCTGAAGATTGACTCTGAGAGAGGCGTTGTTGAGATTATGGTTAAGGGTCAGACGTTCACGCTTGAGCTTGACAAAAAAGTGGTGGCTGGTTCGGGGCCTTCCGTGCGACCATCAGGCCCAAGGTATCGCCCAAGCGATAGCGGTGGTAGTCCTCCTAGGGACTCATCAATCAAGGGAGGTGTCAAACAGGGAGAAGTAAAAGGGGGAGCGGGAAAGGCCGGTGACTCGCAAAAGTCAACCAAGAGACCATCGGGATCGAGCCGGGGTAGGCTTGGGGGAGTGCCGAGGAGAGATGGTGGAGATCATGGCAAGCTTAGCGTGATGCGGCCAATTGGTGCTGATCTTTATGAATTGCCCGCATTCAATGAGGTTGTTCAGAAGCGGATCATTGATCCCCTCAATATTTCTACCCAGCGCGAGATCATACGCGGGCAGCTTTTGTATGAAACTCCTACGGACTTGCCTCGGGACAAGCGTTAGTTTTCGGAGACAGCGCAGGGCGCCAGGATGGCATCGCGCATGCCGTGAATGATCTTCTTATCCGCCGGGCAGATGGTCGCCAGTACTCCACCCAAATTTACGTCGTTATCGCCGTGTACAAAATAATACGGGCATAAGCGCACGCGTCCTGACATGATGACGAGCTTTCGGTTATCAAAATCAAACCATCCATGATTCAATCTCCGTGGTTTATGATAACACTGCATAATCCACGGAGATTTCCCATAATCCCTAATCGCCCCATCCACAGCATCTGCCCATTCTCGTTGTGGCATATCGTTTCCAAGACGCACGCTACGCGCCCCCCAAGCATTTGCGTTAAAACCGGATAATTTTAATATGAGTTGTCGTTCCTTCTGTGATAATTCAGCCAATTGACTCCAGTCGGTAAGGTTGAGGTACGGAATGGCTCCCTGCGGTGGCAAAGGACTGGGGTCGATCAACCATGTATTGGGGATTATTTTTTTCAAATGCTCAGCAAAACGTCCCCCCAATTCGCGGTGCCAGAAGGTTCGGAGATTACGGTTCCAGAATAATGCAAACAGCATTTTTTCCTCCAGATAGGATTTGGGTGGCGCGGTGATATTGATGCGGCCAGAACAGGAGAGTTTAAAAATGTGATGTGCGGATTGAATATTCTCTAGGTCAAAAAGCTCGAAAAAACGATAAATCGAATCGCCTTCATTAATACCGATAAAGTTTGAATCCCGAACTGAGAAATGTGGGCCAATCTGTTTGGCAAGCCATTCCATCTCCGGCCGATACGTGGCCGATTCATCTGACACCATTAGATGAACATTGCGGGCATCATCAAAAATTTTTGTAAATCCATCGATCATTCCTGCAGGGCCACCTATAACATTAGAATGAGTAGTGCCGTAGGTTTGGTTTAGCCAAGCTGTGAGACCGATTCCGCCCGGGACACTGTCCAACTCCGTGATCTTCCATCCATCATCAGTCAGCAATATATCTGGCCGAATGACCTTGGGGAGTGAGGTTCTGAATTGTGAATGCCGTTGGAGCTTAATCAATGAAGCAGGTTTGCCTTGATCGAGCCATTCGCAAACCCAAGCTGGCTGTTTGCAGCAGGCGCTTTGCCGATAAAGCAGATCAGCTGCCTTGTAAAACTGGAGCAATACACGTCCGAGCGCCACGAGTTCCTTTGCGAATTTCGGCTCAAGATGGAACGGTTCCAGTGCAATTCTCCAGTCGTGTCCCGCAAACAGGCCGCCTACGGGAAGGCAATCGCGCACGTGCTGCGCTTTCGCTGTTGCATTCATTTTATGTGCGAATGAGACCATTGCCCTCACCAAGCCACTTGTAGGTGGTCAGTTCAGCCAGCCCCATTGGTCCGCGCGCGCCAATTTTATCGGTGCTGATTCCAATCTCCGCACCCATGCCAAATTCCTCACCGTCGGAAAAGCGTGTTGATGCATTCCAGAAAATTGTGGATGCATCCACTTCATTTTGGAACCGTCGCGCTGTCGATTCATTCTCGGTAATGATTGATTCCGTATGGCCGGATCCATGTTGGTTGATATGGTCAAGAGCCCCATCAATCCCATCCACAATTCTTATTGCACAGATGAGGTCAAGAAATTCAGTGCCCCAATCCTCATCTGTGGCGGCTATTGCGGCCTCTCCAAGGATTTCTCTAACCGCCTCGTCAGCACGTAATTCCACGTTTTTTTCAAGGAGTGCTCCAGCTATTTGTTGCAGAAGATTGCGAGTGATGGATTTATCAATCAACAAGGTCTCCATAGCGTTGCAAACGCCCGTTCGTTGAGTCTTTGAATTCACGACCACAGCTACCGCTTTTTCCGCATCGGCATCAGCATCAATGTACACACTGCAGATGCCTTTGTAGTGTTTAATGACTGGAACGCGCGAACACTCAACCACAGCGTGAATGAGCCCCTCACCGCCACGTGGAATACAAAGATCAACGCTGTCGGTTAGCGAAAGCAGCTTGGGAATAGCGGCGCGATCTGTCGTGGGTACAACTTGGATGGAATGTTCTGGAAATGCTTCTGTGGTTTCCCGTCCAGCTTCAACCATTAACTGCGCAATGGTCTGGTTGGAATTCAATGCCTCCTTGCCACCGCGCAATATTGTAACATTGCCGGATTTGAAACAAAGGCCGGCCGCGTCCGCAGTCACATTCGGTCTTGATTCATAAATCATTACCACAACGCCAATAGGTGTGGTGACTTTTCTCAGGTGCAAACCACTAGGACGCACGCGTTCGTCAAGGACACATCCCACCGGGTCGGGCAATTCGGCAACTTTGAGCAGGCCTTGAGCCATGCCAGTAATGCGTTCTTCATTCAGTTGCAAACGGTCGAGCATAGCCTGTGATAAACCCATGGATTTACCAGTTGCCATATCCTTGGCATTTGCTTCCCGAATTACGTCGGCATTGTTCTCCAAGGCGTTGGCCATGGCGCGCAAACAGGCGTTTTTTTCACCAGTTGTAAGACGAGTGATTTGGTGTGCGGCGGCTTTTGCATCGCGCGCCAATGCGGTCATTTGTTCGGGCAAACTCATGTGGGGACTACAATAGCGCAATGGAACGTGCTCCAAAAGTCAGTTCTTGCTGATGTACACCAAAGTTCCAATTGTAACTCTATCAAAGAGAGGCAATAAATCCACAGCTGCCAGGTGAATGCATCCTTGTGAATTTGGTTGACCCAGGCGCGATTCGTCGCCAGTGCCGTGGATGTAAATGTAACGCTGATGGCTATCCAGTTCGCCGCCTCTATTTAAGTTGGGTTCCAATCCTTCCAGCCAGAGAATGCGGTCGGTAATCATTGCGTTCGGGTTTCCCTTGCCGTTTGTGGCGATTGCCTTGCGGCCTTTGAAAATTGTGCCGATTGGCTTATTTTCACCAATTTTTTCTGCAATCCGATGCAGGCCTAGTGGAGTTTTATTTGAATCTTTTTTTTGACCAGTTCCACGTGCTGCGGTTGATGTAACTAGAATTTGGGCGGATTTGTCGTGAAAATGAGTGAGTGTTTGTTCAGCTATATTTACATAGAGGCAGTGATTTGTCGGTGACTGGTCCCATCGCTCACAGGCGTCTTGAAAAGGGGCGGGGAGATTCATCAATTGATCGGTTTGATAATTTTGTAGGGAACAATAAGTCTGGTTTTATTTCCATCTACTCCGACATGCAGGCCGTCATTCCTCCAATGAATGTTAGACCATTTCCGCGAGGCTTGTTTGGCATCGCTTACTACATCGATTTCACCATTTCGGTTGCGTTCAGGCATGAAAAACTTGGGTCTTTTGCGTCCGATATACACACGCAGTCGCACAGATTTTCCGTTCATGTGAGGTTCTAGATAAACATGGGCGCCAAGGGGAGGGCCGTTAGAAACGCCGCCGCTCCACTTCAAAGCTACAGTGTTCCAGGGGGGCACCATTTTTTCCCGCTCGGTGAGCACTGCGCCCGTACCATAGCCGATCATCAGGCAAGCCAATGCTGTAAGCACAAATTCGGGCAATTTCTTGGGCTTCTTCACTAACTAACCAGTGGTTTGATGAGGATTTTTGATTTACGCCCTTGCTCCTCATATTCAGCTCGTCGGGCATCGGGAAGATCATCAATTGTGCCTTCGGAAAATCCGGATTTATTTGAAAAAAAAGAAAATGCCTGTGTGGAAAGCGTGATCATTTTTTGCAAGCCATATTCTTGGGCATTTTTTTCAGCGTATTGTGCCAATTTTTGGCCGATGCCTTGGTTGCCATGCACAGGATTAACATAGAGGTGGGCAATCTCCCCGATCTTCTCATTAGTGAATTGCCTTAATGCAACACAGGCAACCGGGTTGTTGTCAATTTCGTAAAGAAAATAGTCGTCCAGATTTTTCTCGATGGCCGACTCACTGCGTTCCACAAGATGATTCTGATCCATCGCTTCCCGGGTGAGGCGTAGGATGCTAGCAGCATCTTTTTTATCGGCAGGTCGAATGTGTCGATATTCGTTTGCATAAATTAACGTGCCAATACCCTCGTTCGAAAACACCTCGGCGAGTAATCCTTCGGTAACAAGGCCGCTTATTAGATGGACACGCGGTGTGCCGGCGGCACAGGCTTCTGCGGCATGATTCGCCTTTGATCGTTGGTTGATGGGAATGCTTTCGGGTTGATTGGTGAGAAGGTCCTCCAGCTCGGTGCCGAGCATCTGTCGAATGATGTCACCATTGTTCACCAATCCCTCTTCTGCAGAGATGAAAATCAGTTTGGAAGCCTGAAGCGACTTGGCAATGCTGAGCGCGATTGCATCGCTATTGAGTCGAAAAGTATTGCCTTCGCCATCGAAGCCGAGTGGCGGGATGACTGGGGTGATCCCTTGAGAAAGGAGAGTATGTAACATTTCTTGATCTACGTGCTTAACTTTGCCGGTGTATTGATGGTCAATTCCATTCAGGACGCCCAACTGATGAGCCGCTACGGCGTTGGCATTGGCGGCACGAAGATCGTTGGTGGCAAAACCCTCTAGTATTTCGTGTGTCAAGCTGCTGGCAGCGGTGATGGCCAGCTTGAGAGTAGCATCATCCGTAATGCCAGTACCATCCAGATCACTGGGAGTCACCGATTTCTCAGCCGCAAGCTGGGTAATTTGTTCGCCTGCACCATGCACGAGCACCATCCGAATATTCAACGAATGGAGCACGGCGATGTCCAGGAGCAGATTGGCAAAATTAACATGAGTAACCACTGCACCGTCTGCCGCAATGACAAACGTTTTTTTTCGAAAACGTGGAATGTACTGTAATATGCCTCTGAGGTCGGTGGGTTTCAAATGGATCCTTTGTAATGGGATTAGCCGGAAAGGATGGGTCGTTCAACGTAAATCTGCTAGGGCGTTAAGGCACCGTTCATTTTGCTTGGTGGTTCCTATTGAGATTCGAATCCATTCCGGCAATCGGTATCCGCCCATTGGGCGCGTAATGATACCGTGCTTCTGTAGATTCAAAAATATCTGCTGGCCATTGCCCACATTAGCCAAAATAAAATTAGCGTGGGATGGGACGTATTCAATGCCCAGTGATTCGAATCCAGATTCAAATAATTTCAGGCCTGCTTTGTTTATTTTACGGGTTTGTTGGAGATGCTCGTCATCATCTAGAGCGGCAAGGGCGGCAGCTTGTGCCATTGTGTTGAGGTTGAAGGGTTGACGGATTTTTTCAAGTTCGGCGACAAAATCCGAATGCCCGATTCCATAGCCGACCCGCAAACCCGCCAGGCCGTATATTTTTGAAAAAGTTCGCATGAGAAGTAGGTTTGGTTTCGTGCTGATGAAGGGCAACATGTCTACCGGGGCATCTAGGAATTCAAAATATGCCTCATCCAATACTAGCAGGACCTGATCTGGCAAATTCTCCGTCAAATTTATCACCTCTTCCCTTGAGGCGAGAGTTCCGGTTGGATTGTTTGGATTAGCGACAAACACGATGCGGGTATCGGGTGTGATGGCTTCAAGCATCGCCGGTAGATCGTGGCCGTATTTGCTGGCTGGGACATAGATGCAGGCTGCTCCAGCCAGATGTGCCACAATGGGATAAATGGCAAAGCAGTATTGTGAAACCACGATGTTCGATCCTGGTCCAAGCAGTGCGTGAGCGACAAATTCAATGATCTCATTGGAGCCATTGCCAAAAATAAGATTGCTCGGATCCACTTTTAGTTTCTTGGCTAGGTGGTTTCGTAAAAAAAATGCGTTCCCATCAGGGTACAAGTGGATTTGAGATGCAGTTTTCTGTATGGCTTGGATAGATTTCAGTGAAGGGCCGAGCGGATTTTCGTTGGAGGCCAGCTTGATAAAGCCTTCAAGAGGTAGTCCTAGTTCCTGCGCTACTTCCTCCAGTGCCCGACCGGGTTGATAGACCGGCAAGTCGGCGAGTTGCGGGTTGAGTTGCATGCTCAGCCCAGCCAGTTCGTGCGGCTACTTTTGCCTATTTCTGTAATCTCGCCGGTGGAGTGTTTGGTAATGTAAAGAGTGAAGCCGATAACAGAAATAAAAGTGCCCAGCATCACGGCAGCCACGAACCAACTCGAAAAGCCGCCAATGGACAAGGCGTGATAAAATGATCCAATTGAATTAATTTTCGCTATTGCGGGAGGCGGATGGATGAAAATTTTGGTGATCCAGGCCGAGAGGAGGATGATTACGATAAAGGCATAATTTCGCTTTAGGCGACGACCGATGGATTCAAACATAGTTATCTTGAAGGCAGGTATAAGAAGATCTTCGGCCACGAGTTTGCGCCAATTGCCTTCTAGTTTCGGTTCTTGGCGTAAGATTACCGGGACAAGAAAATGAGCCTCCATCATCCGCGAACGTGCTCGAAAAGCGTCATAAAAACGATAACGCCGTGCCTCGATCCACAACATAATCATCACGATGGCTAGGTTGAAAAAGAAAATCAAATGCGGCACTTCATTAAAAGAGAAGGCGACGGTGAAAATTGTGCAAGTGGAGGTAATGGCCCAAGTGGTTGTGGTGTCGAGGCGTTGGCGCCAGACCATGATCCTGGCGACTTCGCCACGATAAAAATGCGACATGGCCACGACATAACCACTGTCATTCGTCTTTTCTTCGTCAAGAACGGCTTCCAGCAAAGTATCATTATCCTGATCAAACCCGGGCATAAAATAAAGAATAGCACAAAAGGCAATTAGCGACCAGCCCCGATATCCAATGAAATGTGACGAGCTAGTTCAATGAGCTCTAGATCTTGTCGTAGATCGCCAAATTTAAAGGAAGGGAGGCCGCTTTGTGCCTGCCCAACAAGTTCGCCAGGGCCTCGGAGCTTAAGGTCTTCCTCAGCCACTCTAAACCCATCCCGGGTCTCCTCAAGTACACTCAGGCGGTTGGTTACTGCAGTCGATTGATCACTGGTGAGAAGAATGCAATGTCCATCGTTTTCATTGCGGCCGATCCTGCCCCGCAGCTGGTGTAGTTGAGCAAGGCCAAATTGTTCCGCATTTTGAATTAGCATCAGGCTCGCATTGGGAATATCCACGCCAACTTCGACCACGGTCGTGGAGAGAAGGACCTGAATTCGGTTTGATCGGAAATCAACCATTACACTTTCTTTCTCTTCAGGTTTCATGCGTCCATGCAGAACGCCGATATTGTACGGGGTGAAATCATCTTTCAGACGCTGAGCTTCAGTGTTAACGGCTTTGATGCCAATGGTCGTGTCTTCATTGTCAACACGGGGAACCACAATATAGGCTTGGCGGCCTTTACTGAGTTTATCCTTGGCAAAATTTAAAATTTTTGGCCAGCGGTCCAGTGTTCGAATATGAGTGCGCACATTTCCTCGTCCCGGCGGCAGTTCATCAATCACTGAACAATCAAGATCACCGTACAGGGTAAGGCCAAGAGTACGCGGGATAGGAGTGGCAGTCATCACTAACAGATGAGGGTAATTGCCTTTACGGACAAGCTGGTCGCGTTGAGAAACACCAAACTTATGTTGTTCATCAATCACCACCAAGCCTATATTCTCCAGTCTGAATGATTCTTGAAATAAGGCATGCGTGCCAATGATAAGTTTTGGCATGCCAGATTCAAACAGCCCCTTTTCCAACTCTTTGTGACTGCCCGTGTGGAGTTGCACGCAAATATCATGAGGCGCAAGCCAGTTAATAAAGTTGCGATAATGTTGTTCAGCGAGAATTTCGGTGGGAACCATGAACAGTGTGTTGTAGCCACTTTCCAAAGTGCGCAAGATGGCTAGGGCAGCAACGACGGTTTTGCCCGACCCCACATCGCCTTGGAGTAGCCGGCGCATTGGGTGCTTGCCGTTGAGGTTGCCTTCGATCTCCATGCTGACGGCGCGTTGGGCGCTGGTGAGTTGAAAGCCGAGTTTATTGAGGAAGGGAATTGTGAATCGACCGTCACCGCCACAGGGAAGGGCTTTAGCTTTGAACTCCATGGTGGCACGCCGTCGATGCAGGGTTTTTTGGAGTTCTACAAATTCATCCAGGGCAAGGCGCCGACGAGCGGCAGCGGCTTGCTCCATTTCGGCCGGGAAATGGAGCTGTTGAATTGCTTTGCAGCGGGAAGGGAGGCCTGCAGGCTGATAATCGGGCTCGGCTATATTATCCAAATGTGATTCGATCGATCTGAAAATAAGCTTTCGAAGCCAGCGTTGAGGCAGGCCTTCGGTTAATGGATAAATCGGTACTATCCGGTTCACATGAATTGTGGCGTCTTCCTCGTTCTCGATAATTTCAGTTTCCGGATGATCCATTGCGCGGATTTTTCCTTTGGACAATTTGCCATAGATCAAAACGTCATCGCCTATCTTAAAATAACGTGCCATATATCCAAGATTCCACCAACGGCAGGACAATGTGCCAGAATCATCTTCGAGTATGAACTCGAACAGTGTTCGACCGCCTCTAAGTCGTTTCGTTCCCATCACAGTAATGCGACCCCGAGACAGTGATGGTTCCTCTTTCGATAGCTCACGAATGGGATGGATCTTGCGGCGATCCTCGTGGCGACGTGGCCGATGAAGCAGGAGATCACCAAGGGTGTGGCATTTTAGGCGAGCCAATTGATTGGATCGATCGGCTCCCACACCGGGGAAATCTTCCAATTGCCGGTCTAGTGGGTTTTTTGAGGGAACCTCCGTAGGCACGGTGATGTTATAATCAAGTAAGACAACTGACCCAAGACGATTTTTTGCACTTTGCTCGATGCGTTTTTGTCTCCATTCTTTGTCATGTGGCGCACGAAGCACATTCAATGGAGAGACTCTGGCAAGATTATGCTGAGGTGTTCCGTGGCTTTGATGATCTGACATTGGCGCGCTGGATGTCGCAGACACTGGGTCAGTTGTACGGGCAATTGTGGCGCATGTCGCACCCATTGATGGGGGCCTATCGATTGGCAGCCATGGTGGCGCATGAACGGCAGGTATGGCATCAACGAATGGTTTCCATACCGCCGGATTATCCACTAGCAGACTGCTGTCGAGCACCCCTGCTGCCGATGGTTACGCGGGACGTAGTTGAATCCGGGTTAATTTGTCTGCACTGCAATGATACCGCAGTGGCTTTTGGGCAAATTGCAGACCAGGAGGCCGCGGAGGCACTGGCAGGTTGGGCTGAGAAATATTCAGCAACGCACAGCGTGGCGCATTGGGATGAGAGGCGACGTGGGCTGCATGATAATTATGGCCAAGCCCTTGAGCAAGCGGCGATCGAGAGCGAACATCTGTTGTTGCATTTAGGTCTGGTTCTTGCTCCTCCATTAGTGGAATATTATCCGGCAGTCGTATGGGAGGACCAGGATGAATGCCTTCAAGTGCGGCCAGAGGATATTATGGAATGAGCGAGTTGGTGCCTGAGCGAAATGTGAGGAAATCGAATTGGTTGAAGCAATTTGCTAAGTGGAGTGGTGCGATTGTGCTTTTGGCAATTGCTGTGATATTCGTTTTGAACCTTATTCTAAAGCGAGTCATCGCTGAAAAAATTGAAGGTGTGCTGGCCAAAAACAACTGGACGGCCAAAATAGGAGAGTTTGATTACTCGATTGCTCGCAATGAGTTTGAGGTGCATGACTTTTCTGGCACTCCCACTAGGCAGGAAGAAATGGAGCAAATTGGTTGCGTCGAGCTGGATAGGGCCTTGATAAAGTTTGCCGACCTGCGAGAGGGAGAAGTTGGCGAGATTCATATGAAGGGCGCGAGGGCCAAATTTGGTTCGTTTGATAAATTAGATGCAGTTATGGGTGAGCAGCGCGAATCCTACAGGATGTGCGGCCTGAAGATCAATAACCGATCAGATTTTAGTGATGGCCCGATGCTCGAGTTCAATGAAATTATGTTGGAAAAGATGGTTCAATCAATTAACGGGAAAAAACATATCAAGGCCAAGTTGCGGGTGGATTTGCAGCGTGTAATTATAGTTAGGAATAAGGAGGGAAACTTGAACATAAGCATGCCAGAAGAGGGCAGTCCGTATGGAATTTTGGGTGACTATCATGAATTCGATGGTAATAGAGAAGAGTGGGAGATAGATGAATTTTCGTTTATCACTCAAGATATTCTTTTTCAGGATTTTAGCCGAGGGGGAGCTCCCAAACTCGAGGTGATTAGACGGGGAAAAAGAGAATACGTCTTGGAAAAACCAGATCCGAGAGATCTGCTTAGGTATATCAGTGGGGCGATTTTGGGAAATTATTTGGAATATAAAGTCAAGAGTGGCTTCTGATCAGATTTTCACCGCAAACTTGTCATTTTTTCTAATGCTTTTGGAGAAGTCCGCCATCAGTTTGGCGATCTGATCAAGGTCTTTCAAATTAACCACTTCTACTGGTGAATGCATGTATCGATTGGGCAGACTGATGAGTGCGCTTGGTATGCCGCCGCGAGTCCAGAAGATGGCGTCCGTATCAGTGCCACTCGTGGCACTTACGGTTTCGTGCTGTAAAGGAATCTTTGTAGCACCGGCCACTTCCTCGATCCGTTTGACCACTTCCGGATGATTGCAAACGCCGTGAGTGATGGTCGGCCCCTTGCCCATCTTGATGTCCCCATGGGTGTTTTTATTGATCATGGGGTAATCTGTCGCATGCGTCACATCCACAACCAGCGCCACATCTGGCTTGAGTGAATAAGCAATCTGTCGTGCGCCAAAAAGGCCAACCTCTTCCTGGGTGTTGGAGACCGCACAAATCTCAGCGTTGAGTTTTTTCTTTGATCTGGCCAAAAGACGCAAGGCTTCGGCAACGGCCCAGGTGCCGATGCGGTTGTCAAATGCCCGCGCTACGGCAAGGTTGCCATGGAGAATTTCAAAATTCTGGTTTACCGTGATTGGATTGCCCACTTGCACACGTTTTTCAGCAGCTTTTCGTGAATCGGCGCCGATATCGATGAAGAGCTCATGAATCTTCGGTACTTTCGGCTCTCCATCCACTTTCTGCATGTGGGGAGGGGGATTACCAATTACCCCGAGTACCGCTCCTTTCTTCGCGTGCACCGTCACTCGCTGCGCCTTACTCACGATGGCGTCAATGCCCCCCATGCGCTTTACCCATATGTAACCGTTGTCATCAATGTAATTAACTGAAAGCGCGATTTCATCCGCATGGCCTGCAAGCATGATGCGTGGGGCACCTCCCTTATTTAGGGTGGCGACGCAATTGCCATAGGCGTCGTGGGATGTTTCATCAGCAAATTTCTGTACGTAATCGAGCCACACACGTTGGCCGCGTGTTTCATAGCTGGTGGGGCTCGGTGTATTGACGAGTTTCTCGAGAAATTCCAATGATTCCTTGCGCATGCCTGATGGTGCTGGAAGTGCATGGCCGAGGTCAATGCTCGACGCTGAATAGGTCTTTTGCTAGGTAAGTGCTCAATGCGAGGCAAGCATATCAAAACTGCCAAACTCTTAGTTGTGAAACTGGGGACCGGTATACTTACCGACAACCAGAATCGCCTGGCGTCCTCACGCATAAAGCAGTTGGTGGGGCAGGTTGTCCGTGCAAAAAAGAACGGGTATGAAATCGTCTTGGTCTCTTCCGGTGCTGTCGGGGCAGGTATGGAAGTGCTGGGTTATCAGAAGCGCCCCACACGGTTGGAGGAATTGCAGGCGTGTGCCGCGGTAGGCCAATCCCGATTGATGGCACTATATCAGGAATTATTTGCGGCGCACAATTTACAGGTGGCTCAGGTGCTTCTCACTCATTCAGATTTGGAGGACCATGATCGTCACCTAAACGCGCGAAATACCTTGATAGCTCTGCTTGAGCGTGGAGTGATCCCGGTAATTAATGAAAATGATACGGTGTCATTCACGGAATTGACGGTTGGAGATAATGATAAATTGTCAGCGTTAGTCGCTGCACTGTTGCCGGTAGATCTTCTGGTGCTGCTTACTACAGCCGATGGTCTCGTGCGGAATTACGGAAAGAGGAATGCGAAATTGATTCCTACTGTTCGAAAAATAGATGCGACGACAAAGAAATTTGCGGGAGGAACGCAGAGCACCACGAGTATCGGCGGCATGGCCACTAAACTGGCAGCGGCAAAAATTGTGGTCCGTGCCGGAATTCCAATGGTGATCGCAAATGGCAGGACGCGTGGAATGCTCTCAAATATTTTAGCTGGCAAAAATGTCGGCACACTTTTTCTTCCCAGGGCAGATCGACTCAAGGGACGAAAACGCTGGATCGCTTTTTTTCATCACCCGAAAGGTGTGCTGGTGGTGGATGATGGTGCAAAAACAGCGTTGCGTGAACGGGGCATGAGTCTGCTGGCGCCGGGGATAGTGGAATGCACTGGAAAATTTGTAGTGGGCGACGTGGTGAAGGTCTGCGATTGCAATGGAACTGAGTTTGCCCGTGGAATAAGCAAATTCACATTTGATGCGATAAAAAATGGCACGGCTAAAAAGGTGATAGTGCATCGTGACAATATGGTGGTGTTGTAATGGCAAAGAAACGAGCGATCGATGATCTGTTGGAGGTGATGGCATGTCTCCGGGCGCCGGATGGATGTCCGTGGGATCGTGAACAGGATCACAAGAGCATTCGCTTGAATGCGGTGGAGGAAGTATATGAACTCTTGGATGCCATCGAGTCCGAAGATGATGATGAGATGGAAGAGGAATTGGGCGATGTATTGCTACAGGTTGTTTTCCACGCGCAAATAGCAAAGGAGCGTGACGCGTTCGATTTTGAAAAAGTGGCGCGCAACATTACGGACAAGCTAGTGCGCCGTCATCCACATGTGTTCGGAAGAGCGAAAGTGGAAGATGTGGCTGGTGTCTGGAACCAGTGGGATGCGATCAAGCAGACAGAAAAGGTTGGCACTATCAATGAGCGAAAGTCGGCTTTTGACGGTATTCCAAGTCATTTGCCGGCTTTAATGCGTGCGCATGAGACAGTGAAGAAGGCCCGTAAGCACGGATTGTTGACCAATGGGCGTAAGTCAAAGGCAAAGGAGGAGTTGGGCAGACAATTGTTCAAACTGGCGCAACGTGCTCAGGCCAGCGGTTGGCAGGCGGAGGAATTGCTGCGCACTGAAACAGTACTGCAGGAAAAAATTCTACGGAAAAAGGAGAAGGCTCGACAAAAAGACAAGCGAATTTAAATTTGCCTAGAGAATTTATGAGTGATCCCCGTTATAGCAAATTGGCAAAATTACTGGTCGAGTATTCCTGTGACCTAAAAAAAGGCGAAGCAGTTTTCATCGATGTGTCTGATATTCCGGACCGAATGACCATCGCTCTGATTCGCGCTGCTCGAAAGGTGGGTGCAGTCCCTTTGGTAGAAACACGCCAGTCGCGCGTGGTGCGGGAGCTAGTTAAAGAAACTAATGACGACCATGCAATAATGATCCGTGATGTGGAGTTATGCCGGATGAAGAAAGTGCAGGCCTACATTGCTATTCGGGGCGCGGAAAACACCAGCGAGCTCAGTGATGTTTCACCAAAGGCGATGCAGAAATTTTCGAAAACAATGCGTCCTTTGCTAAATTATCGTGTAAATAAAACACGTTGGGTGGTTTTGCGCTGGCCCACCCCGAGCATGGCGCAATCGGCCAACATGAGTACCGAGGCGTTTGAGGATTTTTATTTTAATGTTTGTACATTTGATTATCGGCGAATGGCCAAAGCAATGAAGCCACTGGCTAGACGTATGGCAAAAGCCAGGGAAGTTCACCTTGTCGGTCCGGGTACAGACTTGACGTTCAGTATCAAGGGTATGCCGGCAATTCCGTGTGCGGGGGATCGGAATATTCCGGATGGTGAGGTGTTTTCCTGCCCAACAAAGAAATCCTGCAACGGCACAATCCAATTCAATACGCCCACGCTTTACGCGGGAACAAAGTTTGAGAACGTGAAACTAGAGCTTAAAAACGGCAAGGTGATCAATGCGACGAGCAACAATACTAAGCGGCTGAATGAGATTCTTGATACGGACACGGGCGCGCGTTACATAGGTGAGTTTTCGCTGGGGGTAAATCCGTATGTGATGAATCCGATGTGTGACATATTATTCGATGAGAAAATTGGCGGCTCGCTACATTTCACGCCGGGGCAGGCTTATGAGGAGTGCGACAATGGTAATCGTTCCGCCGTGCATTGGGACATGGTGCTTATTCAGCGCAAAGAGTGGGGTGGTGGTGAGGTTTGGTTAGATTCTGAGTTAATCCGAAAAAATGGGCTTTTTTTGCCGAAAGATTTGTTGCCTCTAAATCCAAAAAATCTAAAAAAGGCATAGTTTTATTTAAATCTAAAGATCTTCGCCGGTAAAGGAATCAGGCAAAAGTTCACCGATTCTAGCGGATTTCAGATTTTCAGGAGCGTTGCTGTCAACGAGTAAAATTTCAGTATCCTTAGTGTATTCGACAATTAACTGACGACAGGCCCCGCAAGGTGCTGCCCCTCCGGGGGATGCAATGGCTAGAGCTTGAAAAATGTGATGGCCATCAGTCAGAGCCTTGAATAGCGCAACTCGTTCTGCGCAACAGCTCAGTCCGTAACTAGCACTTTCGACATTCGCGCCGCTGATGATTTCACCTTCATTGGTCAATAGTGCGGCACCGACTTGGAATTTAGAATAAGTGGCGATGGATCGCTTGCGTGCTTTAAGAGCGGCAGTGATAAGTTGGGAATGATCAGGCATGGCTGCGTGCAAATTCGGTGATGAGTTTTGTTGCATTTCTGGAGGCGCGCCGGCCGATTTGAAGAACCTCCTCATGGGTTAGCGGTGATTTGCTGATTCCGGCAGCGGCGTTTGTGATGCAGGAGAGAGCGGCAACTTTCATCCCGCATTGGCGGGCAACAATTGCCTCAGGCACTGTGCTCATCCCAATGGCGTCAACGCCGAGTTTTGCAAAGGCACGGATTTCAGAAGGTGTTTCATAGCTCGGGCCACTGACAGCGCAGTAAACGCCTTGGTGCAGTTTGGTTTTTGTTTTTTGTGCAGCTGCCATCAATTGCTCTATTAGAGTTGAATCGTATGTGCTAGAAAGATCAATGAAGCGTTCGCGGCCATTTGGAATGCACCCGCGCAACGGATTATCTCCAATGAAATTAATGTGATCTTTGAATAGCATGAAATTTCCTGGTTTAAAATTTTTGTTGATTGCGCCAGCCGCATTAGTGAGCAACAGAGTCTCGATTCCATATTCAGCTAGGACGCGAATTGGAAAAGTAATTGCCTCGAGTGAATGGCCTTCATAGTAATGCGCCCGACCACTGAGAATAATGACTGGGATGCCGGCGATTTTTCCAATCGCAGCTTCACCGGCATGACCGCCCACTCCTAATTTAGGGAAGCCGTTGAGTTTCCTGTAAGGGATAGTAAGTCTGTTTTCTAGAGCATTAACCAAGCTGCTGAAGCCGCTGCCAAGCACAATGGCAAGGCACGGTCTCAATTTACTAGTGCGGTGAATGACTGAGGAAGCAGTTTTCGGGTTGACTTTACGACTCATTTTAGGCGGATTCATTCTTTCCGGGCGGCGTGGCCGCTGTCCATGTTTTATTAATCCCATGAGAGTGGAACTTAGCAACGAAGAAATTAGCCGTTACTCTCGGCACCTGATATTGCCCGAGGTTGGCATGGCCGGGCAGAAAAAATTGAAGGCGACCAGTGTGCTATGCATTGGTACAGGTGGCTTGGGCTCGCCAATCTCAATGTATCTCGCGGCGGCCGGTATCGGTAAAATAGGCTTAGTGGATTTTGATGTGGTCGATTATTCGAATCTGCAACGACAGATTCTTCATAGCACCGAGGATGTTGATCGCCCTAAGGTGGAATCTGGAAGGGAATCCTTGAATAAGATTAATCCAGAAGTGGAAATTGAGTGTCATGAAACTGCGATCACATCGGATAATGCCATGCAGATTATCGGTCCGTACAACATTGTAGTGGATGGCACAGATAATTTCCCAACGCGCTATTTGACCAATGATGCCTGTGTGCTGCTCAAAAAACCAAACGTGTACGGTTCTATTTTTCGTTTTGAGGGTCAGGCGAGTGTGTTTGCGCCGGTATTGGGTGGGCCGTGCTACCGCTGCCTTTACCCTGAACCGCCTCCTCCCGGCATGGTTCCAAGTTGTGCTGAAGGCGGTGTGTTGGGGGTATTACCTGGTATCATTGGCTGCATTCAGGCTACGGAGATTTTAAAAATAGCACTGGACAAAGGTTCGCCACTAGTAAACCGCCTTCTATTATACGATGCCTTGGGCATGAGTTTTCGGGAGTTGAAGTTGCGGCGTGATCCGAATTGTCCAGTTTGTGGTGATAATCCAGTCATCACTGAATTGATTGATTATGAAGAATTTTGTGGTGTCGACCTTGAGCAGGAAGCACTTGGTGAGCATCCGGATGAAATTACTGTTAATGATATGAAGAAAGCGATGGACGATCCTAAAAGTGACATTGCCATCCTAGATGTCCGGGAACATGATGAAGTAGAGATTTCTAGTATCGAAGGAGTGCCAGTTATTCCGTTAAGTGAATTAGCGGAGCGCTTCGTGGAGCTGGATCCTAATCAGACAACCTATATTTACTGTAAAATGGGCACTCGTTCACTCAAAGCAGTGGATATTTTACGGCAAAAGGGTTTTAAATACTGCAAGAGTGTGGCCGGTGGGATTAATGCTTGGAGTGATGAAATCGACACAAACATCCCGCAGTATTGAATCTTACTGAGCATTTGTGCGTAGGATTTTTCTTTTGATCACTCAGATTCTCGAGCATCCTTGCGCCATGGGCTCCCGCCGACAAGCGCGCGAACGCGCGGTTCAGTTTTTGTTCCAGTTTGATATGAATCCAGAAAGTGATTTGAAGTCGGCGTTGGAGCATTTCTGGTTGCATCAGCGCTTGGAGGTGATTGAGCTTCTCGAGGGGAAAAGTTCGTGGGGGGAACAAAAGCAATTGCCGCCTCCTACGGCTGGAGATTTGGCCATACAAAAATTTGCCGAGCCTTTATTGTGTGGAGTGATAAGGAATTGCGATTCCATCGATCGTGAACTTTCGAGCCTCGCTACAAACTGGGATTTACATCGGATGGCAGTTGTTGATCGGAATATTTTGCGCCTTGCTGTTTATGAAATGCTGCACCGTGAGGATATCCCTCCGGTTGTGAGCATCAATGAGGCTGTTGATATTGCAAAAAAATTCTCTACGGACAACAGCGGAAAATTTGTGAACGGCATATTGGATAAAATGAAATCCCGGCTCGACCGGTCGGCACGGACTGCCACGGAAGCGAGCTGATGTACGCTGATCTTCATCTTCACACTAATTTTTCTGATGGGACGTTTACCCCGGAGGAGCTCGTGGAACATGGTAGGCGTGCTGGGTTGTGTGTGATGTCGCTCACGGATCACGACACTGTCAATGGCTGTGCTAGGATGGCTGTCGCGTGCAAGGAGTACGGAGTGGAATTTATTCCTGGTTGCGAATTTAGTGTAGACCATAACGGTGATGAGCTGCATATCCTTGGCTATTATATTGATCCGAAAGCTACTGTCTTGCTCAGAGAACTGGTGAAGTATCAGGGGGCGCGGCTGAATCGCATCCACGAAATTGTTGAGAGACTGAATTTAAACGGTGTGAATATTACCAGCAAAGACGTGATGGAAATTGCGAATTGTGATTCACCAGGCCGTCCTCACATCGGTCACGCACTGGTGAACTCTGGGCATTGTCGTTCACTCGATGAATCATTTCGGAAATGGTTAAAAAAGGGAAGGCCGGCTTGGGTTCCAAAGATGAAAATGACAGCGGTGGATGCCATTGAGTTGATTCACGAGGTTGGTGGCTTGGCGGTGATCGCGCACCCTGGGCTATACCACTGCGATGAAGTGATTGCTCCGTTGGCAAAAGTCGGCCTCGATGGTATTGAGTGTTTCTATACCCGTCATTCCACATCTATGACCGAACACTACCTTATGCTTGCAGAAGAATATGGTTTGCTTGTGACGGGTGGATCTGATTGCCACGGCAGAAACAAGGGGCGCCCACTGATTGGTGGTGTTAAGTTGCCATACGAATATGTGGTCAAGATGAAATCTGAAGTTGCGCTTTGACATGGGGATTCTAGGGAAATTCACCTTGGGTCTGCAGCGAACTAAAGAGAAGCTCTCACATGAAATTAGTCGCATCGTCGCAGGCTCCCCAGTGCTCGATGAAAATGCTCTTGAGGAAATTGAATTTGCACTGATCAGTGCCGACTTGGGTGTTCCGATGACTCGGCGAATTATAAATGGAGTAAGAAAGGCATGCAAATCGCGAGGGCGCGACAGACCCGATGTGATGGCTGTTGCGCGGGATGAAATTGTAGCTGCCTTGAGCGGCTTGAACGGCGGACTTTATCAGTATGATGGGCTAACGGTAGTATCCTTGGTGGGCGTGAATGGCACAGGTAAGACTACTACTTCCGCAAAGCTGGCACATCGTGTTCAGTCCGAAGGGGGTAAAGCAGTTCTTGCGGCGTGCGACACCTTTCGTGCCGCGGCGCTGGAACAGATTAAGGAATGGGGTAATCGCCTGGATGTACCGGTTGTGGCGGGAGGTTATGGTGCGGATCCGGCGGCAGTGGGTCATGATGCTATCAGTGCGGCACAATCCCGATCGGCGGATTATTTAATTATTGATACTGCGGGTCGACTCCACACGAAGAGCAATCTCATGCAGGAGTTGAAAAAACTTCATCGTGTAATAGATAGTAAACTGAAAGGTGCCCCACATGAGGTGTTACTTGTTGTGGATGCCACCACGGGGATGAATGCACTTAATCAGGCGCGCGAATTTCACAAGGCTGTTCCGCTCACTGGCTTGATAATTGCAAAACTGGATGGAACCAGTAAAGGGGGGGTGGTGGTCGCTATTCAAAGCGAGCTCCAATTGCCTGTCAAATTTGTTGGATTGGGTGAACAGTCTGATGATTTGCAGCCATTCGATGCTCAGGAATTTGCTGAAGCTTTATTTGCTGATTAGAATCACTGAATGAATGATGCTGATGGAAATTATATGCTCGCGGCGATTGATCTTGCGCGTAAAGGATATGGTTGCACATCTCCTAATCCAATGGTGGGTGCGTTGTTGGTGAAGGATCGGGAGGTTATTGGTAAAGGTTGGCATAAGGGAGCCGGTAAGGCACATGCGGAAATTGAGGCAATGGAGGATGCGCGGCAAAAAAATTTTGACGTTAAGGGATCCACGCTCTACGTGACACTTGAGCCATGCAGCACCTTCGGGCGTACCCCGCCTTGCGCACAGAGAATTATTGATTTCGGTTTGAAATGTGTAGTGATTGCCGCTACGGATCCGAATCCCAAACATTCTGGGAATGCATACCACTTATTTCATAAAGCTGGAGTTGAGGTTCGTAGGGGAGTTTTAGAAAAAAAAGCAATAGAATTGAATGCTGCTTTCAACCATTGGATTACCAACAAGACTCCTTATGTGACTGTGAAAGCAGCAATGACACTTGATGGAAAAATCGCACTGGAAAATGGTGAATCGAGATGGATCACAAGTAAGATTGCTCGACAGAAAGGAATGCGCATTCGCAATGGGATGGATGCTATATTGGTGGGCATAGAAACGGTTCTGGCTGATGATCCGTGCCTTACAATAAGGGACGATCGAGGAGGTGCGCATCTGCGTCGTGTGGTACTGGATTCCAGTGCACGCACACCGTTAGAAGCTAAAGTGGTGGCCAATAATGCAGCAGGATTAACAACAATAGTGGTGCTTAAAGGTGCTCCTCGCCGGCGTTTGGACGAGTTGCGCAGGCGGGTAAATGTAATTGAGGCTCCTACAAAGAAAGGGAGAATTGACTTGAAATGGCTACTTAAGCATCTTGGAAAAGAGAACATCATCAGTCTCTTGGTAGAAGGAGGAGGGAGGGTTAATGCGGCTTTTCTAATCGAACAACTAGTGCAACGTGTAGCATTCTTTTATGCGCCCAAGATATTAGGAGGAAGTCGTTCGCGAATGGCTGTGGCAGGAAGTGGTGTGAATCATTTTGAGGATGCTTTGAGACTGACGAATGGGAAGTGGCGCAAGCTCGGTTCGGATTTGTTATTGACGGCGTGTGTATCTAAAGATTGAGTGCGCGCAATGTTTGCGGGGATAATTGAGGAAACCGGCAAGGTCGAATCCATTCAGGCTCGAGAAGATGCCATTCGACTAACTCTTACAATTCGCAAAACTGGCCACGACCTTAAAGTTGGTGATAGTCTTGCTGTGAACGGGTGTTGTCTCACCGTGGTAGAAATGTCCACTAAGGGTCGCACGAAAATCGTTCAGTTCGACCTTTTGAATGAAACGTGGAATCTGACAAATCTCCAGTACTGTCGGGCTGGTTCGTTAGTGAATTTGGAGCGCAGCCTTAAAGCAGGTGGCCGATTGAGTGGGCATTTTGTAACTGGTCACATTGATGGCATGGGCAAGATCATTGCCTGGGAGCAGGTTGGTGAAGATCGGCAACTGCAAATAGCCGCTCCAGAAAATGTGATGAGATATGTTATTCACAAGGGATCAATAGCGCTGGATGGCATAAGTTTGACAGTGGCCAATGTTGAAAGAGAGGGCTTCACAATATGGATTATCCCGCACACATTTGCTGTGACTGCTCTTAAGGAGCGAGCATTGGGTGATGCTGTGAATCTCGAGGCAGATATGCTGGGAAAGTATGTCGAACGCTTCACCGCGAGCTAGGCGGAAGGTGCGCTGGTGCTTTTGCGAATGACGAGCTCTGCTGTCAGTCGCTTGAAGCTAGCAGCTTCCCCAGCAAGAAGTCGTTCCATTGATTCAATGGCAGCTGTGCCGCGCCGATATTTGGGCTGACTTACCGTGGTGAGTGGCACTCGAAAATGTTCAGCTGTAAGTGTGTTGCCAAATCCGATTACGGATATATTTTCCGGAATTTTCACGCCTTGATCGAGTAAGGTGCTTGCAGCCCCGATGGCCACGAGATCATTGGCCGCGATAAGGGCGCTTGCCCCTGGATCTTCGTCGATTATTTGCAATGCAGCACTGGCACCTTCCTCAATCGTGGAGCCCGCTTGGAAAATGAGGTTTTCATCCAGATCAATATGGTGTTCCTGTAAAGCGCGGCGATATCCTTCGTATCGTTCTTGAGCCCATGGGGCAAAGGGTGGGCCTGACAGGCAGGCGATTCGGCGGTGGCCTAATTCAAGAAGATGTTCAGTGGCTGACTGTGAGCCAACGATATCATCAGTTTCTACATTTGGAAAGTCACTGCAAAACAAGGCGCGATGGCCTAGGATGACAGTAGGTGTTTTTTGTTTCTTGAGTTCATCGTATATGGCAGCAGTGGGGTCGGGACGGTAAACAGGGCGAATGAACAATCCATCGACTTGTCGAGCTAGAAGTCGGCGGATACAGGCGTTTTCCCTTCTTGGGTCATTCAATGTTTGCGCTACATAAATTTCATAACCCATCTCGTGTGCCCGCTCTTCGATAGCCATAAAAGTGCGTATGTATACCGGATTTGAAAGTGAGGAAATTACAAGTCCGAATTGATGTGTTTTGTTTGTGCGGAGGCCGCGCGCAGAACTATTTGGCACATATCCGACCTGATCAGCAATGTCTCTGATGCGCGTTTTTGTAATGTTGGATATATCTGGTTCATCACGCAGAGCTTTTGAAACTGTCATCACTGACACGCCTGCGCTTTCAGCTATGTCTTTGAGTCGAATCATGCGTGTGATCCAGTCCAGTTTAATTTGTGCCGGAGCGTTTCAAAAAACGAATTACCTTCGAGTCGCACTAGCTTAGCTTTTTTGCGACTACGCCGAATTTGGATGATGTCGTTTTCCAGAAGTTCTCCCATCACTTGTCCGTCGGCTGATAGATATGATTCAGCTCGATGCTTGAGTAGGGTTACTTCGATAGTGGATGCAAAGCTCACTATCAATGGTCGATTGGACAGTGCCTGTGGGCAAATTGGACTAAGAGTCAAAACCTCAGCGCGCGGTGTTACAACAGCACCGCCAGCTGAAAGTGAATAGGCGGTGGAGCCAGCAGGGGTGGCGACAATCAAGCCATCGCATCGATAGGTTGTGAGAGGTTCACCATCAACTTTGACCGCGAGTTCAATTAGTCGAGGATTTGCTCCACGACTGACGAGGATATCGTTCAAGGCCAATGTCTTGAGATAATTCCCTGCAGACATTCCTGTTGCTTCGATTAAGGGGAGGGGGTCAACAATGTATTTATTCGCCCATAAATTTTCGAGAGATTCGGCTATATTGTCAATAGATGCCGAAGTCAAAAAGCCAAGCCGACCCGCGTTAATGCCGAGGAGCGGGGTGTTGCTGCCTGCAGTTTCACGTGCCACGCGCAGCACAGTGCCATCACCTCCGATTACAACAAGAAGGTCGCTTGCTCGGGCTAGCTCGATTGAATCAGGGAAAACGATGCCCTTGGTTCTTGGAGTACTAGCAATAGTCTGATCGAGTAAAACCTTTCGGCCAGATCCCGCAATGAGGTTTTCGATCTTGCGGACGAAGCCATGCTTGACGGCTTGATCTGGGTTGCCAATCAGGCCGACGGACTGGATGGGGTTATATTTTTTCAATCCAGGTTAGGAATTCTACATTACCCTTTGTGCCTCGGAGGGGCGATTCTGTATAGTCTCGCCATTCAAGTCCTTCAAAACCATCAATAAATTCCTTCAATTCGTTGATTACCCGCGTATGAATGGCAGGATCCTTGATCACGCCTGCTCCTCGGTCAACTTCAGTCTTGTTGGCTTCAAACTGTGGCTTAATAAGTCCTAGGATTATACCACCGCGCCGTAACAAGGCAAAGGCGTTCGGAATGATTTTTTGCATTGAAATAAATGAACAGTCAATAGTGACAATATCTGCGCCATTAAAATGCTTTGCTAGATCGGCTGGTTTCAAATATCTCGCATTTATTTTTTCCATGACCACTACACGATGATCTCTACGTAAATGCCATGCGAGTTGACCTTTGCCAACGTCTACTGCGTATACGCGTTTTGCGCCATTCTGCAGGAGGCAGTCAGTGAAGCCACCGGTGGATGCGCCGAGGTCGACGGCAATTGCGCCTTGAGTGCTGACTGGAAAATTTGCTAAAGCTTTTTCAAGTTTGAAACCGCCGCGACTAACATATTTCTCCGGTTCCTGCACTTCGAGTGTGTCTTCAGGCACTATCGCATCGCTGGGTTTGCGGGCGCGTTGTCCATTTACATTTACCTTGCCGGCCATAATGAGGCGTTTGGCTTGCTCGCGGCTTTCTGTCAAACCATTGTCAAATAGGACCTGATCGAGCCGCTTGCGTGTTGATGCTGCTGGGGACATACCGTCAGAATGAGACGACATGAATTTAACTGAAGTAAGCTGTAGCTGCAAGCCATGAACGAATTGACACGGTTAATTCACGGGGAAATCTGTCTGAATGGCGTTATTTCATTCGAACAATTCATGGAGCACGCTCTTTACGAGCCCGGCTTGGGATATTATGAGACTCAGCGCGAAGTGGGCAGGAGAGGCGACTTTATTACAAGTGTCAGTGTAGGCAAGTTATTTGGTGAATTACTGGCCTTTCAGTTTGCTCAGTGGCTAGAGGTCATCGATGGATCGATTCAATTGGTCGAAGCGGGTGCACATAATGGGCTATTATTTTGCGATATCCTAAACGCACTGAAACAGTGGCACCCAACTGTTTATAAACGTTTTTCGGTGATTATCGTTGAACCATCGAAGCAACATCACCAATGGCAGGCGGAAACTCTCGCCGAACATGAGAGAAAAGTAGAGTGGTATTGTGAATTTCCAAGGGAATTGCGTGGTGTTTTCTTCTGCAATGAATTGCTCGATGCCTTTCCCGTTCAACGGTTGGGCTGGGATGCGAAGGGAAAAACATGGTTTGAATGGGGGGTTGCCTCAGATGGTGACCGTTTTGTTTGGCGGCGAATGGAGGATTTGCCGATTCAGTTTGGATTCGAGGAGGGTCTTTTGGATGGATACGTGACAGTCCTATCAACACGAAGTAAATATTTTTGGGGCAAGGTTAGTAATGCTTTGCGGCAGGGGCGAATCATGGCTTTTGATTACGGTTTGGAAGCGGATGCATTTTTTGTTCCTCTGCGAAAGGATGGAACCTTACGCGCATATCATCGGCACCAAATCGTGGATGATCTGTTAGCTCAAGTGGCTGAGCAGGACCTTACGGCATCGGTCAATTTCACAGCAATCCGAAATGTTGGCGAATCCGCTGGCCTGAAAAGTGAAACGATGCTTACGCAGGAGCAATTTCTGGTGAGCATTCTTGAGAAGACGCTGAAAAGGCCAGATCGTTTCCCCAAATGGACCGCTAAACGCAGAAGGCAATTCCAGACGCTAGTTCATCCGGAACACCTTGGGCATCAGTTCCAGGTGTTGCAGCAGGTGAAAGACTAGAGCCCCTTTACTTCCCAGCCCTTGCGGTATTCACGCCTTACGTGAGCGGTGGCATTTTTGTTATTGCTGAAGGTTAATTTATCCGCGTCCCACTGCAGTTTTTCTTTCGGGAAACGCGTGGCTATGCCGCCAAGCAAGATAGCCTCAGTCATAGGTCCAGAGTAGTCAAAATTTGCCGAGGTATTTCCATCTCCACGTGATGCGTTAATAAAAGATTCCCAGTGGTTGACTCCTGTAATCTCTGGCCGTTTGAAGCCTATATATTTGTCTTCTGGCAAAAGGATAGCCTTGCCGACATGGGGGATAATCATGTGCCCCTTCGTGCCGAAGAGTACGGATCCTTGCCCGGGCAACCCTCGGCCAATCCGTTTTTGTACATCAGCATCTGGGCGTTGATCTCCGTCATACCAGGTTACGTTAATAGTTTTGCCTTCAGTGTACTTGGTGCCCGGAAAGGCATAGTGGATCTTAGCGTCAATATTCCAGCTGTGTGAGCTGGCAACAGGAGCGGGTCCTTCACTGCGGACACTGAGGGGTGCTGTTAAGCCAACTGCGCCATACATTGGATCATATATGTGGCAACCCATATCGCCAAAAGTTCCGGTGCCATAGTCAAGGCGTTTGCGCCATTGTCCTGGATGGTAGTAGCCGCTTATGAAATCGTTCTTTGGTGCCGCGCCGCACCATGCGTCCCAGTTCATTTCTGCAGGCACTTTATCCTTTTTGTTTGGGCGCGGGTTTGTGTCGCCCCAT
The DNA here is from genome assembly GCA_964616045.1 of uncultured Verrucomicrobiota bacterium. Lineage (GTDB taxonomy): Bacteria > Verrucomicrobiota > Verrucomicrobiia > Limisphaerales > UBA1100 > UBA1100. The sequence continues at coordinate 6,943 of CAZTTU010000010.1, read as the reverse complement.
TTTTTGCTACTCCAAGTGTGCACTTCGGTGACTTTACCAATTGCTCCTTGATGTACTAGTTCGACAGCCTCACGGTAAACTTGACTGGAATGCACTTGGATTCCCATTTGCGTAGTCAGGTTGTTGGCTGAAGCAAATTCTCGAAGTTTGCGGCTTTCGAACACATCGTGGGTGAGCGGTTTTTGGACATATACATGTTTGCCAAGTTGCATCGCACTCATGGCGATCGGGCCGTGCATATGATCAGGGGTAGACACATTAGCGGTATCGAAATTTTTTGCCTCCTTATCCAATAACTCGCGCCAGTCGGTGTAGCGTTTTGCTTTGGGAAATTTTCTGGCGAACCGATCCTGGCGAGCGGGGTCAATTTCCGCGCAGGCGATCATTTCCACATTGGTAACACCCGAGATAGCATTCAGATCGGCAAAAGCCATTCCGTTGGCGCCGAAGCTCACGTGGCGAACAGTTGAGTTGGGAGATTTTGCCCATGAGCGCATGGCAACGTATGGAAATGCAAGGGTTGTGGCAGCTAGGAACTTGCGTCGGGACAGGTGGGTTGATCTCATGCCTAAACTTTGGCGGATTTATGTACGTTTGCAATCACATTTAACTTCGCCTAACCTGCGCGTGCGTGGCGGATCAGCCGAATATTTTTTTTATCATCACCGATCAGCAGCGTTATGATACCATCAATGCGCTGGGATTCCCGTTTGTCGATACACCGAACCTAGATCGACTTGTTCGCGAGGGTGTTTCGTTTTCCAATTGCCACGTGGCCGCACCGTCGTGTGCGAGCGCGCGTGCGAGCTTGTTTACCGGTTATTTCCCGCATACGACTGGCATAATGAAAAATGCCGATGCTTGGAATAAAAGTTGGGTAAATATTCTTGCTGAAGCAGGATATCACTGCGTAAACGTCGGTAAAATGCACACTTGGCCGTACGATGCGCCATGTGGTTTTCATGAGCGTTATGTGGTTGAAAACAAGGATCGCTATCTTGAGGGCCGTTATTTTCTAGATGAATGGGACAAAGCCCTCGCTGCACGCGGTCTCGTGAAACAGCAGCGGGAACTGTATCGGGAGCGTGAGGATTATAGCGATTCATTGGGGGCTTTTATCTGGGATCTGCCTGAGGAAACGCATTCAGATTTTTTTGTGGGCGATTTTGCAAAATGGTGGTTATCGGTTAAGCCGGTGGGCAAGCCGCTTTTCATGCAGATTGGATTTCCGGGGCCGCATCCTCCGTATGATCCAGTGCCACGTCACTTGGAAAATTATGTAGATCGGCCATTGGAACTGCAGCCAGTTATCAGTGAAGATCTTGAGAGTCAACCGCCACCTTTTAAGGCAATGCGCCAGCACAACGTGGAGGTTGATCACGATTCAGTGGTTCATCAGATTGATCCCACAGAGGAACAGCGCTTGCGCCAGCGGAGGCATTATCTCGCCAACGTAACAATGATCGATGAAAAAGTTGGGGAACTACTCGAAGTATTGGACAAACGGGGGTGCCTTGAAAATGCCATTGTCATTTTCACCAGCGATCATGGAGATTGCCTCACGGACCATGGCCACAGCCAAAAATGGACGATGTATGACCAAATTGTGCGAGTGCCGATGTTGGCATGGTCACCCGGACGTTTTGCTGGTGGGCGTGAAGTGGGTGAATTGATGCAGAATATGGATATTGGAGTGTCGATCCTTGAAATGGCGGGTGCCAATATTCCGAAAACCATTGAGGCTGAGACCGTGTTGCCTGCATTACTGGGAGAAAAATGGTCTGGGCGCGAGTACCTTTATGCCGAACAGGCAGAAGATGGTATTTACGCCGATGGACCATTCATGACGATGGTTCGAAATCAAAGCTGGAAAATGGTACATTTTCTCGATGCACCATACGGGCAGTTGTTTGATCTGGAAAACGACCCGAATGAAATGAAGAATCTATGGGATGATTCCGTTGGAGCTGGGGCGAAGGCGACTTTGTTGGCCGAATTGCGCGAATGGCACATACGCAGCCAAGTGCATACGGCTGCGTGGTCTGAAGATTGGCGCTGATTAATCAAACTGATGGAATAGCGAGGGTTCACCGTTTAGTGCCCTAAATGTTTCAGGGCGCACCTTGCTTGGAGTCTGTAGCGGTTTGAGATATTGCTGGGCTAGGCTGGATTTGTTGTGGCTGAATGCTTGGGGCATCAGGCTGATATTTAGCTGGGTAAACTTCTCTGTTGAGTTAGTTTGACACTGCGATTTAATCTTAACGGTATGGTAAATGAAGCGGTTGGGTTTACGGGTGAATCAGTGGAGTCGGTGTCTTCTGCCATCAACCGATATGGGCGACAGGAGGGGATGGAGCCAATTAGTGTGTCGATTACGCAAGAAGGAAGTGGTTCAAGTTCGTTCTTTCGTGGGGTCGCCATTTTTACGCCGCAATATGATGAGGAAGAAGAACATGATTGCTAACTGATGTGCTTTGGCATGTTGCATCTGTTCGGGCGTGAGGGTGGCTTTATTGGATAGGAAGCAGTTGAGCTGCCGTGCTCCAATTTCATTAGGCTTGCTGAATTTTACGGCGGGAAGGGTAAGTGATTCCCGTATAGTTTTCTATCATGGATTGATATGAACTAAGAGATTGTTTTAATTTTGAACACATCTGTTTTAAGCAATAATCATTCCAGTCTGCTTATGGGTATAGTTCAATTTACAGGACAACGAGTTGCTGATCCATTTTTTGTGCTTCGATTCCCTTGCGGGATGTCAGTTTATCTCAGGGCGAATAATTAATCGCGATTGGACTTTCCTTGCCGGTTGTATTGCGCGAGAAAGGGGTGCCAGATGGATTTGCAACAAGGCATCGTGTTGGGAGTGGTCGTTTTGATCTTTGGGCTTTTTGCCTGGGGGAAATGGCGGTATGACGTGGTGGCAGTGATCGGTCTGTTGGCGTTGGTAATTGCCGATGTCATACTTGAGGCGTTCATTGGTGAGGGGAAATCCAACCTGATTGAGAAGCCTTCGAAAGCTTTGGAAGGTTTCGGTCATGCGGCGGTTATTACTGTGGCAGCGGTGCTGGTGATCAGTCGTGCGCTCCGTAATTCTGGTGTGGTAGATCTCATTGCGCGGCGCATTATGCCGTTCGCAAAAAACCAACTGTTGCATATTGCCAGCCTGTGTGTTGTTGCGGCGGTGCTCTCGGCGTTCATGAATAATGTGGGAGCGCTTGCGCTTCTATTGCCAGTAGCGTTGAAGACGGCCAATGAACAGAACCGATCGCCCAGCCTTATCCTCATGCCTTTGGCATTCGCCAGCATTTTAGGTGGCATGGCCACCATGATTGGCACGCCGCCTAATATTATAATATCAATATTTCGGAAGGAACATTTAGAACGCTTGGCGAACGCCAGCGCGATAGACTCCAATGCGACGGGTAAATATCTAAATACGATAGGAAGTCCTGAGGGCTATTTTGGAATGTTTGATTTTTCTCCGGTGGGTGGGGTGGTGGCGATTTTCGGTGTAGTTTTTGTGGCGTTAATTGGCTGGCGGTTAATCCCCAAGACAATCCTAAAGAAAGCAGGTTCGAATGAGATGTTTGACCTTGATGAATACATTACCGAGGTGCAGATTCCCGAAGAATGCAAGTTTGTCGGCATGACACTGGGAGAGGTGGAAAAGGAGACAAAAGAAAAACTGATGATATTCGGATTCATCCGGAAGGATGGCAAAGTGATTGCGCCCAATCGCAATAATCTCGTTCGGGCTGGGGCACGTTATTTGGTGAAAGTCGATCCTGTTGATCTGAAAAACATCATGGATGAATTTGGGCTTCGACTAGACAAGGAGCTGCGTGCTCGCATCGACAGCCTTAAAGGCGAGGACGTGACCTTCGTTGAGGTGTTGGTTCAGCCGAACTCATTGTTGCGTGACCGCACGCGTGCTTACTTGCGCCGACGCACTTCCAACAGTGTTGCGCTGATGGCTGTGGCGCGGCAGGGGCGGCCTATACGCAAGAGGTTGGGGGATGTTAGATTTCGAGTTGGTGATGTGCTCTTGGTGCAGGGAAGTGAAGAACAAATCAAGGAACACGTCACCAGCCTCCGCTTGCTCCCACTAGGTCACCGTGAGGTGCGGGTGGGGATATTTTCCAAGGTCAGTCTTGCGGTGGCAATTTTTGGCATCGCAGTTGCCTTAAGTATGCTCAAAATCATGCCAACCACTCTGTCATTTCTCTGTGCCATTTGTGCTTATGTCTTTCTTGGAATATTGCCCATGAGAGATCTTTATCGCGAGATCGACTGGCCAGTAATTGTGTTGTTGGGCGCAATGATTCCTGTGAGTGGTGCATTGCAGGATACCGGTCTGACGCAAAAGATCGCTGTCTTCGCCAATAACCTCGAGAATTACATGCCCGAATGGGGTATTCTCGTGATTCTTATGGTAGTTACAATGACTCTTTCGGATGTTATTAACAATGCGGCCACTGCGCTCATTATGGCGCCCATCGGTGCCGGGATTGCCTTGCAAATGAACGTTAGTCCGGATCCCTTTTTGATGGCCGTGGCAGTTGGGGCTTCCTGCGCATTTCTCACTCCTATAGGACACCAGTGTAATGCCTTGATTTTGGGACCCGGTGGCTATCGATTTAGGGATTACTGGCGAATGGGTTTGCCGCTGGAGGTTATGATTGTCGGGATTTCTGTACCGTTGATCCTTTATTTCTTCCCCCTGACACCATCAATCTAAGAATCTTAAACGAGGCTTGCGGATACGCTGAGGTTCATGTTTCCTCCATGTCCGATCCATGATGATTCACGTGATGCGAGATGGCCAACAGTTTGGCCCTTATACCCTGGAGGATCTAAATGCTTACTTGGCCCAGGGTTCTCTGCTGTACACCGATCAGGCTTGGTGGGAAGGGGCCCCGGCTTGGGTCGCAATGGATCAGGTGCCCGGGGTGCAGTTACCGGGGATGCCGATGGCTGTGCCTGTTGTCGGGGGGGGCGTTGCTGGTCCCGGAGTCGGGGTAGCTGCCGGTGCCTCAAAGAAAAAGAAAATCATTATAATTGGTGTGGCAGTTTCTGGTGTGGCAGTTATTGCCGTCGTGGGCTTATTCGTTCTGCTCGGGATTTTATCCAAAGACAGTAGAGGTGGTGCTGAGAAGGTGGGTGGAGGTGCGCCTCCAGTTGGAGAGGTCGTGTTATACGAGCCGACGATCAAGAAGATATTTAGTAAACACAATTGTTATGATTGTCACAGTAGCGTGGAAGGTAAGGTAAAGGCCAAATTGGATCTTGATAAGCCTGATACAGTAACCGATAAAATCGACGCTTTCATGGACAGTTTAACCGCTGCAGACCCCGATGAACTCATGCCTCCACCTGATGATGGGACCAAACTCAATTCCGACGAATTGTCTAAAGTCAAAGCATGGATTGATGGAGGGGCCAAGTTCTAGAGAGTGATTGAAGGGAAGAAAGTTGTGGCACAATGATCTATGTGTTGCGTGATGGGGAGCAGTTTGGTCCGTATACCATGGAGGATGCAAATCTGTTTCTTTCCCAAGGATCCCTTTTGCCCACTGATCAAGCTTGGTATGAAGGGGCGCCAGATTGGATGCCCATAACACAGGTTCCCGGCATAGTAATTGCAGCCTCACTACTGTCTTCGCCTGATGATTTGGCAGTGGTGCAGGCGCCGGTGACTGGCTCGCCCCAAAAAATGAAAATTATTATCGGGAGCGTGGTCGGCTTGTTTGCCTTGGGGGTAGGCTTGGTTTTTGGCTTAGGAATAGCTGATGGCAAAGCCGAGGCTACGAATGAACCGAGTGGTGATTCCTCGTTCAGGAGTCAGTCGGGCAAAGCGGGATTAATCCAGGCTCCTTCAGGGACAATGACCTTCTCTCAGGTGGAACCGATATTCAGAAAGCACCGGTGCTTTGAGTGTCATCATTACAAGGAGAGTAGGAAAGCCAAGGCGGATTTGGATTTTAGTGCTCCTGTTACATTGCGGGGATTTATTGCTCCCAATCAGCCGGGTAATTTTGCAGTAACCCCTCTAGTGCTTTGTTTGGCTCCTGATGCGGCCACCAAGATGCCTCCAGGTAATGGGCCGAGGGTTCCGAAGAATGAAATTTCTCTGATCATTCAGTGGATCGCCGATGGGGCCAAGTACTAGTCCTCGCTATTGCGTGACTGATCGATAGTTTGACGCAGGGGTTCCAAATCCGGATCAGTGGCGGTGGCTATTTATGCGGCCCGAGAATCAATCCTCATGGCCACGTGCAGTTCCTTGCCAGCGTCGGGGGCCCGCCCCCCCCCACCGAGGGCAGGAGGGGCCGCGGGGGGGGCGGGGGG
>CAZTTU010000010.1:0-582 GCA_964616045.1 uncultured Verrucomicrobiota bacterium | reverse complement strand
GATGATCCATTGATTGGAAAAAAGTTTGCGTGCAGGTTCCAGTAAAGAGAAGGCTTTATCGGTTTGCTCCATTTCGTGCAGAGCAAACGAACGAAGAATCCATCCATAAGGTTTTTCTGGAGCTTCTTTGACTAGTAGCTCAGCGGTTTTTACGCAGGCTTTCCATTTTTTCGGTGGAAAACAAATTCCACCTCAACTCCAAAACCTTGGGACGGTTTTGCTGTGGACTGGGAATTGGGTCGAATTCAAAACGAGCTTCCTCGGGCTCCCTAAATCCAACCAACCTTTTGCGGCTCGAAGACGATGTAAATCAGTTGGATCAAGGATATGTATGCGACTGGAAAAAATGGCTGTTTTGTAATAGACCCCCAATTGAGCAAAGGGTATATTCCCCCCCGCCCACGCCATCTCCATATACCCCTGTTTCAGTTAAAATGCAAAATTGCAACGAACCCTCTTTTAGGGAAAATGTAGATCTCATGTTTGATCGGGCTGCAGCCACGCTCGATTTACCTCTTGGATTGGCCGAGCAGATTCGTACCTGCAATTCGGTTTATCAGGTTAAATTCGGCGTTAAACTTC
>CAZTTU010000009.1:8868-43182 GCA_964616045.1 uncultured Verrucomicrobiota bacterium | reverse complement strand
GCGTAAATTCCGGATAATAGGGGTAGGTACCAATGAGCTGACAATCCACTTCGCGGCGCCCGTGCACGACATTCAATCGCTTATTCAATATGGGTAACACACGTTTAACTTTTGGAACGGTTTCCTTGATGCGAACAGCGTCGGTATTTTTTAGCCCGTAGATCGCCATCCATCGACGGAAAAAACTCTCCCAGTCACCCTGCATTTGAGCATTCATTGAAGGGGGCCTAATACTTCGAATGATGACATTTTGCGCCCCCAGTGCCTTGATCGCCTCCTGTGCGTCGTGACTGGCCCCTTCCCCTATGGCGACCAGAGTGATAACCGCCCACACACCAATGATCATTCCAAGCATCGTCAGACCGCTACGCAGTTTGTGCAGCCGAAGGCCTTTGAAGCCGACCTGAATGATACGGAGAATGGATAAGCCAAGCATAACTAAAAAACTGTAAATTCGCTCCCATTCTTATAGCACAAGGAGCTTTAAAGTTACATTTTGCGACTCTTTTTCGGAGCAATCTTTGCCCCTATATTACCATAATAGACTAATTATGCCGCAGGGCCTCTATTGGATCCAATGCGGCGGCCTTGATAGCCGGCCAAAGTCCAAAGAATAATCCAACGACCACTGACAAGCCAAAAGCGACAACCACCGACCATTCGGTAACAATGGTTGTTATATGTAATATGTTCTGCCGGAATACGGCAAAACCCCAACCTCCCACAACACCAATGGAGCCACCGATCAGGCAGAGCATCAATGCCTCCACCATGAACTGTATCGTGATGTCCGTTTGAGTAGCCCCCAATGCGCGACGGATACCAATCTCCTGAGTGCGCTCGGTGACCGTGGCCAGCATTATATTCATAATTCCAATGCCTCCGACCAACAGTGAGATGCAGGCGATGTAAAGAAGCATCCGGGTGTCTCGGGCCTTTTGCGCCTTGAGGGTATTGAGTTCCTTAATGGGAACCACGATCTCGTAATCCTCCTTTCCTTTGCGTGACTTGTTCAGGCAATCCCTTAGCAGGGGCAATGCCGGAATCACCTCCTCAACCGATCCGAATTCAACTCGAATCTCAGTCAGCTCCACGCGCTCCACCGAGACACTGCCCACGCTGAGATCAATGTTCTTGATTCCGTAGAGAGCTTTAAAAGTGGACAGAGGAATATAAACGTTGGCGGAAATTGTGCGGCCCGTGGCGTCTGCCAGCTGCGGCAGTTTCTCAGTATCAACGCGCTCCTGTAAAATGCCCTTTACCCGAAATACCTGATCGGATTCAACACCACGGACTCTCACATTTTCCAAGAGCGGATTTTGGCCCGCAAAGAGTTTCTCGGCCAACTCCAGCGTGAGAACACAGGAGTTTTCTTTTCGGGCCTCCTCCATCTCATTGAGAAATTGTCCGGCAACCATGCGAGACTGGGTGAATCCCGGATAGTGGGGATAGGTGCCAATAAGCTGGCAATCCACATTTCGTTTGTCGTGAACTACATTTTTGCGCTGGCTCAGAATGGGCAACACTCGCTTTACTCCCGGCACCGTTTTCAGAATCCTCCCGGCATCTGAATTTTTAAGGCCGTAGATTGTTTCCCACTGCATTCTACCCTGCAGTTGGAGTTTATCAGACAAAGGCTTCACGCTGCGGATAATAACGTTATTGGCACCCAGCGCCTTGATCGCCTCCTGCGCGTCGTGACTGGCCCCTTCACCGATGGCTACCAGCGTGATAACAGCCCATACACCAATGACTATTCCCAGCATGGTGAGGCCACTTCTTAACTTGTGAAGCCTTAAGCTTTTGAAGCCAACCTGAACAATTCTGAAGATGGAAAACCCGAACACGGCTAGTTGCGGCTACGGCGCCGCTTATCGCCAACCGACTGGCCCACAGAAGACTTTGGTGAGAGGAGACGCTTAACCTTGGCACCAGCAGCATTTTTGGCGGGGGTGATCCATGCGTCGTATTTCCTGAGCTGATCTTCTTTGAGGAATTTCTCTACCTCCGCCCGTGAATTGCCGAAAACTTGACTCAAAGCCGTCAGAGCTTTCTCTTGTTGTATCTCTTCAGACTGGATCTTCTTGATCACTGTCATAACCTCAACTTTGACCTTGGCTCGTGAGGCCTCCCACTTTTTCCTTTGCTCATCACTCAGCCCAAAATCCACCGGCTCATCCTTTTTGTCGGTTGACTTCAAGATCTTCTCACTCACTGGATCACCCAACTCAACCCTGCCCTTGTCAATGACCGCCTCCTCCAAATTTAGATTCTCAGCTTCAGTCAACGGAGACAAATGGATCAGCTCGCCTACTTTAAGACCAAACCCAGGCTCCGTTTCTTCCTTAATGGCAATAAAGTTTTCATCGCTGTACTCGATGGTCACCGGACGCCATTCGTGCTGCTTGGTAACCGGATCCAACACATAACAGCCGGTCTGCGCGGTATCTTCACTGATCATGCGGGTTGTCACGCATTGATTGGGCACCTTTATCCGCCGATTTTCACCCTCGAGATTGATAACCTTGATCTCCACGGTAACAGTCATGCCTTCAGAAACAGCATCCGGAAAATTACTATTATCAATGAAAACCTCACCCTTGAAATAGGATTTTTCCGTGTGGCCGCGGCGATTGGTATCAACAGTGGTACCCAACACAGCGAGAGTTCCGGGCAGAGTTACGTCCTCCACCTGCACCCAGGCCTTCATGCCACGCTTAAGGAGGCTACGTTTTGCTTGTGGCACATTGAGCTCCACTTTCAAGGACTTGGTTTTGGGCAACTTGATGAGGTTGCGACCACGGTGCACCCGGGCACCATCCATAATGGGCCCATACTCTTTGTAGCTTTCAGAAAAATAGACAACAGTCCCATCAGATGGCGCATAAATCCTTGTGGCGGCCATTTGTTCTTTAAGGTCTTCAAGGCTTTCAAATTCCAGATCCAAGGTCTTTTTCTGGGTGGCAATGGTCGAATTGGCATCCCTCAAGTCAGCGATATTTTTCACTTTTTGCTTTTCAATACTGACTAAGGCCTCATCGACAGCCAATTCTCTCTGATTTAGAATAGATACCTGATCGTACTTCAGGTAGGCATCCAACCGCTCCTGAGCCATCGCGATTTGGTGACGAAGCTGCTCTGCATTATTCTTTTCCTTGCTCAGTTTGAGTTCTTCTTCGCGCAACCTCATCCGGGAAAGGAACTGTTTCTCCTCCAGCTCCTTGTACCACTTTAGTTTGGCTTCGGAGATTGCCATCTGTTCCTTGGATTCCTCCACCTGATTGGCGAGGTTGGTGATAGAGCCCTTGTCCGATTTGATCTGATTCTTAATGGTGCTATTGATCGCTTTCTCTTGAGCCATTACGGCCAACTTGTGATTGTTTTCCGCGACTTTTAAGGAGAAGGCCGCCGAGAGCTCGGTACTTTTCAGGTTTCCCATCATTCGTAAGAGAGCATTCTCGGACTTTTCCACCACAATCTCCATCTGGTTAATTCGTTCCTTCAGATTGAGCGGATCCAGCTCCACTAACAGATCACCGGGAATCATGATCGACTGCCCTTCAGGCAAATTATCCCAATCGATATCTTCTGCTGAATTGAGCAAACGGATGGAGAGCTCGTCTCTAGTCATGTCTTCAGCAATGGAGGCAAGCGTATCTCCCGCTTGGATGGTATACCGAGCCGGCCCCGTCACCACGGTACCCTCTTCCACAATCGATTCTATCGATGTTTGCCCCTCCAGCTGGCATTTTAGTTCCACTACATCCGTGGAAGCTAATCTACCAGTGAGTTTCACTGTCACCAGAAAATCTGACTTTTCAGCAATCCAGTATTTTTCCTGGCGCACTTTCTCTTCTTCCTTGGAAAGCAAATACTTACTGCCCCACACGCCACCACCAACCAAGCCAGCCACGAATAGCAATCCCAAGAGTTTTCCCAAGGCAGAACCCCTCTCGTTGGCATCAGGCCGAATTTGTTTTTTTATGATCATATCTCCGGTAATTCGCTGACAAAACACCATACGTTCACTTTCATTCTAATAGCACAAAGAGGCAGAAAGTTACATATTTTTGCAATTCTTTTGAAACTACCTCTGCTCCAGTATTGTCATAATAATTTAAGTATGCCGTAACGCTTCAATGGGGTCGAGATAGGCCGCGCGAATAGCTGGATAAATTCCAAAAATAATGCCCACGCAAACGGAAATGCCAAAAGCCAGAGCCACTGACCAAGGGGTAACGTCCACCGCCAAATCGTACGATTTAATTGCGCTCAGCCACTTCTCTGCTACCAGTGGTGCAGAAATACCTAAAGCGATACCCAAAAACCCCCCGACCACGGAGAGCACGCTGGTTTCGACCAAAAACTGTCGAATGATGTGTAGTTTCTTCGCTCCGAGTGCCCGGCGAATTCCAATCTCATTGGTTCGCTCGGTCACGGTTGCCAGCATGATATTCATGATGCCGATGCCACCTACAATCAACGAGATGGAGGCAATGGCACCCAGCACAATCTTGAAAATCTCTGCCACTCTATTCAAAGTTTCCAATTCTTGCAGTGGCACTCGGATCACATAATCATCCTTGTCCTTGTGACCATAACGCATGGTGCGCTCGATCATCTTCGCGCCGTCGATCACGTGGTCTTGATGATCAAACTGCACGCGCAAACGATCGATCTGGACTTCCTTGGCGGTGATACCTCCGGATTGGCGCTTTACCTCCCGGTCACCATAAAACGCGCGGGCGGTGGAAAAGGGAATGTACACGTCGCCATAAAATTCATTGGCCTTTCCGAGGTCGCTGTCCTTTTCGGCAGCATACGTCTCCATGGCCATGCGCATCACACGGCCATGGGTGAGGTTGCCCACGAGCGTGGCGTGAGTGCCATCAGATTCATACACCCAATTGTCAGGTGTCACAAAAAATTCCTTGCCCGACTGGTCAGCAAACCACTTGGACTCGGGGGTGTCCTGATCTTTCAATCTTTCCTGGAAAACAATGGGTGGGTTTTCATTTAATTTTTGAATCTGTTCGGTGGTGATCTTATACTCCACCTCGATGACCGCAGCCACCATCTGCTCCTTTTCACCAAGGTTCTTTAGTTTTTCCCGTCTTTGCTGAATTAGCTTATCCTGCTCAGCAAGTGTAGCCTCTAGCTGCTGCTTTGCCTGGAGCAGAGCCAGCTCATCAGTTTCGCGTTGCTCCTGCTCCTTCCGGTCCTGCAGTAAATCTGCCGGCGTCCGGATGAGTCCCACTACCCGATAGTAACTGGAGCCGACTTTGATCTCGTTGGTGAGCGGGTTCTGGTAGGCGAACAACTCTGAAGCCAGCGTGGTGGAGATCACACACACATTATTTTTTGTGGTATCATCCTCCTCACTGAGGAACCGGCCCACCACCACTTCCGCGCGGCTGAACTCCAAAAAGAATGGAGACGTTCCATAAATCTGCCGGTCTTTTTTCACAAACTGATCAAAACTGACATCCTCGCGCCGAATCTTCTCGGGTAACACCCGAAGCACACCGGGTACCGTGTCAGCAATCCGGACCGCATCCTCATACTTCACGCCATACTCCGCCACAAACCCTGAACGTTGACCCTGCACTTCCTGCTCGGTGGGTTTCACACTGGTAATAATCACGTTGATCGCGCCAAGTCTCTTAATCTCCTCCTCGGCCCTCTGTTTCTGACCCTCGCCAATGGCCAGCATGGCAATCACTGAAAACACGCCAAAGATGATGCCCAGCATCGTCAGCAACGATCGCAGGGGGTAGAGCATGAGACTCTTGATACCCTGGATGATGGCACGGAAAAGTGTCATATCACGGACGCTGGTTTATCTCGTCGCGGTCCACCAATCCGTCCATGAGGCGAATCACCCGATCGGCGCGTTCAGCCACTTCCTCATCGTGCGTAACCATGATGATGGTTTTGCCATCAGCACGCAGCCTGTCGAGAAGCTCCAGGATTTCCAAGCCGGTCTTGGAATCCAGGTTGCCGGTGGGTTCATCGGCCAGGATCATCAAGGGGTCATTTACCAATGAACGCGCCACAGCTACGCGCTGCTGCTGGCCACCTGAAAGCTGCAACGGTCGGTGATCCAGCCGGTCACCCAAGCCAACCAGATCGGCCAGTTCTTCACAGCGCTTGCGGGCGCTGGAGAGTTGTTTACCCTGATAAAAGAGTGGCACGTGAATATTTTCGACCACATCAAGCTGCGGGATCAGATTATACGACTGAAAAATGAACCCGATCCGTTGGCCGCGCACCTCGGAGAGAGCGCTGTCACTCATCAGTGAGACATCCTGCTCACCTAGGAAATACCGGCCGGAGGTGGGCTGGTCCAGGCACCCGAGGATATTGAGCATGGTGGACTTGCCAGAGCCAGAAGGCCCCATGATGGCCACATAGCTGCCCTCCTTGATATCTATGCTCACCCCAGCCAGCGCCGGCACCTTTACCTCGCCGAGATCGTATATCTTGGTCAACTCCTCAATCCTAACGATTGATCTGCCACCATTTAATACAGGTGACTCTTGGTTAAGAACGGGTGGAAGATTATTGTTTGTGTTCATGCAATATTTTCCGCCTATTGCGGAAGTCAGGTTTATGTGACGAAAGAGGCGCTATTGCCCGCCACCTCCAGGGCCGCCTCCGCCTTGAAGTTGGCGGAATCGCTGCATCATGCGTTGGGTCGCTGCGTCGGCCTCGTCCTTGGTGATGGCTCCATCTCCATTTGTGTCATGCGTGCTAAATTCACCCATGAATTGCCGGGCACGCTCATCCACCTTGGAATATTCCTCTTCAGATACTTTCCCGTTACCATCCGTATCATAGCCCATCAAGGATCCGCGACGACCACCGCTACCTCCACGACCTTCTCCGGTTTCTCTGCCTTTCTGCGAACGCTGGCCGCGACTCTTCTCATACTTGGCCAATTGCTCCTGGGAGAGGAACGACTCCAGTTCGGCATTAAACGCCGCACGTAATTCGGTCATCTTGGCGGTCATCTGTTCACGTGGAATACCACTGGCGAAGATGCTGCGCATCGATTCACTACGTTTGCTGGAAGCCGCCGTCCATTTGGCCTTTTGATCCTCAGTCAAGTTCAGCTCCGGCGGCGGCCCGGAAGAACGACCGAAGCCCCCTCCTTGTCGACTGCCACCCGGGCGGCCCTTGCCCTTTTGGGCGACCTTGCTCGGTGCCGCTGAGGGGGGCGTTTTATTGCCTCCTGACTGGACAGTTGAAGGGGCCGGTTTTACGGGGGCCTTGGTCTCTGGCAGTTTCACTCCAAGATCCTCCGGATTCAGTTTGCGGTAGCCAAAAAGGCCTCCGCCCACATTCAATTCCTTGGCATGCAGTAACGGAGCCTTGAGGATGGTGTCGCCTTCCTCCAGGCCCTTGGTGATTTGGATATGAGTCTGGTCATAGTAGCCGGTAGCCACGGGGACGGGTACCGGCTGCCCTTTGTCGTCCATTTTGAAACACACACGCCGCCCTTCCGTGGTGGTGACCACGCTCTGGATTGGCGCCTTTAAGGTCTTCTCTTTGATGCCGTTCACTTCGCGCACCTTCGGCAGGTTGGCCACAAAGATGCGGCAGGTGGCCGAGGCACCGGGACGGACATAGGGAGGGAGATCTTCCTTGATGGCCACTTCGCACTTAAAAACCTTCTTGTTGCTGCCCCAGCGCTCGGCAGCCGAGGCGACGGGGGCCACATAAGTAATCTCACCCTTGAAGGACCGGTCGGGAACCGTGTCAACGCGCACCTGCACGAACAGGCCCGGCTTCACCTGGTTGATGCGCGACTCATGAATCTTGAGCGCCACCATCATTTGGCTGAGATCCGGCAGGTGGATAATGTCCTGCCCCTTACGCAGGGAGGCACCCTTCTCGATCATCACCGATGAGCCACCGTAACGAGAGGATTCTCCCACATGATATACCACCAAGCCGGAGGACGGCGCATAAATTCGAGTCTTGTTCATTTGATCCTTCACTTCAACCAGCTGTTCCTTCTCCAGGGCAAGCTTTTGCTTCTGGGTATCCAGATCTGTCGAGGCGGTGATCATGTTGTTCGTGGCGGTCTGCTCCACAGTGGTCAGCGAAAGCTCGGCCTGTTTAATCAGGGAGAGAAACGACGCCTCAGATTTCGGATAGTCATACTTCTCATAGGCATCACGCTCGCCGATCAACATCTTGATGCTGTGGCGAAGTTTCGTAACTGTATCCTGCTCCGTAGTCAGTGCCAGCTCCTCCTCACGCAGCTTCATCTTGGAAAGGAACTGTTTTTCCTCCAATTCCCTATACCATTTAAGCTTGGCCTTGGCGATTGACATCTTCTCCTTGGATTGCTCCACCTGGTTGGCGAGGTTGGTGATACTGCCCTCATAATCCTCACGCTTGAGGCTCGCATCACTATCCTTGAATTTATCCAAGTCCAGCTGTGCAAATTTTAAGTTGATCTTGGCGTCATCAATATTTTGCTCGTTTCTGAGTTTTTGAATCTCCAAGTCGTTCTCCGCCTTGGTTACCGCATTCTTGGCCGTGCGCACCGAGATTTCCTGAGTCAGAATCTTATCCTTGAGACTACCGGGGTCCAGTTCCACGAGCAGGTCACCCGGGATGGTAATGGACTCACCGTTCTGGATTGCCTTCTCCAAATCCGGGTTCACGTGACGCAGCGCATCCTCGGTCACTGCATGTTTCTTGGCGAGCGCACCGGGCGTGTCACCGGCCTGAACCTGCACCTGCCTCGAACCTTTCACGGTGGAGCCCTCATCCACAATACTCACGATTGTAGAGGAACCATCCATCTCGTTCTCAACCTTCACCGAAGACACTGACTCCAGCTGACCACCTTCAGAGAAGGCCACGATGAACTGCTCATTCTTCACCTTCTCCATGCCATATTTATTGGGGGTAACTTGCCCCTTGGAAAAGTAACCACAGCCGATGGCCACCACGAGAGCTATCGCTATTGGAGTCGTAATAATGATTGTTTTTTTCATGGAATTTCAGATTAGGGATCGTAACTGCAGTTGTGAGTAAATTAATTTCCCAGCACCTGATTGGGTGGCAGGACGGGTACGTCCTGCTCAGCACCCGGTGGGACAGGCGCCACGGGAACCGCCCCCGGCACGGCTTGGGGCTGCCGCCACCAATCATTCGGGCCTGTATTCAGGATGCCTGCGTTGTTGAGCAGTTTCAACCGCTGCGTGTGGAAATTGATAAAGGTTTGCGTCACGGCATTCTGCGCACTCGCCACAGCAGTCTGAGCCTCAAGGATGTCTCGAGGAGAAACATTGGCTCCGGCCAACATATCCAGCTTCGCCTTTTCAAGCTCGCGCCGTGACACCGCCAGCGCCTTTACGTTGATGACATAATTTTGATGATTCTGATCAAGGGTCCGTACGTTGGTGCGCAACTGATCGCGCAGGTCATCCAACGTCTTCATCAGGCTCCGCAACTGCCGCTCAAAAGTGATGCGGCTCCTGCGGAAGGCGTTGCGCTCGGCGAGTTTGTCCAGTGGAAGATCCAGCGACAACCCCGCCTTGGCCGAGTAATCCCCGAAATCAAACGAATTACGATTATAATACTGATCCTTTATGGAGTAATCGGCCACCAGCTTGAGGCTTGGCAAGAGATCATTTTCGGCTACATCCACCTTGCGTTTTTTATCTTCAAACTTGTCAACCTCGTTGATGATATCCAGCCGGTTGGTCAGCGCAAGACGGAAGCCGTGCGCATCGGTGAGCGGTACTGGCCGCAATCCAAAGGTCTGAAGATTAGTCAATGCCGAGTCATCCAGGATCACTTCCTCGCCCAAGGGCAAGTTCAGCTGCTTTTTGAAGTCATCCAACGATCCCCTGTAAGACTCAATCGAGTTAATGTAGCTAACCTTGGCAGAGTACTCCTGCCGCAGGGCCTGATCGAGCTCGAACTGGCTGATCAGTTCACCCTGAAGCCGCAACTCCTGCTCCTGCCGGAAACGGATGCGGTTCTGATACAGCTCCCACTGCACCCGCACCCGATTCTTTTGCTCCAGCAGATTGACATACTCGGTGAAGCGGTCGACCAGAAAGGTCTGCTGGTAACGACTGAAAGTGCGAATGGAATACACCAGATCACGCTCAGCCTGGGTGAGCAATTCCTGCGCCATCTTTTGGCCGGAGCCTCTGAGCAATGGTTGCGCGAGGGCAAGAGTGAGGCCCGGAACCTGCGGTCCACTTCCGTCGAAGTATAACGTGAGATCATTGACCAAGGAGGCACTAATGGTGCCGCCGGCCTTGAGCGCCTTGCTCAAGGTGAACGCAGCATCAGACTTTGTGTTATTTACATTGCCTGTAGTACGGCTGCGTTCCAGATCCACGTCGGAATTGGAAAACTTGAGCGCGAACTTGTGCCGTTCACCCGTAAGCGAAAGTGCCGAGAGATACAGTGTTTCACGTTGCAGCTGGTAATCCCGACTGTTTTTCACCGCCATCTCCAATGCCTTGGGCAGGGTGATGATATTGGTGCCGTCGGCGAAACGATTGAGAATTATCTCTGAAGGCGGGATATCCTCCAATGTGCGATCCGAATAAGGCGTTTTAATGCCAAACTCCCTTTCCGCTCCAAACAATTGCTTCTGCCGTTTCCCAATAATACCCAACGCCTCTTTATCTGCATCTGCGAAATGCTCGGCCGGAGTGCTACACCCCAACCAGAGAACAGCGCACACCAACCCCCCAGCAATTTCTTCGGATAAATTGCCCCAGCTAAACGATTTACTGTTTGTCATGACAAAACAACCACAGGACCGCACCCCCCACGCAGGTGTGGACGGTAAAATAACAGATTTGTTTCACCCCAAATCCGTCCGATCATTCTAAAGTCCAAACGACTGAATACAATGTAATAGCAGTGTTTTCGGTAAAGTTACTCACATCTTTAGTGGGATACTTGACACATGGTGTAAAGTCCTCGCTCCGAAACGTTCAAAAAGGTAGGTTTTGGTGGAATTGATTAAAATTAATTGGTTTTCATATGAATAAAATTCATTGTAACTTAATTAATTGGTCAAACGTCATTTCCGGTTAAGGGCAATAATGGTTAGGTAACGAGCAAAAAAAAGTAGATGGCAAAACGATTTGGTAAATATTTGCTGCACGAATGTGTAGCCCAAGGGGCAATAACTGAGATTTGGCTAGCGACAGACGAAGCAGAGAACGTGGTTGCTGTGCGACACCTGCGCCGATCCGGTTTGAAGCATTCCAGCGCGCCCACGCTGTTCAAGGCTGGCCTCAAGGTACAGCGCAAACTGTCGCCACATCCAAACGTCATTCGGTTCATCAACCACGGCAAGGCAGAGGGCTTGCCGTTCATGGTACTGGAGTACATCAAGGGCGCGGACCTCAAGTTGGCGATGTCACGCAATCAAAATCTAATCGACAACATCGCCGATATGCTCATCCAAATGGCCGATGGCCTGAATCATCTGCACGACTGCGGATGGATTCACCTCGATTACAAGCCGGAGAACATCATGATATCGCTCACCGGTCACGTATCCCTGTTGGATTTTGACACTGCTCAGCTGATGCCCAGAAAACCACGGAAATTTTCGAAGATCACCGGCACTCCCGCCTACATGCCACCCGAGCAATTGCAGGGCCAATCCGTCGACCATCGTGCCGATATCTACGCCTGGGGAGTCACTGCCTACGAACTACTCACTCATTGCAAGCCTTTCTCCGGACACAACCCGGATGAAGCACTGCATAATCAACTCAACAAAAATTTTCGTGTGAAGCCCGCTCACCTTCATAATCCGGAAGTACCGAACGCCTTGACCCAATTGATTCATCGATGCTTCGCCTTCAAACCCGAAGCCCGTTTCCCGAACATGACAATCCTCAACGCACAACTGCACAAGGTGCTTGGAGTGCAACACTCCCCTCTCACACCCTCGCTCTTGGGCGGTTTGCCTGCAGCTCTGCCGGCCTAAACCAATTACGCCTCCGTTACCGAGATTCCCTGCTTCCGTGCCATGGCGGCAAACTCACCATTGCGCTCCAGCAACTCGGCAAAGCCACCCTCCTCAATCACACTCCCCGCAGATAGGACAATGATTCGATCCATCCCTCGCAATGTCGAAAGCCGGTGGGCCACGCAAATCACTGTACGACCTTCTTCAAGTCGATCAATGGCCGCCTGCACCTCTGACTCCGCCTTCGAATCCAGGGCCGCGGTGGCCTCATCCAAAATCAAAATGGGCGCCTGCCGCACAAACGCCCGCGCAATGGCGATCCGCTGCCGCTGCCCGCCAGAGAGCCGCATACCCTGCTCGCCCAACCGGGTGTCATACCCTTCCGGAAGATTCTCAATAAACTCATGCGCATTCGCCGCCTTCGCCGCCTCCACAATCTCCTCGCGCGACGCATTCAGTTTCCCGCAAGCGATGTTCTCCTCCACAGTTTGGTCAAAGATCACCACTTCCTGGCTCACCAACGCCATATGTCCCCGCAGACTCTCAAAGGAGACCTCCCGGATATCCACTCCATCAATCGTAATCCGTCCTTTTGTCGGATCATAAAACCGTAAAAGCAAACTCACCAACGTACTCTTCCCGGCTCCACTCTCCCCCACCACCCCAAGCTTCGCTCCTTTGGGCACCTCAACTTCTACGCCCTTCACCACCAATTCATCGCCATAGCTGAAAGTCAAATTCTCCAACCGAATAGATTCATTGAACGCCTCAAGCCTCAGAGCCTTCGGAGCCTCAGTCACAGTGACTGTAGTGTTTTGCACAGCTTGAATTCGTTCCACTCCGACCATGGCCTCCTGCGCAAGCGCATTAAATGTACCCATTTTTTTAATAGGCTGATAGATCAACAGGCCGCCAGTGAGAAAAGCCACGAGATCCGGAGCGCTTTTGCCGGTATAAAAGACAAACAAAATCACCAGTCCCAACCCAAAGACGCCGATGACTTCGACCGACGGATTAACCACCAGCTTGGCTTGAATGTGCTTAATTCCAAGTCGGGCGAGGTTCTGGTAAATTTTTGCGAACCGTTTCATTTGCAATTGCTCCAGACAAAAAGCCTTCACCGTGCGCATATTAGTATAAACCTGGATCAATAAACTATCTTGATCAGAGCTTTGGTCATAGGCCTTCTTGGAAAGTTTTTTGATGCGGCGGCCAAGAAGGGTGATGGGGATGATGGTAATGGGAACAAACACCAGGCCAAACAGGGCCAACTGCCAGTCCATGATGAAGAGGGCTGCCGCGATAGCCAGGATAGCGAAGGGTTCCTTGATCGCCTCACCAAACCCAAACTCCATGCACCGTTGCAATGATTCCATTCCACGGTTCAGCATCACCGTGTGCTGACCAATCTCTTTTTTCTGGAAATAATCCATGGAGAGTGACTGCATTTTGTTGTGCAACTCCAGCCGTAAATCCCGGATGGCATACATACTGGACCACACCATGCAGTAGCCGCTAAGAAAATTGGTCAACCCTCGCAGTCCCACCAGCAACGGCAAAAACAACAGCCCACCCACCGCTGTGGTCCAGTTCAGCGCCTCTCCTTTCCGGGGCAGCAAGGGATCGACGAAATCATCCAAGGATTGTATCGCACCACGGCCCAACGAACTGGTTTGCACTTCCTCAGTTGTGGCATTTTTATCTTTGGGTTCCATCCGGGAAAACAACGCCTTACTTCCCCAGACAAAGCTGGCATTGAACACCCCAAACAAGAGGCTGAGGAAAATGCCCAAGGCCAACCGGGGCCAGTATTTCTTTAAATACGGCCAACAAAAGGAATAAAGCTGAATGATTCTTGACACTTGGCAATAATAGAGTGCGGGCTTGCTGCACGCAATTTGTACGGAATGCCCCGCGGTTTCCAATCCAAAACTGTATTTTCCTTGAAACTCGAGCAGCCGACGCCTCGAGACACGCCTTTGAATATCCCTCCTGGAGAACTTGAATCGTAGTCAACGGGATTAACCATACAATTTGTCCAAAATTTCCTTCCCGCTTTCCTCATCCTTGATGGCCCATTTTTCCGAGAGTGACCTGATGGCCCTCTTGAGCGGGCGAATATAAGGATTGGGAGAGAGCAAATGACGTATAATCGTATGAGTCTCCAACTCATGGAGAACCTTGTCGAAATTGCCTTCAAGAGAATATTGTTCGACCGGTTTTTTATTGGCAAACACTCCGAATACATTCCCCCCATCTCCCAGTTCCTTGATCTCGATTATATCCATCCCGGCTTTAATCGCTGTGGCCGCCAAAGTTATGCTATTAAAATTATACAAGTGACCAATATGCCATTTGGCTGTTGGATAACCGCAACGGTAGGTCACATTTGGAACCTCAATGATAAAAGTTCCTCCGGGCTTCAGGAAACCCATTAACCGCTTTATTTCAAGGACCGGGCTTTCCAAGTGTTCCAAAACATGAAATAAAAGAATGGTATCAAAGACACCCGAATCTAATGCAACGTCTTCAAAGCATCCCACGTGAATATCAACACCGTATTGATCGATAGCATAATTTGCATATCCCTTATTGGGCTCAATTCCACTGGCCTCACAACCTCTTTCCCCAAGCAGATAAAGCAACTCTCCCCCTCCAGCCCCCGCATCCAAGACCCTTGAGCCTCTTTGAATATAAGGCTCTATCTGCCGCCACCGATCAAGGGCAACGACGCCTGCTCGATGGATGTGTTTTTTTTGAGGAACGAGGGTTCCCTTGTACTCCTTCCTGTAATCCTCTGAATAGAACTTTTTGACCTCATCATGAGCCGGTCGCGGGTCCGTATAAACAAGGCCGGACTCAAGGTTGATGACTGTTCGCAGGGGATTGTTGTGCCGATCTCTTTCGCACACAACAACAGCCTCATTGGTACCAGTGAGGACACAAGGCACTGACGTCTGGACGCACTTCACCTCGACCTGATATCCGAAGAAGTTGCTGGTGTACAATCCAAATCAATTAGCTGGGAGATTTAATTTTACCGAGAAGCGAATTGAAGTCATCGCAAATTTGCCACACAAAGTGGGCATCACGTTCAGGATTCACGCTTTCGAGTCGTGGCCTCAGTTAAATGCAGACTTAAACCGCCTTACGAACGAACTGCACCTTTGAGATTAAATTACCTGTCATGCAACCACATTGAGTGCTCCACCGAATTGACCATGCTAGAGGAAATCGACTATCAACTCTAGTGTACTACGATTGCACGTATTATACTGCAATCCCTCTGGCACTCCTCAGTCGCTAAACGTGTTTATGAACTCTTCTGCAATGATCAGTGGCGAAGTTCGGAGCAGAAATTCCCTCGAAAAAGATGACAAGTTTGACCTCTCATGGTAAGTGATTCTGCATACTGGATTTTGTAATGGATCAAATAAAACACCTAAACCTGCTGCAAAGAATTCATGCTCTCCACAGGTTTTACAGATACCGTTGGAGGACCGAAAAGGATGATCTGAAATACCTAATTAACAGACAATTCCAACCCGGGATAGCGATTGATATTGGCGCCAATCGCGGGATTTATTCTTATTGGCTCTGCAAACATTTTTCTCCATTTGAATCCGTGTATGCATTTGAACCACAATCTTCACTGTACCCACATCTCCAATCGCTAAAAAAAACTTTCAACCTAAATAATTTATGCATCGTTAATGAGGGTTTATCGTCACAAGCAGGAACTCTGGAATTATTCTTCGATAAAGAAGGCAGCGGAAGTGCGTCATACTCCAACGCGGAGCACAAGGGAAATAAAATTACTACAAAAGTGAACACCTTAGGCTCATTTTTTGAATCGACCCTAACACCCATCCGATTTATTAAGTGCGATGTAGAAGAACACGAATTCGACGTTTTTTTAGGAGCAACAGATTTACTTCAAAGAAACCATCCCCTCCTCCTCATTGAAATTCATGAAAAAAAGCTTCTGGAGGGCAGGTTGACAAGGCTTTTGTCAGAAATTGGTTATAAAGGTTTTTTTATTGAAAGGGGAACCCACCATCCCATCGAGGATGCCGTGCTGGTCCCGTACAGAAAGAAAACACAAAAACACCGCAATTATTTCTTTTCTGCATAAGATCATATCCGAATACCGGCTTTAGGATCGTGCTAAGACAACTTAATTTTCTGACCGGAAACCTTACAAATTTCCAACTCTTAAAATAAAAAACCCGTTGCCTTTTTTATAGTGTGACCAGTTATCCTTGACTCCGGGAACCCGATATACGGACGATCTAACTTCAAGGCCATTTTTCTGAAAAAATCCCCGCCACCACTCCATGTCTTCCCTGACAATATGGGTGACATCGCTCTCATATTCGGGGACTACGTATTTCCCTTTTTCCCCAAGAGGAATGACGCAAAATATGGTGCTCGATATGGAGGAAAGAATCGTCAAAATTTCCTCCAAATCCTCTGGTTTTATATGCTCAAAAACATCCTTGGCTATAACGAAATCAAAATGCAGCGATTGGAGCAACTTTTGCTCTTTGTCAAACAATACCAGCTTATCTTTGATCGAGGCTGGTGCGCGCGAAATTGCATATTCACTAATATCAGTACCGTAGCAGTTATATCCAAGATCGTTTAACGCTTTGACCGTGTAACCCTTGGCACAGCCAAAATCCAAAATAGTGTGATCCTTCTTTATGTTTAGATATTGGATTATTTTTTGGCTCATCGGGATGGTTAACTCCGGAAGCCACCGGTAATCACTGTAGCCGCTGATGCCCAACTGGACCCCTCTCTCATAATAATCTTCGTTAAATTGATTCGGTTCTCCCATTATACAAATTCCTCATGCTGAAGCGGTTCATTAAACTTATCCATTTCATTTACAATACCATTTTTCCAATCATCCAACATATTCACATTATCGGTAAAAACACACCCCCCGCACCTTTCGCTCGGGTCAAAACTGGGTTTTATTTTTCGGTCTAAATAATCCAAAATATCGCTCGGCGCGCACAATTGGTACTCCTCGGCAAAATGCTGGTACGAATCGTTTAGTACGACACTATCGCAGGGAAACACTGTACCAGGCACCTTCGTCCTGTGGAATGGTTCTTCGCTAAGATAAGGGCGAAAGAATGACTGATGGCAGGTATCGCATTTAGGAGCACCATGCACCTTGTATTGATGAAAGAATCTGCCGTCATCAATCTCACGTAACGTATTGTCTAATGATTCATGTTGGGCGATTAGATGCTTCTGTTCCAGAAGGCAATTCGGCAGAAGCCTTACATATTTAGCCCCCAGCCTGTCCGCTATTTTCCCAACTTTTCCGAGCATTGAGGCTCGGCTTGTTGTTGCGGAAGAGATTGACTCATGTTCCACAGAATAGACCATGGAGCATCCAACAACGCAGTCACTGTTTAGTTCGCTAACATCAAAGTTGTCCCCTACTTTTGTTTCCCAATGATCAAATAAATTAATACTAACGCGAACCCAGGAAAATGCTTTCATGGTTTCTGCTTGTATTCTCTTTGCGAGGGTTCCATTCGTAATTAGGGCAACAGAAAGCTTGCGTTCGTATTTCAACCACTGCACCAGCTCATTAAAATTTTTGTAAGAAGTTGGCTCTCCTCCGCCTGTTAAAATCACCGCCTTTAGTCCTCTTGTCTGCAACTTTTCAACATAGTCTTGAATAACTTTGGGCTCAATCCTGGAATGAGTATCACGGTAGGTGACCGAACAATACGGACATTTCAGGTTACATGCCCCTTCCGGGGACACGTGTGTTGAGACGACTGTGTTGCCATCTCCATTTCTGAATGCCCACATTTGATTCTGGTGCCTCCAAAATTTTATTCCTGTGGACGTATAAGCGTGCTCCTGTTCGGATTTTTCCCTTCTTATCTCTTCTTTGTCGGTCGGGGGTTTCTCATAAAAGATATACGCACTTGAATAAGGTTCGTTATTTTTTATCCTCACTAATATTTCATTAGCCTTATCAAGAGTTAAGCTCTTTAGTTGGCTATTGAAGTTTCTGTCGATAAACTCATAGTTCCCTATAAAATTGTTTATTTTCCCTCTGGCTGCATGCCGATGAATAACAATCTTGTCTGTCCCCTCTTCTCGACAGATGGAAACAGCACCGTTGCCTTCAGGCAACTCAACGCTACTTAACACCTTCACGCGCTTGCCTACTATACTTACTTCATTTTCCATTGTAAAAACGTCCCTCAATATCAGCCATTTTTCGGCTCCGCTATCCTGTCTTTTAAGTCCCGTTGCTCGAATTCCCAAACTTTGGCATATTTGAAGTAAGTATCCACACTGCGTTCTAAGGCAAGGACCGCTCCAGTTCCGCCGGCACGCCATCCCTGTTGGAGAAAATACGCCCTTGCAAACGTTAAGAATGTCCTCCCAATTAACTCCATCGCACCAACTCGACGACCACTTAACCCCAAATCTGTCGCAACAATACTCGAATATCGGTTAATGCTACCAAACCTATCTTCGAGCGAATCAAAGCACATGTGATTCAAATACGCCTTTCCATGCGCAGGAAGAGTTTCTATCTTGCCCTCGATAGTCAACCCTCGGTGCATTCGGGCAGAATAGCTGGCGTGTTGGCGATTATATAATCGCAATTGAGCATCAGGGAACCAGCCACAACACTTCATCCAGCGAGTACCATAGTGATTGCGACGCGGGATTCGAAAGCCGTTCACTTCAGAAGAATCAGGCTGATTGCGAATCCAATCGGCCAAACCAGCCGACACACGCTCATCAGGATCAACCACCAAAACCCAGTCGTGCTCAGCAGCGTCGACGGAGAATTGTCGTGCGGGCTCAACATGCTCGAGGCGTTCGTGTAGCAAAACCCGGCAGCCAAATGACTCTGCCATCTCTCGGGTTTGGTCTTCGCTGTGCATATCTACAAGCACAATCTCATCTGCCCACCTCAAGCTCTCCAAGCATTCCCGGAGCCGATGCTCCTCGTTAAGGGTGTTCACGACCGCCGAAACGCGTCTCATGCAAAGAATCGTGATCTACCTACAGTACGGTTGACAAGGTGAAACTCCAGTTTGTTTCAGGTAAACACGACGCACAGATAATACGGAGACTCCGACGAGATATCGCTATTGCACGCATGACAACCTACAATATATCCTTCGGCGACTCAAAAGTGCACGAGTTTTACATCAGGCAAAATTTTCAATGAAACTTCGCTACCTGTACAGAGCATACAAGGCCCAGTTACCGCGACCAACGTCACGAAATCTTCGCCGCCTGTGCCGCATTACGCCCAGGCGACACCGCCGCCGACATCGGAGCCCACAAAGGCGCCTATCTCTACCGGTTGAAACGCGCAGTTGGTGAGTCAGGCGAGGTGCATGCCTTTGAACCGCAATCGCCCTTAGCCGCATATTTGCAGACCATCACCAACACCATGAATTGGCAAAACGTGTTCGTACACGAATGCGCATTAGCCGACCGCGCCGGCACCTCCCTCCTGCATGTTCCCGGCAAAGATGATTCCCCGGGCGCCTCCTTGGGGACCACGTCAACCAAAATGGTCCGAACCATTCCTACGAATGCGTCGTGGATACGCTCGACTCCAAATTGCAGGGCAGTAAACAAGTTAGTTTTCTCAAGGTGGACGTGGAAGGGTTCGAACTACAAGTTTTCCGCGGAGCGGAGCAAATCCTAGAGCAACACGCTCCCGTCATTCTCTTTGAATGCGAAACCCGGCATCTCACTGAGCACACAATGACGGATGTCTTTGCCTTCCTCTTGGACCGTGGCTACATCGGCTCATTTTTTCCCCTGATGGTCTCCGGCCCGTTGAAGATTTCAACGCGGAAGTCCACCAACGCCACGCCCCAGGCCGCTTCTGGAACGCGGTAGATTACTGTAATAATTTTCTATTCAAACCGCGGACACGAACATAGCCTCATGAGCCGTATCAAAAATGCGCGCTAATCATGGCTAAAATAATTCCTTCAAGGGAGGGCTAACTTCTAATCCAATTCTTTCAGATTGATCAGTTCACCAGAGCCAACTCCCGACATTGATTACTGTTGTTCGGTGGATTTGGATGCGATTTCTTCAGGCGTCATCGTTTCGTGTGGTTCGGCAAGGTCCTCCTTTGTCGGGTGGCAAAACACGGCAGCTAGAAGAACAAACATTGTTCCATCCCGACCCGCATACAGAAACGAGTTGAACAAGTTCATAGTAAAAAACCAGAGCACCAATCCTTGGACAAGCCAAGCCTCCCGAGGAGGTAGCTGCATGGAGACAAACACCAGTGAACCTAACAGCCCCAAAAACAACCCTAATCCCACTAGGCCCGACTGCATACAGATCATCAAGTATTCATTCTCCGGATCATTCAAATTTTGCCGGTGATAGTCCTGCGTCTCGGCGTTGTACGTTTTATGAAAGCCCCCTGTGCCATAGCCCAAAAGGGGCGCTTTTTGAACGAGAGCCCAAGAAATGAAGTACATCTCCAGCCGGGTCTGCGCGTTGTTAAATTGTGTAACCGGTTCATCAGGGTTGAAGGTCAAAAATCCTTGGATGTCATCGTTTACTTGATGGCGCAATGTCGGGCTGGTCACATACATGGCCCCAAGCAAAACTCCCAGTGCCGCCGTAGCAATCAGAATTCGTCGAGGCGACAGTACCTGCAAAATATACAGCCCAATCAAAGCCAACAGTACAACTAAGCCGGTGGATGAATTTACAAACAAAAGTATGTTAGCTACTGCAAACGCCGCTATAAAATAAGGCCAATGCGTCCGGGTCTCACGAGCCCGATGTAACAGGCAAAAAACAAACAATGCCATGAAACCTGAATGGGTAATCGAGGTGCCTGGGGCTGGGATTGTACCATGCCAAGGTGATAACCACCCCAGTAATTGCAAATAGCTCACCGTCAGTGCCATTCCCATCCCAATCAAGACTGCCTTGAACACACTCTGCCGATCAGGAGCCGATCGTAGTAGCAGCATAAAGACCGGCAGCAGGAGTAGTTCGCGGTACTTTTTTAACGCTCCCAACGCCTCGCCCCAGTCCGCCTCCCCGTGACACATCGACACCGCCAACCACAGGAAAAGGCCCAGGCTCAGCTGCATAATGCGATTAGAACGCAAAAGATCCGGAAAGTCTCTAAATCCGCCGGAGAATAACCACGCTAACAAGGCAAATATAGGAAAAGACGAGGACAGGGCGGTGGAGAGAGGAGCGGTGATTGCTCCAACTATCAGAATGAACACACCCAACCGCTCGATTCTTGATCTCCAAATAGCAGGAGTTGGCAAACTATCCATCACTAAATCTTGGCGGGCGAATGTACCATTTGTTTCATAATTTCAAGACTACAAGCAATCAAGTTCTCGGTTAAAAAATCCTTGCATGCCGGGATATTGTCGATGCATTCGAATTTTACGAGTTCTTACGCCGGCTTCTTTCACAGTTTCCATTACGTTATCCTTTCGCTGTCTGTTCATAATCCCGAAAAATTGAATCTTGCGGTTTTGCGGTGATTATACAGATAGTGGTTGCTTCAGTCGAACCGGGAAAAAAGCTAAACTTAAATGGACGATGACTACATTACAGTAGCAAAGGGAGTGCTTCAAACAGAGATTGACGAATTGATCCGTCTTTCTGACCGGATCGGCTCCGGGTTTGTGGCTGCGCTTGAAGCATTGCTGGAAGGACTTGATCAGCAAGGGAAAATCATCGTCATAGGTGTGGGCAAATCGGAGAACATCGCCTCCAAGATTGCCGCAACATTGAGCAGTACTGGGGCACCCGCAGTCCTGCTCAATTGCCAGAACGCCTTGCACGGCGACATTGGCATTGTCTCACGTGGGGATCGAGTCATCGCTCTAAGTTACAGCGGTGAAACCACTGAGCTACTCAACCTGCTGCCACATCTCAAGCGCCGATCCGTGACGATCATCGCTATCACTGGAAAAACCGAATCCACACTCGCCACCAGCAGCGACATCGTACTTGATGTGAACGTTCAAGAGGAGGCCTGTCCGCTCAACCTAGCCCCCACCTCCAGCACCACCAACATGCTTGCCTTGGGAGATGCACTGGCAATGGTGCTCCTCAAGGCCCGAGGTTTTAAGTCCGAGGATTATGCCCAGATGCATCCAAGCGGCAATCTGGGCCGGCAACTACTCACGCGTGTGACAGATATCATGCGTCAAGGGGACCAACTCGCCCTAGTAGAATCCAACGCCACCGTGGCCAACGCCCTGGAGACCATGACACGCTGCAGAGCCGGCGCGGTCGTGGTCACCAACAGGGAAGCACAACTGGAAGGCATCCTCACTCATGGAGATTTTGTGCGTGCTTATCAGGATGATCGAAACGTCGCCGATCACCCAGTCAGAAACCATATGACGCGAAACCCCATCACGATCTATGGCGACAAGCTGGCTGCCGAGGCCGTGCGCACATTTGAGAAAAACCGCATAGACGATATTGTGGTCACCGATAATGAAGACCGCGTAATCGGCCTTATCGACGTGCAGGATCTATCTCGCACCCGAATTTTCTGAGGAATCCTACAACTGAACCAATTCACCTGATCGTCTCCCCCCTCGCTGTCATTCTATGGTTATTGCCGTAAGTCGATCGGCAATTCCCATCGTTACAATCTGGGCCAAAGCCGATACGGTGGTGGTGAACCACTCGTTTGGATTTATGAAGACACTGTTTATTTTTCTCTCCTTCAGCCTCGCACTGCCGGCTTGGGCGGCACAGATCACGCGAAGTTGCGCTGTGAATCTTGGATCGGTGAATGAGGTACTTATCCGGCGCAATGGGAAATCGATGGCCATTTATCATGGGCCGAAAACAGCAGACACGTTGCTGCTGACACATCATCGGCGAGATGTGACGGCGGCAGCCCTGGGGAACATTGGCAAGGCTACGGCCGTGATTGCATCGACCGCGGAAGAGGAGTTGTTTTCGAAGACACGTGAGCACTGGGAAGCATTCTGGAAGAAGCGATTTCATTATTATACGCAGCAGTCAACGAAGATTTTGGTGAAACCAGTGGAAGTCAATCGATGGGTAAAGGACGGGGATGTAATCGCCTGGCAGGACTTGAAGATCAAAGTGCTGGCGACACCGGGATTCACGCGTGGGGCGGTCTCGTACATTGCGAAGATTGACGAGAAGACGATCGCATTCACGGGCGACTTGATTTATGGGAATGGGAAGATATTTGATCTCTACAGTTTTCAGGATGCAATCCCGAAGGCAAAGGTGGGAGGATATCATGGCTACGCTGCGCGACTGGCGGATTTGATTTCAAGCCTACGAAACATCAAGGCGGCCAAGCCGGACTTGATTGTACCGGCGCGTGGGCCGGTGATCCGTAATCCGGTGCAGGCGATTGACAAACTCATCGCACGAGTGCAGGCGCTTTATAAGAACTACCTCTCCACCAACGCTCTACACTGGTACTTCAAGGAGGAACGAATGCGAATCTGCGGAGAGCGAGTTTTAGGCAAAAACGCTAAAATCGAACTGATGCCCTACTGTCTACATGTGGATACGCCAGAATGGATCATCCAATTTTCCACCAGTCGCATCATCGTGGCGGACAACGGGCACGGCTTCCTGCTCGATTGCGGTGGGCAACGGCAATTCGATTACGTAAAAGATTTAGTCGCGAAAGGGCTCGTAAAGCAAATAGATGGTATTTTTGTGACACACACGCACGACGATCATTCGCAGATGGTACAGGCCGCTGCGAAGGAATTTCAGTGCCCGGTGTACGCTACCACCGAATACGAGGACGTGCTTGAAAATCCGGGGAATTACCTTGTGCCTGGCCTCACGGAAAATGCTATTCCCGATGTGAAAGGAATGAAGGATGGGGAGACGATGGAGTGGCATGAATACGAGTTCACGTTTCGTTTTTATCCCGGCCAGATGTTTTATCACGGTGCACTTTTGGTGGAACGCCCGAAAGAGAAGCCGGTTTTTTTTATTGGAGACTCGTTTGCGCCCTCGGGCATTGATGATTATTGCCTGCTCAATCGCAATCTCGTGCATCCGGACACAGGCTATCCGCGCTGCTTCAAGATCATTCGCAAATTACCCAGGAACACTTGGCTCATCAACGAGCATGTGCCGCATGTGTTTCGTTTTTCCAACAAGGAACTGACTTATCTTGAGACGCGCTATGCCGCGCGCACAAAGATTTTGCGCGACCTGTTCCCTTGGGATGATCCCAACTACGGTATTGATGAACGTTGGGCGACATTCTACCCGTACGGCAACAGCTTCAAGCCAGGCGAAACACGCGCGGTTGAGGTTCGAATTTCCAATCACTCACCCATCCGGCGAACCTTCAAGGTCACACCGCGCGATCATCGCGGAGCCAAGGTATTGAGCAAACCACAATCCACCACGCTCGCCTCACGGGCCGATGGTGCGGTTAAGGTAATAATTCAGGCCCCAAAGGAAAAAGGCGTGTATGTGGTCACTGCAGACATTGACTCAAAAGACATGCATTTCCGTGACTGGGTAGAGGCTATTATTCAAGTAAAGTAATCCTTTCTGGCTTCCGGAAAAG
The DNA here is from genome assembly GCA_964616045.1 of uncultured Verrucomicrobiota bacterium. Classification (GTDB taxonomy): domain Bacteria; phylum Verrucomicrobiota; class Verrucomicrobiia; order Limisphaerales; family UBA1100; genus UBA1100. The sequence goes on along the minus strand of CAZTTU010000009.1, from coordinate 18,598 downwards.
TCTGTTTTTCGATACAAATCCCAGCCTTGAAGCCCATGGGAGTCATCGTGATAGCGTGGCTGTGCGCAGTCTTTTCGACCATCGCGCACCCAATCTCCATGAGCAATGGCGTCGCCAATGTGCGCAAAGATGAAATACTTGTGGAACTCAAGGTCATGCTTGAGGATTTGGTGCTCTTTCATGGCCTAAAGGCCAACGAGCAAACAATTTTTAGCGCTGATGACCTTCGAAAAGCCGCCGAGAAGCACGAACAATTTTTACTGAAACACTTCGCTATTCGTGATGGTGATGGGCGACTATTAAAGGGCAAAATGGACCAACGCAATGACGATGCCATTACCGATGACGGTGTACCGCAGATTGAGCTCATGAAGAGAACCATCGTGTATTTAATGCACTTCACGCCTGCAAAAAAGAACCCCAAGTATCTCACCTTTACCCAAATGTTCGGCGGCGAAAAAAGCATCATTCCCTCTATTATGGATTTCATGGTACTGCAGAGTGGCGTTTGGACCGACAAGCCCGTTCAACTTCAGCCCGGTCGCCCGCACACCGTTGCGCTGGATTGGGAGAATCCGCCCGATAAGGCTCCGCAAAACTGGCGAGAGCTGCGCAAGAAGCGCGCTGAAGAATTCGAGAAACGCCTCGGCATCACCAGCTATACGGGACTCTACTCATATATCTATTTAAACGACCAAGAAGTGCGACATGAAATTCTAGTGCCCTTGTTAACGTTTGAAAAATGGCTTCCTATTGAACGCGTCAACCCAGAATACTTGGAGGTCGCCGAGCAGGAACCCGCACGCAAAAAAATCGGCGAGTGGATACGCGCGCGCAATCCCGTGCAAATTGACGGTATCCCCGTCAAGCCCGTGCTTCAACAGTTGCACTTCTTCGGGCTTGATATCAAAGACTTTGCGAAGGGCTCGAAACCGCACCGCGTGAGTGCCTATCAAGCCCGACTCGGCATCATCCTCTCCTATCCAGCCAAAGCTCCGCCCAACCGCGTGCGCATGACATGGGATACTTTTCATGATTCCGCGCCATTCCTACGCTCCATAATATACGACCGGGATAAGAAACCAACGGAGGAATTTTTTGTTAAAGACAAACCGCGTTTTGAATGGACGCGCAAAGGTAATCCGCCGGCAGCACATTCGTTCGAACTCAACCTGCTCACCCCCCTCTCATCTTCATCAGTTCCCGTAACCAGCCTGCTTTTGTTTGGAGCCGCCCCGCTGTTGGCTCTGTTTTTATATTTACTTCCAGCCACCTCCTCGACCAGCAAAGGTGCCAGTCTGGCTGGCTTTTGCGTATGCACCATCGCCGGCTTGTATTATTGGAATCCATCCAGCTCCCCCCCTCCGCTGGATGAAAAACTGATCACCACCCATGCCACCGCCTTACTGCAAAATGTTTACCGTGCTTACGATTATCAAAATGAAAGTGATGTGTATGACGCCTTGGAACACAGTGTGGCAGACAACTTGCTGGAGGACCTGTTCTTGGAAATCCAATCAAGCTTACGCATGCGGGAACAAGGAGGAGCTATCGCGCGCGTCAAGCGAGTTGAGGTAGATAAAATCGCTCTAGCCAATAATAATCAGAACTTTATCGACGTGGATGCAACGTGGCGTGTAACCGGCACGGCAGAGCATTGGGGTCATATTCACACTCGAGAGAATGAATATTTTGCGCGCATAAAGATTAGCACCACGCCCGAAGGGCGCGGCCGCATCACGGGGCTTGAGGTGACAGACAATAAACGCGTGCGCTTTGGAACAGCCCTGCGAATGTTTGAGGACGAGTGATGCAAGTTGAAATTCAATCAGTAGAATTCGCCTATGGCGACGATGGCTTTCACCTGAGTATTCCAGAAATGGAAATTCAATCGGGAGAACGCGTGGCGTTTGTAGGCCCGAGCGGCTCGGGCAAAACCACGTTGCTGCGCCTCTTGGCCGGTATCGCCACACCACAATCTGGCAGAGTAACCGTCGGAGATTTTTTGATCAATCAGATTAAGGACGCTGAGCGCCGCGCATTTCGAATATCCCAAATCGGCTTTGTGTTTCAGGATTTCCGATTGGTTGATTATCTTGATGTACGCGGGAATATATTGCTGCCTCACCGGCTAAATTCGACGTTGAATCTAAATGAAAACGTTGAAAATAGACTTAATAAATTGGCTGAAACACTGCAACTCCTCGACAAACTGAATTCGCCAGTCGATGAGCTCTCGCAAGGCGAAAAGCAGCGCACGGCAATCGCACGTGCACTGCTACCGAAGCCCGGGTTGATCCTTGCCGATGAACCGACCGGCAATCTCGATCCGGGCAACAAGAGGCGTATTCTCGACCTGCTGTTTGAACAAGCAAAGGAAAACGATGCCACACTGGTGATGGTGACACATGATCACGCGCTACTTGGGCGTTTTGACCGCGTGATCGATTTTGCGCAATTCCACGCCCTGGAGACTATCCATGCCTAGCTTCTTTCTCGCCTGGCAATACTTAAGTAAACATCGCTTCCAAGCCATGGTGATGATCGCTGGCGTGGCGCTGGCACTGTTCCTGCCGCTTACCACGCATTGGCTGATTGATGCGTTTGACCAGGCCATTAAGTCTCGGGCTAAAGCCACGCCACTTGTGCTGGGCACGAAGGGCAGCCGATTTGATCTCGTGCTGCACAGCCTGTACTTCCACGCTCCAGTAGATGGCACCATGACTCGGGGTGACCTGACAATGATCAGGACAAATAAGTATGGGAAAAATCTCCTATACTCTATCCCCATATACCGACAATTCAATGTGCGAAAGAAACCCTTGGTCGGAACATCGCTCGATTATTTTACTTTCAGAAAACTGCGTATTGCCGAGGGCGAACAGATGGCACTCTTAGGCGACTGTGTGCTGGGAGCCAAGGTGGCCGAGGAATTGAAATTGCGCCCCGGCAGCAAGGTGAAAACCGATAGCGGAAACCCTTTTGACCTCACCGACCAATATCCACTGCAACTCAACGTTACCGGCATACTCACTCCGAATGGTACTGCGGATGACCAAGCGGTGTTTGTTGACGTCAAGACCGCCTGGATCATTCCTGGTATTATCCATGGCCACGATGAAAATGCCTCCAACACCACCAGCAAGAAACTGTTGAAGACGCACCTGGAAATTACCTCGAATAATATAGATTCATTTCATTTCGATGGCGAGCCTGATAGGTCTCCTCTCACAGCGATCCTGCCTGTGCCTGTGCCCAATGATACAAAAACCAAGACACTGCTTTTGGGGCACTATCAACATCATGACCGGCTGCAGGCGCACAAGCCGCTGAAGGTGGTGGCAGATATGATGGGTATGGTGATGCGCGTAAGGGACTTTCTGGATGCGAACTATGCATTCGTGGCCACGACCACGGCGCTGCTTCTGGCGCTGGTCGTGGTGTTGTCACGGCGGCTGAGGGCAAAGGAAATGGAGACGATGTTTCTACTGGGTTGCAGCCGTGGAACGCTCTTTGCCTTGCAGGCAGCGGAATTGGCGATCATTTTTGCGACCGCAACAGCACTCGCCCTGCTGACGGCTTGGGCTTCGGTGGCCTGGGCACAAGACTATTTACATACATTAACCGGATGATTCACAAAACAATTTTGATTGCAGTTTCGATGTTATTTTTCTGGGCCTGCAAACAGAGCAATAAGGTAACGGAGAAAAAACATGGCAAGCCTCAAGTCTTCGCGGTGAATTATCCGCTGGCATACTTTGCTGAACGCATTGGTGGTAAATTGATTGATGTACACTTTCCCGAGATCAATGGTGACCCGGCGTTCTGGAAGCCGGAGGCCAAGGATGTCCGAGCATTTCAAGGGGCGGACATAATCCTGCTTAACGGCGCAACCTATGCAAAATGGACAACCAAGGCGTCACTGCCAGAATCGAAATCCGTAAATACCAGTACACACTTTCGAGATTCATTCATTAAGGTGAAGAATGATACGGCGCACAAGCACGGCAAGGATGATAATCACAGCCACGCAGGTACAGCCTTCACAACCTGGTTGGACTTGGAACAGGCTGAGCTGCAGGCAGTCACCATTCGCGATGCACTGGTGGAGCTGCTGCCAAGTTCCGAGCAGGCCTTTAAAAGCAACTTTGGCGCCCTACAAAAAGATCTGCAGGCACTGGACACTGAGCTCAGGAACATTGCGGACAAATTCAGGGAAACCCCGCTGGCTGGCTCACATCCGGTTTACCAGTACCTAGCGCGAGCCTATAATTTAACAATTAGGAGTGTGCACTGGGAACCTAACAAAATGCCTGATGAGGCTGGCTGGGGAGAACTCTCAGCAATCCGAAAAGAGCACCCGGCAAAGATCATGCTGTGGGAGGGCAAGCCGGCCAAGATCATCGCCCGCAAGCTCATGGAACAGGGGGTGTCGAGCGTGGTATTCGACCCCTGCGGCAACCGTCCGGATGAAGGTGACTGGCTCTCAGTCATCCAGGCAAATATTTCACGGCTAGGCAAGGAGGCCTCCGAAAAGTAAGCCTTAATAGCTTATCCACATCAAAGCTCTTTCTGTGAGTAATATAACGTTGGGAAGCCTAATTCTGCAGACATAATCCCCAGCGAGGAGGAAGAGTGTCGGACTTTTTGTCTCAGCCCGCTTTTTGGGTATGCACCGTTGATGGGCTCCGACATTTATCCACGGTTTACGATCAAAACGGCATGAAGAAACTGGCGTTTTTGCTTTGCTGCATGGTGGGCTTGCTGACGGCTAAGAAGACAAACGCCTTTGTGCTTATCGGGCCGATGGAGGTGAGTGAGCTGGCCAGCAGCGGTGTCGATTTCAACTACACCGATGACTTGGGTGGTCCCAAGGATCTCAAGCGTTTTTTCCGATGGAACATCCCGATGTTAACCTACGCCTTTGACGCAAGTTTCATGCAGTACTTTGGTCTCGAAGGCCGTGAAGCGGTGAAAGAAGCCTTTACGGCAGTCAACGATTTCTTTTCCAACAGTGATTACGATGGCGTGAGCGCTCTTGAGCTGACCAAGCACGGTTTCCGCAGCAACTATAACACGACCTGGATCAATCAAACCGCCCTGAATGCTCAAATCATTGATATCAAAAGCCTTACGCTGGGGTTGCTAGTTAATCAGTTGGGCCTCGGTAATCCACATCGTTACGCATTTGGCAACCATGCCATGTCTACCAATACCACCGGCACACAAATCAATTTTAATGTGCGCCTGCGCAACTACGATCCCATCACCGAGAGACCGTCGTCATACATCAACAACGTGAACTACAGCTACCGATTGGTGCATGATGCCCCACCCTCGGCCGGCGTAACCACGTTGCCGAGTTTTGCCGACATGGAGGAGTTTACCACCGACACTAGCGGTAACGCATGGACCGCGGTCACAGGGATAGTTGATGCCTTCTATGGCAACACTGCCATTTACTGGACGGACCAACCCTCCCTGTTCGGGTTTGGGGTGTATTATGACGGCCTCAATGCCATGGGCGGCCAATATCAACCGCGCCATGCCCTCACCTATGATGATGCGGGTGGCCTTAAGTATCTCTACCGGACAAACAACTTTGTCTACGAGGGTCTAGACCCCAACGTGGCCCTTATCATTCCGGCAAATTTCCTGCCGACCTTTGCAATCCCGGTTTTCCCCAATGGCAGCGCGCGCATCTATCCGGACCCCACTGGCTTATCCGGCGCGTATATTCCCCGGAGAAATGCCGGCATCATCCCGGGGTTGCCCATCAACTCCGTCCTACCTGCCCAAGCTCCGCCAGCCCTGATAGATGTTGCGTTGCGCGGGGGTATCAATAAAATTCAGTTTCAGGAACAGCCTTTCGATTCCTTTCTCGGCATTACATTTACCGCCACCAACCACACATGGACTGATACTTTTGTCAGCACCAACGGTCAAAATGTCCTTGGGTTAAACAATACCACGCCCGGCGCCTCCACCTATATTGGAGTGCCGCAGCTCAGTTTCTTCACGCAGGAATTGGGCCGCGGCATTTTTCAGCCGGACATCATTTTTGTGGCGGATGAACTAGGCGTTTCCCCCGATGGAGTTCCCATCGCCTGGAACCGCACGGATAACACCACATGGATTGACAACTACACCAACAATCTCGGTCCGGTACAATTGCTGACCACCAATGTGGGACCCGGCACCATCGTCGGCCCCATTCAGTACACCTTCACCAAGCTCGGTGAAGGCTTTGAGGTAATCTGGAGTGGCGAAGCCAGCGTGGTGGGCAACACCAACACCTACAGCCTTTGGGGCCATATCAAAGGCCCCGGTCCGAGCGATGTTGTAGTCTTTCCGAATGATGCACAAATCTCCATCCTTGAGAACGCTCTGGCCCCAACGACAGCCGTGCCAACCATCACGCGTGTAATTGATTCCGGTGGGGATCGGGAACTGGTGCGCACCCAGGAGAGCCTCATCATTGAAGGGAGCCTTCTCGCCTCCGCCACTGCCATTCAGATCATGAACGGCAATCTGGAATTACAAACTATTTCCGGGGCATCGGTTCAACGCTTCATCCAATCAAATCAGCAGATTATCATCCCTCCTGGCATACTGAATGAACAATCCGAAGGAGCTGCCTCCACGCGAACCGTTCGCATATGGAACACGCTCGGGGCAAGTGACTCCTCCACCGACACAATCGGAATCTCGACTGGCATCCCGGTCATCACCGGCACCAGCCGGGACAACCTCACCTATGACCGCACCGAAACACTGAACATCTTCGGCTACGGCTTCAAGAGCGCACAGGCATACACCGTGGATGGCAACGCCACCCTTACTCATTTTCGAGTGGAGGATGGCTTGGGCAACATGGTGTTTCCGTCTGCCGGCAACAGCGCGGAGGCCACCTTTGACATCAAGTCCGACACCCAGGTGGTGCTGCCACTCAACTCCATTTCCTCCGCCATTGCTGATGGTTCCAATCGCTACGTTCGAGTGGCACGCGGCAGCGGAACCGGCGCACTGAGCAACACCAATAATCTGCAACTCATAGCCAACATTACGACCAAGCCGGTGATCACGGCCCTCGGCTCTCTGGATGGCAACGGCGACTTCCGCCGGGATGAGGCCATTGACATCAATGGCACCGCCCTCAACACCACTTATCGGATCGAGATAGTTAACTCCGATGGCTCCGCGCTGTCACCGGCCATGACGGTGGACCTACCGGCCGCGGGCGTGGCGGTTGATGACAATGGTTCGCGCATTCAAATTTCCTCAAATGTTTTCTACACCACCCAAGCCGATGGCAACAGCTCCGCCAGCCCCCGCAAGTTCAAGGTGTTTAATGCCGTGGGCACTACCGATAGCAGCATCACTTTCGGCGTGAGCGCCCAACCCACCGTATTGTTTATAGCCGGATTCACCTCTCCCAATACATTCAACCGGCATTACATCACAGGGGATGATGTAACCATCACCGGCACCAATCTCAAGACCATCACCGAAATTCAGCTTGTAGATGAAAATGGCACAGCTTTGACCAATACCCCCAATATCACCCTGCCCAACCCGGGCGTAACCGTCACCGACACCTCAATCCTGATTGACACTTCCGTGGCACAATTCGCCAACGGTCCGGACGCTGATTCACTCTCAACTTCACTCTGGCGGCGCTTCCGTCTTAATGGTTCGCGTGATTCTGTTCTGACACCCCAAAACCTGCGCTTCTACGTGGGGGTTCCCCCCACTTATACAAGCTACTCCGGGCTAACCGACACTTCAAACTATCAACGTGACAATGACACATTCACTGTCAACGGCGATGGACTGGGAGTCCTTACCTCTGCGGAGATAGTAAATGTAAACGGCTCCACACTTGCGGCCAATACTGCCATCGGGCCAACCTCGGGCGTCACGGTCGTGAGTGGCACCCAGTTCACGATCGCGGCGAATTCATTCCCTAATGCAAACCTGCTGGATGCCTCCGCCGCTGGCAGCCGGCGAATCAAGATCACCACTCCATTTGGTGCAATCGTCAGCGACAATAATTCTTCCGGAGCATTTACCGTCAGTGCCACCCCCACATTCCTTGGCAACACTGCAGCAACCTTTGCGGGCGGCGGCTTTAATGGTGGTACCAGCACTTACACGCTTGGCAGTGGCAATCTGGTCATTAACGGAAATAATTTCCTGGGAGTGAAGACCATTACCCTGGCAGACAACGCCTCTAATGCCTACATAAGGGCTGACGTGAACCCCGTCGCTCCACCAGCCGGCATCACCTTCAACCCAACAGGCACCCAAATCACTATTACCTCTGCCTATATCAACAACAACAACGCTAGCTGGGCCAATTCCAATGCTACCCAAAACAGAGCTCTTATCCTGACCTCAGCCGCCAATCAAACCGCCAACACCGTTACTATCCCCCAACTCATCATCACTCAGCCGTAAGGGTATGCACCTCCGGCCAGGTTAATTCATCGGGTGGGATATTGACAGGGTCCAAGCTGAAGAAGTTTGGCCCTTTAGGAGAAGGAAGATTTAAAGCTTACGCAGGTTCTTGAGTTCAGCCATTTTTTCCGCCTGCTCAGGATCCTGCTCCGCCTGGCGTTTGGCCTCCAGGATAAAAGCCAATAAACACACCAGAAAACCGCTCGCAACCACTGCCTTCAAGGTCCTTGTCGTGTTTATGGAGTTTGAGCGCCTTCCGGGCGGCACAGCCACATCCAGCACCTGAAACAACCCCTCTGCACTCTCTACCTTCAGTTTAGCCGATTCATACTTTTTCCTCGCTTTTGTGGAATTACTGCTGGCCTCATCTCGATCACGAATGAGACGAGCAAATTCCAAGGGCTGAACGCTTTCAATTTTTGCAAGCTGATCCCTTAACTTTGAAATTTCAGATGCAAGTTCCTGCATTTCGGGATTTTTATCCGCGCCTTTATTGATTGCCACGGCCAAGGCGTGTTGCTTGCGGGTAATCTGATCCCGTAACCGGCCTGCAACTTTCACGATGGACTCTCCTTGTTCTGCAATAGCTATCAATCCATTTTTATTCATAAATTTGCTCAATTTAGCCTCGGCAACCGACAATGTATTCGTTGCCTTTTCCAGTTGGTCTTCCCAAGAGAGGGCAGATCCCTCCTTTTGGGCTGGGTGGGTTTTGCTGGAAAACTCTCTCAATTCATTAACATAAGCATTAGCCATTTGTGCCGCCTTTTCCGGATCCCCATCATGCACCGTAACGTTAATAATTCCATCTTTGCGACCAATTGAAAAGTTGACAGCTGACGCAGTCTGCAATTTGTGCTTGGAGAGAACCTGGTCCTGCATGGATCTGGACTTAAGAAAAGAGAGGAGTATCTCACCCGGAACGCCCGTGGGAGAAGGCACAAAGGTGGTACTTGCCGTGTAAACTACAGGTGCCTGCAAGCTGTAAACCGCCACGGCACACCCGATGAGTAGCGGGATGATAAGAATCTTCTTCTTGTGCCGGGCAAAAACCAGCAACAAATCAAGGAGGTTTATGGTGTCCTCCTCTTCAACCCGGTCCGCTTGAGATACCTCCTGTTTATCTTTGCCCATGAATCAACCCATACGCTCAATCAATTTCCCAAAATTCACTTTGACTGTCCTTCTCTACTGAATCCTCCCGAGAAAGACGCTCCTTCCCGTTTGCCGCCTTCCCGTTTGCCGCCTTCCCGTTTGCCGCCTTCCCGTT
>CAZTTU010000009.1:0-8768 GCA_964616045.1 uncultured Verrucomicrobiota bacterium | reverse complement strand
CCCGTTTGCCGCCTTCCCGTTTGCCGCCTTCCCGTTTGCCGCCTTCCCGTTTGCCGCCTTCCCGTTTGCCACCTTCCCGTTTGATTGTGGAAGCGCTTTAGTTGACCCCATCTCCGCCTGAGAACTTCGCCGGCCATCAACCAATACCATCCACTGCGGAACTCGGAATCGCACAAGCCGGAAATAAAACCATACATAAGCCACCACAAACCCAATAGCCAAGCCGATCAAAACCAGCGGCTGATCCCAAAAAACCAGCGCCGGCAACACTATTGCCAAGGTCATCACCCAGAAAAAAATACTTGTTAGCGAGTTGCGCCACAGCCCATGCCGATAACTGCTATTCGACCACCGGTTCAAACGTTTATGAACCAACATATGGAAATGCACCCCGTCTGGCTTCATCGCACCGGTGCCACGCAAAATGGATTTCCTGTACAACGAGAAAAGTGTTTCAGTAATTGGGTAGATAACCAAAAGCAGGGGCAGGAACCAGGATACCTCCCGATGCCGCACCACCAGCAACACCGCAATCATGGCGATTACAAATCCCAGCAGATAAGCTCCGCCATCGCCCAGGAACAGTTTCCCCTTCGGATAATTCCAAATCAAAAAACCGAATATCGCTGCGGCCATGCCCCAGCACAGCGAGCTCAAAGCTACATCACCAAGCGTGTTGGCCAGCCAACCCAGTGCAACCAAGGCAACCATTCCCACTCCTGAAGCCAGCCCGTTAAAACCATCAATGATGTTAAATGCCTGCGTAACCCCTGATACGCAAAACACAGTGAAGGCAATACTCAGGACTGTATGCACCACTCCCCATGATGCCCCAAATGGCAATTGCAAAACGGCACCCAGCCAAAGCGCTCCAGCCAGTGCCGCTCCGCCAGCAACGATCAATCGCCACCTGGCATTCACCCGACCTGTCAAATCCTCAATAAACCCAACCGTAACCACCGGCATGGCACACAATAAAATCCTTTGCCCCAACTCCATCACACCATTGGTTCCGAATACAAGAGCGACAAAAACACCCGAGAAAATGCCGACCCCACCCAAACGACTGACCGACTTTGAATGAAATCTCTGGGGCTTATTGCCCATATGACAATCCCCACCCCATCCCCATTTGCGATATAACCCCACCATCAATCCACAGACCCCCAGTGAAATGCCCACCGCAACAATCGCCAATACATATCCAGACCAAACAGGGGAAGCTGAAGAAGGATTAACCATGATTTACAGGATATATTGAGTCGTCACTACCAGCCAAACTGACAAAATTCACGATTTTATTGCCCTTGCCCCCAATCAGCCTGCGGCAGTCTAGGAACAGATTAGAACTTTATACAATCCATCAATAGCCCATGCCTTATCCTCAATAGGAGGCACAATCCAGATACTCGCGGGAAACTAGCCATATACATAAAGATATACAAGGAGAAAGCGCCCTGCTAAAGGGGTTGCTCCAACTGCCACCTCCAAAACCAGAAGAGCTTCTTCCCAAAAGAAAAAAATAGACGTGCAGTTTTCCAAACGAGAGGGCGGATAGGACCATTCCCTTTTAGAATCGAGGAAGGACCAATCGTAAGCCAATGCGAGCCTTGGTCATCAACTGCTTTAAATCACGAGTATTCTTCAACTCGCGAATGACTCTGGAGGCTGAAAAATAGTATTTGCGTAGTGCCTTGTCTTGAAGGTTGCGCAGTTCACCTTGATCCATATTTTCATTTAGCGTCTTGATCTTGAAGTTTGGATCCGGCCTCTTGGCAAATTCCAATCACAGGTCATATAACATCTGCCTGGTTTTAACTCTGCGATAATAGTTCCCGACTTCCTATATGTAGTCCGTATTATATATATCGGCTCAATACGTTCCGGGCTCGTGGTCTCTCAGGAGATTTGCGATCTGTTCACAGGCAGTACCGTCGCCATAGGGATTATGAGCGTATGCCATGCTGCGATAGGCCTCGGAATCTTCTAATAGCCGCAGAGTTTCATCGATAATCATCCGCCGGCAAGCACCAACAAGCCGAACGGTCCCGGCTTCGACCGCTTCCGGTCTCTCCGTGGTATCTCTCATTACCAACACGGGTTTGCCCAAGCTTGGTGCTTCCTCCTGCACCCCTCCACTATCTGTTAGGATTAGGGTAGACTGGCTCATCAAGTACACAAATCGGGGATAATCCAACGGTTCAAGTAAGTGCAGATTAGGTAGCTTTGAAAGAATTCGGTGAACCGGTTCCCGCACGTTTGGATTTAAATGAACTGGGTAAACGATTTGAACCTTAGGCTGTTGCTTTGCGATGGTACTTAGTGCCTCGCAAATCTGCAGCAAGCCGTCACCAAAATTCTCTCGCCTATGACCTGTGACCAATATCATCCGTTGTTTCTTGGGATCGAAAGGCAAAGACCATTCCGGTTGCGGAACATGGTTAAGTACCCAGTGTAGGGCATCGATGATAGTGTTACCCGTGACGTGCACTGCATTCTGCGAAATACCTTCTTTCCTTAAATTTGCTTGGCTATGCAAAGTGGGGGTAAAATGCAAAGTAGCCATTTTCGAAGTGACTTGACGGTTGAGCTCTTCCGGGAAAGGAGCCCGCAGATTATAAGTCCGCAAGCCAGCTTCAACATGTCCTACTTTGACGCCATGATAGAAAGCCGCTAGTGCCCCGGTCATCGTCGAAGTGGTGTCACCCTGTACCAGCACCCAGTCAAAGTTTTCTCCCTGCAGAACACGAGTAACGCCGTGCAAAATCTCTGCTGTAAGATTTGTTAAATCCTGATTCGGTTTCATCAGGTTTAAATCAAAATCGGGCGACACTTGGAAAAGATCCAATACTTGGTCAAGCATTTCACGGTGCTGCCCAGTCACACAGACACGTGCGTCGAAATCCTGACGCAGGCGAAGGACAAGTGGCAACATCTTGATGGCTTCGGGGCGGGTGCCGAATATAATCAGGATCTTCATAAGCAGACCTCATGAAGCATAAATTCTAATCGGAAAACACATGCATGATTTGAGAAATACTCATGACCGGACCACTTTCGCCAACCTTGAGACCGGGCGTAACACGCCCCTCCACAAAATACTTCTTCGTTCGAAGCACTATTAATATCAATCAATCTCACCCCAACACCATTGTAAAGCGATTCCTGGCGCACAACATCTCTGTGTTTAGCTGCATGATTAGCCATAATCAACCCTTTGGGCATAAGGACCTCAATTGATGAATGATTCCGACTTCACCTCTATATATTTTCAGTGGAAGTCTCGCTTGGATTTTTATGATAGAAAAGTTGATATTAGAATACTGATCTAATCGACCCAAATACTGGCACCGATGAATCCACTTCTCATATTAACGTAAACTCCGACTTTTCCCGTTCGGTCATTTATATATTTTCCCCGACCCACTTTGGCTTGCCCCTCCATGACTCTTACTGCAATTGGCATATTTTTATGACCATCTATGTTTATCTATAAAGGAATGCTATATGCTTCTATGAAATGATGCTTTCGAAATGACTGACATACTTTTTTAAGATTAAATTCTTATTATATTTACGTACAGACAACTGCCTAGCCAGCACTCCTTTTTGTTTTATTTCATCAGGATTAGCCAATATATAATCTACTGTTTCAGCAAGCTTTTCCCTATTCCCCGGTAGCGTTTCCCATCCGATTTTATGTTTATTGACCATTTTATAAATTTCAGAGCCCTCCTCCCCAACGAATAATATTGGCTTCCCAGCAGCCATAATATTGTATGCTTTTGATGGAACCCCCAGCCCATGCATACCTTCAGCTAATGAAACAATCGCAATGTCGCAGGCATTTAAAAATTTAGCCTGTTCACCCCTAGGGAACGTTCCGGCATAAGTGACATTCGCATTCTTTCTCCTCGCCGCGCTTTTCACGTAATCCACCATAGCGCCCCCGCCAATGAACAACAAATGCGCCTCACTAGGTATATATTGGTTAAAAGTATCTACAAGAAATTGTATATTCTGTAATCGCCCTATGTTGCCAGCAAAAGCAAAAATAGTCTTATCTTGGAGGCCATGACAGGTGATAATTTCATTTTTATAATTTTTATTAGGCACAACCTCATTCGTTTCAGACCAGTTTGTTATTTTGATTATCTTCCCTTTGTATTTTGGCAACTTAGCGCGCAATAGAGAAGTCATGTCATCCCCTATGGAAATCAAAGTTTTAGCAGAGCAATAACTGTAGTTAAATATTTTGACCAATGCTTTATATGTAAATGTTTTTTTACTTGCACAACTGACCACTGCATAGTTTTCAGGGAATACATCATATACCAATACAGTCAAGTTGCACCTCTTTAATATTACAATCAAGGATGCAATGATCAATAGGGTGCTCGGATTAGTGACTATAAATAAAGCATCATGACTTTTTACTTTAAGTGAAAGGTGGAACATATATTTAAGGCCTAAAAATAAATGATTGACTGCTTTTAGAAATAAATTTTTTTCCTTAATGAACAACTTGCTTATTCTTATAATTTCATAACGTGGATTTTCATCTTCTGAGTGATTTTGCGTGGCCGTTATGACGGCTATTTCGCGATGGCAAGCCATTGCGTTAGCAATCTCGGTCATATAATACCCTGTTGACTTATCGCCATATGGCTCGAAATGCTCAGAGCAAATCCATAATTTTGGCCTCTTTTTTTGTTTATGTGCCATAATCCAATAGATGGCGGATACAGTGAGGATCTTATTTGTGCATTTGCTCCTTCACCAATTCTCATACCTCAGACGAGGCCGGAACAAGGTAATTGTCAGCCCTTTCTAACAGCGCTGCTCATGCCAACGGGAAAATCTGCGGCTGCCTGAATATTATCCCAGTTTGTTTTAAACCACTCCATATTGGCTATGAGACCTTCTTCAAATTTAGTTGTGGGTTGATAATCTATAAGTTCAGCAGCCAAGTCTATCGATGCCAGCAGACGTTTTTTGGTGTCCCACTTTCGAGCAGGATAATGCGCAATGCCCGTTGAATTGCCCGTGGCTTCATTCACCATTGAAATCATATCTGAGATTTTTGTTTCTTTGCCAGACGCAAGATTGAAAGCTTGACCCACAGCTTTCTTGTAATGCGCTGCCTTTATGAGCCCCTGAACCAAATCCAGGACATATGTAAAATCCCGGGTTTCATCACCAGTGCCAGTAAGGGGCAACGATTTCTTTTGCATGGACCAATAAACAAAATTGGGAATCACATTCCGATACTGTCCTGGCACTTCTCCAGGGCCAAACGAATTAAAAAAACGACAATTTACAGTATTAAGCCCATAGTGATGATGGTAAAAATTGCAATACATCTCTCCGGCCATTTTATTTATCTGGTATGGCGTTGTCAGGTGCATGGAAATAAAATCTTCTTTTAGCGGCATTTCCCCATAAGAACCATAGACCGAGCAGCCACTAGAGGCGTAAATGAATTTTTCAACTCCGGTGAACTGAGCCAAGTCCAACAGCTTTATGATACCATTGATATCCACATCAGCAGATTTTTCAGGATAATCGACGGAGTTTTGGTTCGCAAAAAATGCTGCGAGATGATAAACAATGGAAGGCTTTTCGCGATACACGCGCTTTATATCAATATCGTTACGTATATCGCCCTTCACGAACATCATATTCGGTAATGGCGGTAGATCAATGGGCTCACCACTTCTGATGGCACTCAAGTTATCCATTACTATTATTTTACCGTTATCTCCGACTAACTGTGAAAGGGCAATTACCAGATTTGAACCAATGGCTCCAGCGCCACCAGTGACCAAGATCACCCTATCGAGAAAATAAGATTTTATATCATCCGAAAGATCTAATTTTCCAAGGTACTCCGTAACCAAATTTAAACGATATTCATAACTATTCATGGTGCGTGTTTCTCGTAATATTTTAAAGCCTGTAAATGTTTTTCATCCATTCTGCAGTCCTCCTAATCCCTTCTTCTGGGGCCACAACTGGATTGTGATCTAAGTCTTTGATGGCTTTTGAAAAATCCACCGTTTTAATTTTGGTGGTAAAGGATTCTGCCTCCATGTATTCAACTAGTGAGTCATCTCTGCCCGTCACACTTAGAACAATGTCTGAATACTCTTTTATATCTTTCTCCCACTCTACTCGCCCACCAATATTATAAACTTCACCTGGCACGAAGTTCCCCACTATATTAGCGAATGTTCTGCAAGAATCCTCAACATAGTCTATAATTCTCTTGTGCCCCTGATAGACAGTATATGGTCTGTTGCTCAACGCATTATATATAAATTTAGGTATAAACCCCCTATATGGCGTGTAATGTTCGTGGGGCCCATAACAATTTAATGGCCTTACCCTGACTGTTTCTGTGCCAAACATGTCAGCAGCGTTTAATACCATTAATTCCCCGGCCCACTTGGTTATGGCATAATCATTCATTTGATAGGTATCCGATACCCTATTACTGACCATTACATCTTCAGTCATCAACCCATCATAATCTCCATAAACTTCACACGAGGAAAAGAAAATGAGTTTAAAGAGAAATTTTTTCTGAAACATCAAAATATGTTTCGTCCCTACACAGTTCGTCTGCCAGAGATTTTCATAATAAGCCTCACCATTCCATCTACCGTATTCTGCTGCAAGGTGAAAGACAAACTTGAATGGCCCATACTTTTCAAAAACAGACTCAATTTGCCGATAATTTAAGACATCACAACGGATATAGTTGTCACGTTCGGTATTATATAAATCGCATGAAATTACGTCATACCCCCTTGAGTCCAGCTCATTGCATAGGTTGGTTCCGATATTGCCCGCCCCTCCCGTAACTAATATTTTATGTTTTTTAGACATATTTGAAAGTTTCTACCTTTAATCCTTAATCGGATGACTTGCATGTATTATTATTTGCCAAGCATACCTTCTAAAGAATGGAACACGGAACACTATATTGTCAATTGATTCTAAACAAGCGAGCAGAGTCTTAAAGATCTTTGTATCCCTAAATGGCACTGCCATCAATGCAAACAGAATATAATAATGGACTTCAACCCGCTGGAAATATTCCTCTATAAGCTTAATATCTTTCACCATAAGGGGATGCTCATCTTCAGTCCTCATTCTAGGTGTTAGTGATCTATATAGATTAATTATTGGATTGTGCCCCAAGGGTTCGATAAATATTGCCTGGCCGCCTTCCTTTAAAATCCTTTGCAGCTCTTTATAGCATTGCTTCAGGTCAAGGTGGTGAATGATGCCCATTCCGACAATAATATCAAATCTATCTTCCTGAAATTCTGTCTTTTCGGCGTTCATGACATAATATTCCGCATCGAACCCAGCATTTTTCGATATATCCTCAGCTTTTTGAATCCCTTCCGGGGAAATATCAATACCGGTAACAATCGCTCCATTTTCCGACCATAATCTCGAAAAACTTCCAGTTCCGCATCCATATTCTAAAAGTGACTTGCCTTTACTTTTATTAAAAACAGCTTCAATATATTTATCCCTTACATTCTTGCAAATAGAGTAATACTTCCGGGTGGCTGTCCTTTGGTATTCATCATCTTCAAACAATTTATCATGGAATTCCTTTTCATTTTGAATTCGGCTATCCCTCATAATTATCTTTTGTAGCGGCTGCTAATTTACAAATTTTGAGTACGCCATCAGGTGCAAACTGACACTGTTTGCTATATCCAGCTTTTCCACAGCTATCTGCCCTGACCTTTGCCCAAATTCTAACCGGTTCTTTTTATCTGCGACGAGCTTGGCCAAGCATTCCTCGAATGTTTCCCAGTCTCCAACATCAACAATATAGCCGTTATGACCATTACTCACATAATGGCCAACATCACCGACATTGGTTGACACGACCGGCTTTCTCATTGCCATCGCCTCAAAAAGCGTCATGGGACCACTTTCTGCTGGAGACGAACATGCAAAGACATCGAATCTCTTCAAAATAGGACGGACATCCTTACGCCCGCCGACGAAATCCAGATTACTGACGGACAATTGCTCACACATTTTCTGCAAACTATGGAAATAATTATGCTGTCTCTTGTACACATGACCTACAACAACAAAATGAACGTTATCAAATTTCCGATTTAATGCTCCCGCAACACGGATAAAAACATCAAACCCCTTCAGCGGGTTAATATTGGCTATCGTCCCGACAACAACCATCCCCTCCCATTTCTCTACGAGGCCCTCATCGCCCTCGTACTGCTGAGATGGGTTAAAATGAGTGGTATCCACGGGAGGTAGAATGACAAACCCTGGTTTCTCCTTTTTCACGTACGAGTCATAGTATTCTTTGGTGGCATTCGAAGAGTATATGTAGCCGTCCGCCAAGAAACTCAGCAATCCAAAGAGCTTGCGGATCACCCAAGGCATATACGTGTCGTTGAGGTGCCAGACGACTTTTGTTCCGGATAGCTTCCCTGCGATCAACCCTTTGTATTGCCATGATCCTCCACTAACGTGAACTAAATCAAACTTTTCCTGACGGAAATAGCGTACAAGTTGGGCAATCTCAAATACAGAAAAAAGGAGATAACGAAAAGCCACCTTGAACTCCTTGGTAAGGCGGCTCATCCATAATGTTTTGTAAGGAATACCCAGCACGTCGCACTTCTCTCGGAAAAGTTCCGAGTTCTCCCTAGGCATTATCACTGTCGTTTCAAATCGGGGACGAAGTGCGGCCGCAACTTGAATGATCC
>CAZTTU010000008.1:35078-43420 GCA_964616045.1 uncultured Verrucomicrobiota bacterium | reverse complement strand
GGGTGCGCAATTCCGTGGATTTAACCTTATCCTCCAACTTTGACTTCTGTCGCAATTTTTTCCGAACTTCTGTCTTGGCCGCCTGTCGCACTTGCTCCTGTTTCAAAGCTTTCAGGGTTTTATGTTCATCCAATATTTTATCGGAAATGATACTCTTCTTCTGATCGTTTTGCCTCGCTTGTGTTTGCGACTTCACTTTGGCAAAGTTTTGTTGCTCAGGTGATTTGATTTGTTCCTTCAACGAACCTTTTGCCTCCTTCAACGAACCTTTTGCCTCCTTCAACGAACCTTTTACCTTGGTGATATTGACAGGTTCTCCCCGCTTGCCGTTGATGTGATCGAAATTAATTAGCTTTGCTGGGTTAAGTTTTCTGGATTTGACTGCGCTCTGATTGTGCCCGTGCTGGTTGGAGCTGGCACGATTCATCACTTGTTTGCGCTCCGCCGAAGCAGCATTTTCCTCCGGTTTTTTCCCGTCATTGCCTTCCTGGTCTTCTTCATGTGCGGTTTGTTCAAGGACCTTGTCAAAGCCGTGGTTATCCTCAGTTTCCCCTGATTTAGTTGCCAGAGCCAGAATGGAATCCTGCGGATCGGGTGTGGAGTCGGTTTGTATAATCGTTGTCATGTTACGGTGCAGGTGCAGGTGGAGTGAGCCCCGGAGCCGGCATTGTTTTCCGGAGACTTCGAATAATATCTTGATAAAGTGGGACATCAGCACCCTCTCCCACCACTAGTTCGGTGATGATCCGAGCCTGGTTGGTGGGAGCAAGATAATGGAATATCTTGGCGTTCAAGGTTGGATCCAATGCCTGGTTGGCCTTCAAATACGATTGGATGACCGGTCCGGGATCCGGCTGGTCCGGCCCCATCATGCTCTCGTAAATGCGGGCCAGATTTCTCAATTGCCCAACCTCCTGTTGTTTAATAAATGTGACGTGTTTTTCAAAAAGCTTGTCCAATTCCGCCTGGCTCTGAGTGATACGGTTGGTCTGCCAGTGCAGTTCCTGTAGTTGCTCGTTGATGTGCGCCTCCAGTTCGACCAAATCCCGTTCACGTTTTCGAAGATAATCACGTTGCTGGGCCAAAGCCTCCATCAATGGCGGCAGCGCGGGATTGTCAAATGTCAGCTCTCCCGGATCGGACATGTCGTTAATCGTTCTAAAAGAGTTGTCAATGACTGTGGACACCTCATCTTTCTTTTCATCATATTTTTGCTTATCATCCGTTTCCGAAGCATCCGGCAACGTCAGTTCCTTCTTTGATGAGCCATTGGCATCGTCTAGTTCCTGCTGTGTTTTCGAATCTTTCCATTTCTCGACCAAAGCCTTGAACTCCTCTTTTTCTTTGTCACCCATTTTACCGACCACAAACATGAGGACGATCAGGGCGCCGACAAACAACACCCCACCCACCAGAACGGGCATCCAGCGTGAACTAAATATCTTTTTCATCAGTCGTTATAGTTTTTGGCTGAGGCCAGCCGCAGCTCGCAGCAGCACCATCTCGTCGATGGCATTTTGCTCAGTGCGCATCCCCTCTTTGAGATGCGCAGCATGTTGTTTCTCCTTTAATTTATCCAAAGCCTCCCGTCTCTGGCGGGCCTGAAGCAGGGCCTGCCACCTGACGTCTGCCTCTTCCTGCAAACGCGCCACCTCAGGCTCCAACATCTCAAGTTGCGCACGCAATTCACGGAGGGCCGATTGCAGGTGCGCAATGGTTCCCGATTTCACCTGCCCGTCAAACGCCTGGTGGCACGCGGACAAGTTGCTTTCAACCGCCTCTTCCACCGAACGGCGCTGTATCAGGATCACCTCCAGCGCCTCCTGTGCGGCTGTGTGCGCCGCGCGCGCGGTTTGTTCCTCATTGGAACGTACGTCCAGCACTGTGTTCAGTGAAAATTGAAAAGGCTTCATGGCGTCGGGTTATCTGTTAGTGAAGGGCTAGGCTGCTGCATCGACAAATCCGGCTGCGCTGTCATTTTCTCCTCGGACTCAACGACTTGCATGATCTCGCGGAGAGCTTGCCAACTGTCACCAAAGCCACAGGTTTCGTCCACACTCTGCTTTAAAAATTCATTGAGCGATTCGTGCAGCTCTATCGCCCGATCAATCTGCGGATTGGTTCCCGCCTGATAAGCCCCAATAGAAACCAAATCACGGCTCTTACGATAGACCGCCATGCATTCGCGGGCCGAGCCCATGAGCTGGCAATCTTCCGGCGAAAGCAGATCAGGCGAGAGTCGGCTCACGCTTTCAAGCACATCAATGGCCGGATACTGGTTTTGCGTAGCTAATTCCCGGGACAGCACAAGGTGGCCGTCCAATACGGAGCGCGTAGCATCAGCCACGGGATCGTTCATATCATCACCTTCCACCAGCACATTGAAAAAGCCTGTAATGGATCCATGCTCATTATTGCCGGCACGTTCCAGCAGTTGCGGCAACAGAGAAAAAACAGATGGGGTGTAACCGCGAGAGCTGGGCGGCTCCCCAATAGCAAGGCCAATCTCACGTTGCGCCATGGCAAAACGGGTGATCGAATCCATCATCAATAGGACATTTTTACCTTGTGAACGGAAATGCTCGGCAATGGTCATCGCCAGAAAGGTGCCTTTCACTCTGGTGAGTGCAGGCTCGTTGGAGGCAGCCACCACCACTACCGATTTGCGGCGGCCTTTTTCGTCAAGATCGCATTCTAAAAATTCACGCACCTCTCGGCCCCGTTCGCCGATCAATGCAATCACATTCACATCAGCCTCAGCCTTACTGGCCATCATCCCCATGAGAGTGGATTTGCCCACACCACTACCGGCAAAAATACCCAAGCGCTGGCCACGGCCCAACGTAGTAAAGGTATCGATCGCTTTGATGCCGGTTTCAAACGTTTCGGTAATGCGTTCGCGCTTGAGTGGATGCGGCGTGGTTAGATCCAATTCAGCCAGGGGTAA
The DNA here is from genome assembly GCA_964616045.1 of uncultured Verrucomicrobiota bacterium. Classification (GTDB taxonomy): domain Bacteria; phylum Verrucomicrobiota; class Verrucomicrobiia; order Limisphaerales; family UBA1100; genus UBA1100. The sequence goes on along the minus strand of CAZTTU010000008.1, from coordinate 40,473 downwards.
CTTTGGAATATCGCCCAATTCATCCAGCGGTTGGCCCATGCCGTCAATCACGCGGCCGAGTAATTCCTCGCCCACCGGCACGCGAAGTGAATGACCGGTGGCCACCACTTCACTACCGGGGCAAATTCCCTGCACATCACCCAATGGCATGAGTAGTAGATTGCGATCCCGAAAACCCACTACCTCCGCCTTGGTCGTTGTTCCGGTAACCTGTGATTCAATGCTGCAAATTTCACCTACCGACGCCATCGGGCCCTGTGACTCTATCACCAACCCGATCATTTGCGTCACGCGTCCGCGGTTCTGCACCAAACGTGTGCCGGAAAGGCGTGAACGTGCCTGAGCCAGCCCGAGCTTAGTGGAGCTGCGTGGATTTTCAATTGTGTCCCCGGGAATCATGTGTTGACTGTTTCCCTCAGTATTTTTTCACGGGTTTCACGGCGGCCATCAATGACACCGCAACGGGTTTCCACGAGGCAACCGCCACGCGAAACCTCTTCATCCTTCAAGTATCTCACACGACGTTGATGTGGAGAATCGGATAGCAGTTCTGAGCCGCTTTCCTTGAGCATCTTTAAATCTGCCGAGTTCAGGTGGACAGACACTTCGATGTCGTTTTCACAATGTTTGAGCGCATCTATAATGGAGGCCTCAAGAATGTCGGTGCTAATGGGCAGGCCGTTGACCAGTCGAATGGCGGCTTCGGCCGCGAATTCGACCAACTCGCCTTCCAGCTCGCGCAGGCGTTCCTGAACATTTTCCTGTACTTTGTTTTCAATCTTATCAAGCAAATTCTCCGTGGTATTATGCTGAGTCTCCTCTAACTCCTGTCGCAGGACCTGTAGTCTTTTCTCGTACTCCGCAGCGGTCTCGTCGCACCCACGACTGTAACCCTGCGCATCGCTCTCGCGAAGCTGGTCTTCCAGCGATGGATCTGCGGGCTCCTCGAATCGGTCAGAATCCTTTAGCAGAGCTTCCGCCGGGCCAATGACCAAGCGGATATCGCGCAGAGGCGCTCCCGTGACGATATTGTCGATTGCCTTGACCATAAATTATTCAGCTTCCAGTGAAATTTCCCCCTCAGATTCAAGCTGGCGCACCACGTCGATAATGGAGTTTTGGTTGGTCTCAATTTCGCGCAGCGAAACCTTACCCATATTCTCGATCTCATCCTTAACATTCTCGGCAGCACGCTTGGAAAGTGCCCCAAGCATTGCCTCCTGCAGTTCCCCTGGTGCGGCACTGAGGGCCACGGCCAATTTGCCGGCATCCACTTCACGCATAATTTTCTGCATCGTCTTGACATCAAGCTGCTGCAGATCCTCGAAGGTGAACATTTTCATACGGATGGAGCGCACGAGATCCGGAGCACGCTCATCCATATTATCGAGGAGTTTCTTGCGCTCATCCTTGTGCATAGCATTAAGCACGGCGGCCGCGGATTTCTCGCCACCGGTTTGGTTGAGAGCACGACTGACGCGCTTACCCACCTTTTTAGAGAGTACCTCACCGAGTGTTTCCACCACTTCAATGGGTGTAGATTCAAGCGTAGCGAGTTTTTCAATCACAACTTCGCGTACCTTGTCCGGAAGGCTCATGAGCACTTCCGATCCTTTCGCCGCAGAAAGATAACTGACGACCAAGGCGATCGTCTGCGCATCCTCCTCCCTCAACAGATTACATATGGAGGTGGCATCCAAGTCGATAATCTGCTGCATGGTAGCCACGCTGGTGCGTGCAGTACCCACACGGCCAATGATCTCCGCTGCCTTGAACAGGCCCACGGACTTCTCCAGAACCTTCCGGGTAAAATCCACTCCTCCGCTCACGGCGTTCTGGGCCTCTACGGCCATCATGGTAAACTCCTGAAGCACCGCACCTTGCTCGGCAGCGTCGAGCAACGGCAGGTTGGCCATTTCAGCACAAATAAGCTCCCGCTCATTGTCATCGAACTTCTTTAGAATCTCCGCCGCAGAATCCTCACCCATAATGACGAGAAAGGCCGCCAGCTTTTGGGTTGGAGTCAATCCTTCCACCCCTTGTGCTGCGGGTTTTTTGCCTTTTTTTGTAGTAGCTGCTTCAGCCATGTATCATTCCTCCGTGATCAGCTTTTCACTCAAGAATCACCCTCCAACTTTTGATCACTATCCTTGCCCGCCTTCTTCTGGCCCAGCCAGCGTCGAGCCGCACCTGCCATTTGTTCCGGGTTATCCTTGATCATGTCACGCAGCACCGCAAGGTCCACTCGCTCAGGCTGTTTCTTACCCAGACCGAAGTCCATGAGCAACTTCTGCTTCGCCTCCTCAGCCACCTCAAAATCATCCTCATCCTCTTCTTGATCCATTTGCATAAGCATCTTCCGGCGCTCACGCTCTTCCTTGCGACGCTCCATCAGTTGCTCGATTTCAGCAGTCGAAAGTTTTGATGGATCCTTCAAGGCTTCTTCAATTTCTTCCAATGTATTGGCAGAGATCGCCATCTGTGCATCTGCATCGGTGGTGGCTATTCTGCTGGCGGCAGCCGGTGCTAATCCAGGCCCCGCAGCGGCTGGTGCACCAACGGCGACTCCTGCCGGCGCTGTCATCATTGGTGTACCCGCAAGTAACTGACCCACTGGTACGCCAGTCTGAATCACTTCATCCTTGGTACCTTTCACCAGTTTCACAAAGACCCACAACGCACCTGCACCCAGCAAAACGTACAATGCATTGCGCAAAATGTCACTAATCATGCTTTTGGTGGCGGCGGAGTCGAGCTGATCCTGAGCCTCGGCGATGTAAGCACGGTTAAAAGCCATCTCTGCCACAATGATGTTGTCCTTGCGAATTGTACTGCCGTCCATATGGAGACCTAATGCGTTCTGAACAATATTTGTTAGTTGCGTCATTGCGGCATTGTCGCGCGGTTCTGTGCTGGCATTCACCAGCACCGACGCAGTGACGCGCTTCACGGTTCCCGCCGCTTTCACCACGTTGGTGGTGGAACGGCTATTGTTCATGGAATAAATTAATTCGCGCTTGTCTTGTTGGTTATTCGACAAGGCTCCCCCAGCATTGTTAGTGCTAACGTTGGTGTTGACAGGTGTACCGGCCACGCCGCCCGGACTTGGCCGGCTGTCGCCGTTGATTTCAATTTTTTCCGTCACGGTGTTGGTCACTGAACCGTCAGGATCATATTTCTCGGACATATGAGTGATCTGATCATGATCAATCTCTGCGCTCACTTCCACTCGCACCTGGTCCGGACCGAGCACGCTGGTGAGCATGGTTTCCACCTTGTTCGCGAGATATTTCTCCAGATTTGCCTGCGCATCCAAACGTTTGTCTGACATGCCGGTGAAGGAACCAGCTTCATCATTGGCGGCTAGAACGTTGCCAAAATTATCGGCCACCGAAACATTGCCATGGCTCAAGCCGGGCACGGAATTGGCCACCAGAAAACGAATGGAATTAACGGCTTCCTTGCCAAGCATCCCCTCCTGTTGGAGGTTAAGCCGCACTGCTGCAGTCGGTTTGCGAGAGTCATCCACAATCAGCCGTGTCTCAGGCATCACCACCATCACGTGGGCGCTTTCCACACCGGCAATCATCGAGATGCTGCGGCCGAGTTCACCCTGGATTGCGCGTTTCTTGTTCACCTGCTGGACAAAATCTGACATGCTAATGGTGTTTTTCTCATCAAAAATCTCATAACCCACTCCCTGCCCGGAGGCCTTGGGCAACCCTAGCCGCGCGAGCGTCATGCGGAGCTTGTGCACCTCTTCACGCGGCACATGGATGCTGGTGCCTCCGGCACCCGCCTTATAGGGAACGCTTTGCTCCTCCAAAACAGCAACCACTTGGCCAGCATCCTTCGGGTCCATCCCGCCATATAACAGGGCAAAATCCGTGCGGCTGGTGAAGAACACCACCACGGACAGCGTACCAGCTACCAGTAGACCGGAGGCGGTCACGGTCACTTTCTGGTTCACGCCCAATTGCTGCCATATGCCCAGCAGTTGCACACCTAATGCTTTTAATTTTTCCATCGTCTCAGTTTGTTTGGGTTACAAAAATGGGCTCACACTAAACCTGCATGCGCATCAGTTCCTGATATCCTTCCAGCAGTTTGTTTCGCACCTCGACCATTAACTGGAAAGCTACGCCGGCCTCCTGCATGGCAATCATTGCCTGATGCAGGGGGATATCCTTGCCTGAAAGCAGATCGTTTACCGCCTGACCTGAAGCAATCTGCTTGTCGTTGACCTCGCTAACAAACTGATTGAGCACATCACCGAAGCCCACTCCCTGCACCGCCTGTGTAGCTTGCGCCGCCTGTGTGCCCTGTAGCATATCCACATTCCCCGTGCGAGCCGCTTCACTAACCTGCTGCGACTGCTGCATAATGGCACGTTGCTGGCGGTACATTTCCGCCAACCCCTGCGACGCCATTGGGTTCATTTGGACCGGGATCATAATTCAGTGTTCTTGTTTACTGTTTACCAATAGCCAAAGTCTTCATCGCCATTTGCCGTGCGGTACGGATGATGGTGAGGTTGGCTTCCATGGTGCGTGAGGAGGCAATCAAATCTGCCATCTCCTCGTGAACACTCACGTTTGGGTATTTTACCATACCTGTTTTCTGGTCAGCATCCGGATGACCGGGCTGAAAAACTAAACGATGCGGCCGAGTATCATTTTCAATCCCGGCAACGCGCACTTCCTGCACGGCACTGTTGGGATCAAACTGATTGGCCATGATCGTCTCAAATCGAACGACCTGACGTAGATACGGACCGCCTTCGGGGGTGCTGGTTGTGCTAGCGTTAGCGATGTTCTGGGAAATAACCTCCATCCGTACTTTTTCCGCCTGCAAGGCGGAAGCGGCACTAGCGGCACCAGGCATCATGTTTATATTTAACATAAATGAATCCTCCTTATCGCATCCTGATGGCAGCCCGCAGCTTATCAAACGTGCCGGTTAACATTTGAGTCTGCAGGTGATGTGCCACCATGTTCTTCTGCAAATACATCATTTCCTTCTCCAATTGCACGGAGTTGCCGTCGCGGCTTTGGGCCACAGCATTTTCATCCACTACGATGGTCGGCTTGAGATCGCTCACGGCCACGGGTGAACCGGAACTAATGGCCTGCGATAGCTCCGAAGCAAATGTCGGCGACACGTCAACTCGCTTGTAATGTGGAGTTTCCACATTCGCCAAATTGCTACCAATTGCCTCTTGTCGTAGCACAGTAGCATCGAGCATCCTCTTTACACCTTGGTAGTTAGCGCTGGCAAAAAGGCCATCAATCATGCCCCGCGCGCAGCAATCGTCGTGCCATAATAGTCATAAATAACCTAAATAGTCATAAATAACCTAAATAGTCATAAATAACCTAAATAGTCATAAATAACC
>CAZTTU010000008.1:0-34978 GCA_964616045.1 uncultured Verrucomicrobiota bacterium | reverse complement strand
AATAGTCATAAATAACCTAAATAGTCATAAATAACCTAAATAGTCATAAATAACCTAAAATGCTTACAAACAAGTAAAATATGCGTTAATTGGCCTGTTTTCTCCATTAACGTGATTTTATCCGATAAACTTGGAAAACAACTTGATCCACTGGGTGAAAAATTCATTTCCTTAAAAAACGCAATTTATTTTATAGAGAGAATAGCTGATTTTTTCCATTGATATATGTGAGAATAATTTGGCCCGACAATTGCTGCTGTCAGGCCGGACAACATTGCCCTAGCCAACCGGCGGGCACTGAAATGGAATGAAATTTATGAGAGTCAGCCAACGCATATTTTGGCTGTTTAGCATTGGACTTCTCCTGTGCCCGGCAAGTTATGCCGAGCACAAAGTAGCCCCTTCGGTGGCGGAGAAAGCCGGGCGTGAATGGGCCAAACAGTGGTTGGGCAATCTACGAAAACGTTTTGCCAAGCCTCACGAGCCGGTAATACACCGCGCCAATACGGGAGGAGGCTCATTCAAGCCGCGGATGGATTTCACTTTTCTGAATACTCCACCCGTCACTGGGCCCCTTTCTTTTGCTTTAGCCTTGGGGTCCGGATTCCATCACTCAAGTAATGCAGAAGATTTTTATAGATGGCTTCATTCGTACAGAGTCACACCGGCTCAACGAGAGATTCAAAAAGAACAAAAGAGGCGATATGAGAAGATCATAGCCGAGCTTGAACATTATTATGGTAGCCGAGGCTATTCTCCGAAACAGGCTGGCGACCTAGCAAGGAACCTCTTCGAAAGTAAAATCCATATTTATCGTCCACTGGTGGAAAATGGGGCGCCGAACCTGGCCTCATTGACAGCTGGGCAAAGCCGCAATCCATATGGGCGCGACTCGGTGGCGAATTCGGCCACGGACTTTTATAATCTCGGCCTAATGTGTCAAAAGGTGGGCAATCATGAGAAGGCTGCCGAAATGTACAAACGCGCCATTCGCACGGGACATGCAATGGCCCAAGCGAGTCTGGCATATCTGTATGAAACCGGTCTTGGAGTGCCCCGGGATTTAAACAAGGCTGTAGAGTATTACCTATTGGCCACCAAGCAAGGTCACGCTGTGGCGCAATATAATCTGGGCCGAATTTACCAGAACGGCCTCATTCATGGCTTACAGGTCATTCAACCGGACACCCAAAAAGCGGAGCTGTTTTTGCAACGGGCCGCAGCCCAGGGTATCGTGGCGGCCTATCATCAACTGGGCGTCCTTTATTACACCCTTGGCATGGAAATCCAGCATAACCCGAGGCTGCTCAAGCCAGAGGAGTTTGACCAGTGGGACAAAAACAAGGATAAGCAGATTTCCTCAAATGAAAATCGCCTGCTCCAAGATGCTCACGACCACTTTCTGCTAGCCGCAAAGCAGAACCATGGGCCGGCCCAACACGCCTTGGGTGTGATGTATTCACAGGGTCAAGGCGTGACCCCCAATCTTGCAATGTCGGCACATTGGCTGGAGAAAGCGGTCACACATAAATTACCTGATTCCATCTATAATCTTGCCCAAATTTATGAAAACGGCATCGGAGTTCGCCTGAATCTACCTCGAGCCTTCACGCTTTACCGTCAAGCCGCTCGCCTAGGACACGCACCCAGCCAATACAACCTTGGGCTCTTCTACTATCAAGGCCGCAACGCCGGTTCTCAATTAAGCGTACTGGTGACCAAAGACTTCCACGACAAACATCCCGCCAAAACATTTCCGGATGAGTTGGTGGAATTGAATCCGGAAGAAAATGCCATTCTCGCTGATGCTGTAGCGCTTTATCACCCTATTCCAGGCTCGACGAAAGACTGGACTCTAGAATTGCTGGTGCCCGCCGGGCAGGAACGATTTACCAAGGCAGTCTTGACCGAGTTTGCCAGGAAAAATTCGCTCGAACCGCTGAATGAACCGACGATTGAACAACTCGGCGGAAATGACCCCACACATGCCTATAAATGGTGGAAACTAGCTGCAGACCGGCACCAACAAGCCGCCATCGCCGGGCTTGAACTGCTCAAGAGCATTCTGACTCCTGACCAGATGAAAACCGCAGTAAACCAAGCCGCCACATTAAAGAGCAGTATCATCGCTCCCAAGGCGCCCAACCCAATGGTGGAGGCGCAAGCAAAAATCCCCTTCCAGTCTGTGGATTGGAGCACGGGGTTTTTTGTCTCAGAAGATGGCTACGTGATCACCGGCAAGCATCTGATCCATAGCGGAAAACGTTTCCAAGTGGTCACTGAAAATGGAACGTTTCCAGCACGCGCCATCAATATGCCGGGGGATTTGGATCAGTTTCTGCTGTTGAAAGTAGATGGCAATTATAAATTCCCTGTCCTCTCCTTTAGTGCCAGCCACAGCACACGCCAACGTGATGAGGTCCATGTGTTGGGATATCAATTACCTCAAAATATTCAGGCCACGCAGCCGCGTGCCGCACAGGCCACAACTTGGATTCATTCCGTGCTAGGAGCCCAAGCAGATCCACGATTCTTCACCCTTCATCAACCCGTACTAGGCGATCAACTGCTATTTAGTTTTAAACAGTATTTGGATGACCGTGGTTCCTCGGTGAGCACAATGGCAGACGGAGAATCCTTTAACCTCGAAGATTTACGTGAATTGCAAGAGGAGACATTGAAACGTTTAAAAGGAGCACTGCGCACCCATCATGTTTTGCTGGGCAATGCCCACGTCAGTCTGGGTTATCAACTGGAGAAACCGCTCTGGTACGATGTCGTGGATCAGATATGGCTGAAGGAAAATAAAACTCAACCTCGAGCTCTCCTCTACCCCAAGGGAAGCTGGGTGGAACTCGACGGGCGAAAGATTCGTCATGTCCCTCCACTGGATCAAGTTCAAAATGGCCAAGCACTGATTCGGATTTCTGTGGTTCCCGGTATGGTGCAACGCGAAGGCCAAAACCTCCCGACCGACGTGCAGGCGGCCTTGCGAGTGGCGGCGAACAAACGCAACACAAAACAGTGGCAAATCATCCGCAAACATTACTTGCGCCTGCATCAACTCGCCGAGGAAATTTTGACCAAGGATAACCCAAAAACAACACTCGAAAAAATTATAGCGAAAGCGCAATTCAAAGAGGTTTCAATGACTCCCGGTTTTCGCGGAACTGCCCTGCTAAATCGTCAGGGCCAAGCCATCGGTTTGTTCTTCCTTAGCTTTCGTGGTCGCACACCTGATGTGTTTCAGAATTTCAGCTCATATCATCGGTATCTACTAAAGAGCGATCACCTTATGGCTTTCCTGAACCGCTTACCCGATGTGAACTATACCACCCGCCTGCCCGAACTGCCAAAAATAGCGGCCAATGGAGGCGTTCCCTTTGATTTGAATACCTACTTGCTCGCCAAAGCCAAGGCATCCATGGTATTAGTGCAAGTGGCTGGCGAGCTGCCCACGACACCGCCAAGAACCAATGGAGGAAACAAACCATGATTCGCTATGGCACCAGCATTGCCGGCGCAGCCGGGTTTGCGTTTGTGTTTGGCCTCGGCATGGCCTTGAATCGCGATTTGGGACGTGCCACGATAAGCGCCTCTATTGCTGCCCTCGCCTTCGGTTTATTGGCTCATTGGTGGATGACGTTATGGCTGGTCAGCTTGAGTTCCTCCCGAAAAGAACAAGTCCAACAACAAGTAGAACAAAGGCAGGAAGCGACACAGGAGGCCACCACTCAAACCAATGTTGAACCCACGACTGAAACCCCTGTCTCATAGAAACAAATTTAAACCAACATGGCCGAAGCCACCGCCAATCTCGATCAGCAAGCCACCCGGAGGGATAGCAACCATCCGCAGCGGGTGAAAGCGGCGCGTGCCTATCAAAAAACAAACCTGACCGAAGGCAACGAGGAAGAGTTACTTCAATCCTACGCACCGATCATCAGCCAGATGGTTCATCGATTCGCACCCTTGGTCCGTGTAACGGTGGATGTGGACGACCTGAAAAATATCGCCAGTCTAGCGCTGATTCAAGCAGCCCATGGCTACGACCCAGGTCAGGGCATGTCTTTCAAGAACTATGCAAACATGCGTATTCGTGGATCGATTTTGGATGAAATTCGTAAATCTCAACCTCTATCGCGCACTATCTATTCACGTCGCAAGGAACTGGAAGCCACGATTGAAGCCCTGCGCATGGAATTGAATAGGCAACCAACCGAAGAGGAAATTTCTGAGCGAATGGGCATTGCAGTAGATCAATACCGACAACTGCTCGACAAGTTGCGACCAGTGATTTTTGTACCACTACACCAACTTCTAGAAGGTGAGGAAGGTTTCGGGAGCAACAGCAATGAGCACCATGCGGCAGACCTGAACCAAGAGAATCCAGCTGAACAAGCTGCCCGACATGAACTACATGAGATGATTCGCGACCGAATCCAGCAACTCAACCGCCAGCAACAGAAAGTGCTTTTACTTTTTTACTATGAGGGCTTGCGCATGAAAGATATCGCGGAACTCTTGAACGTGAGTGAATCTCGCGTGTGCCAAATTAATACCGAGGCGGTTTTATCGTTGCGATCCTTTCTGCAACGGCGTGAACGAGTCTAATTAACAAGGAGGAAAACAATGCTAGTTATTATTGGGTTTGTGATTATCTTCGGCGGCGTCTCGGTCGGCTTTGCCATGGCGGCGGGCGGACATGGTGGCGGAATGAACTTTGGTGCCATCGGCGGACTGTTCCACCTTAATGAGTTTATTGCACTTGGCGGAATGGTCTTTGGAAGCATGGTAGTGATGGCACCAATGAAAGTACTCAAGGGCGTGATTGCGCAAGGCTTAGGCACCCTGAAGGGATCCCCCTTCAACAAGGCAGATCACGAGGAGCTATTCCAATGCATGTACGAGCTCTTCCAGCTCGGCCGCCGCGGCGGCATGATTGCGCTGGAAGAACATGTGATGAATCCGGAAGCAAGCGCACTTTTCCAGAAGTACCCTAAATTTCACGGCAACCATCACGCAGTGGAGTATTTGGCCGATGGCTTAAAACCAATCGTAGACGGCCGAATCAAACCCGATCAACTGGAACCCTTGATGAACAAGAGTCTCCACACGATGGAAGCGGAGCACCACGAACCGATCCTGGTGATGACAAAAGTGGCGGACGGCCTACCGGCCTTTGGTATTGTGGCGGCGGTGCTGGGTATTATCGTGGTGATGATGTTTAAGATCGGCGGCGACACAACTGAAGTGGGTCAAGGGATAGCGACAGCATTGGCTGGCACCTTCTTCGGAATTTTTGGTTCTTATTGTATCATCGGCCCCATCGCAACCAACTGCGAATTCAACGGTCATGTTGAAATGGCGTACATGAAGTGCATCAAGTCTTCGGTGGTGAGTTTTGCCAACGGCCTCCCTCCTCTGGTAGCGTGCGAAGTGGGCCGCCGCGAGTTGGGCGAGGACGTGCGCGTAAGTTCCGGTGACCTGGAGACTTTATTGAAATCTTCGAGCTAAACCCTGATTTACCAAAAGGAAACGGAACAAGCACTATGGCTGCAGGCGGAGGAGGAGCATGGAAAGTTGCCTACGCGGACTTTGTGACCGCGATGATGGCTCTTTTTCTTGTGCTCTGGATCATTAACCAAGATGAAAAAATCAAAGGTGATGTTTCATCGTATTTCCAAACCCGATTCAAGTCGATCACCAAGCAATCGGTGGGCATTATCCCCATCCAGAATGCAGATCTTATTAAAGCCAAGCGGGCGATCTTCGACAATCAATCAGCCATCCCACTGGAACATGTGCGGCGACTGAATCAAGACCTGATCAAAGCCTTTATCCAAAACCCGAATTACATCGACATGAAAACCCTGCGAGTGCAAATGACCGATGAGGGATTATTGCTCGAATTTTTTAATGACCCTAGCCGCCGCCTTTTTAGCGATGGAAAGGCGGAGTTGACTGATTACGGCAAGTTGCTTTTTGGCATTGTGGCTTGGACTCTGGCTAAACATGACACTGCTCTGGCCTCATCTATTGAGGTGGAAGGGCACACCGGAGCAAACTTCAAAGAAACCAATGATGATGACAAATGGTCAATTTCCAGCAAACGCGCCCTTGAAGTGCATAAGCATATGGAAAAAGAAGGAGTGAAGGATGCTCAATTTCACAAGATGGTTGGCTATGGCGACACCCGACCATTGAAGGATCAAACCGATCCTGAACACCCTTACCATAACCGCGTGAGCATCATGGTGCGGGCCGGAAAACCCTGACAAACCATATGACCCCTGAAAATTTCACCCCCTTTGGAAGCGAACTGCAGGATCGAAGCACCTCGCAGTTTGTGCGCATTGCCGGTCCTGAAAACCCCATGAAGGAAGCCCCCCCAGAGATCGCGCCAGTTACCCCGGCTGAAGACAATGATCTACCAAGTCAAATTCATCAGATATTACAGAATCATCTTTCCGGCGACTCACTGAAAAATGCCTCTGACGCCATTGAGTCCGTCATTTCGGCTGCTCCAGCGAGAGTGGCTCTACCGGAGATAAAATTGATCGCCTCCCCCACTCCCGAAGATGATGAGGATGAATCCACCTCGATCACTCCTCCAGTGCTTGAGTACGAACGAGAAGATGACGTAGTGCGGCGGGTCATCGTCAATTGCTCCTGTGGCCAGTCCATTCATTTAGACTGCGATTATTAATCTCTTCGCCTTCTTGGCATTTATCCTGCTGTGTTTTTACGGGCACGTGTAGCGTGTTTACAACAACGGGACGATGGAATTAAATGTGTCAGGCTTGGTTTCCGGATTTGACTGGAAATCTATGGTAGATCAGCTCTCCGACGTGGAGCGAGCTCCTCAGCGGCGCATGCGTGTGGAGCAGAATACAATTTATCAAAAAAACAGTGCTTACACTTCATTAAAATCCGAACTTACTGCGCTCAAGTCAAAGGCTGAATCACTGAAGGACACGGACCTTTATGACAGTCGCACAGTCACCTCCAGTGAATCGCACGTAACGGCAACTGCAGACGCAGGTACTTCGTCGGGAGATTATCGGTTTGAGGTCTATCAAATGGCAACTTCGGCCAAGCAATTGGGAGGCACCGATGTAGGTGCGGCGGTGAGTACTAGTACAGCAATTAGTTCTGCGGGATTATCCATCCCGATTACGGCCGGCACAGTCACAGTGCAAGGCGAGCAGATCACCGTGGACACTGACAACTCGCTCACCACCACTCTGGATGCCATTAAAACCGCCGTGGGAGGTAGTTTTGATTACTCTGTCAGTGGGGACAAGGTGACCCTGACCGACTCCAGCTCTATTGTGCTGGGTAGTGCCTCGGATACTAGTAATTTCCTGCAGGCCCTGCGCCTGACAGCTAACGGCACCAGCAGCATAACCAGCTCGGATAAACTGGGAGGCATTGATCTTTCCCAGACGATGGATGCGGCCAACCTGACCGACGGCGCTGGTTCAGCCAGCGGCGAGATCAGCATCAACGGCACCAGTATCACCTACGCCAGTACCGATTCGATTACAAATATACTGGACGCAATCAACAACTCCGAGGCAAATGTTTATGCCAATTATGATCCGGTGAATGACCGTTTCCTGCTCACCAACAAATCTGAAGGAGACGTGGGTATCACGTTATCCGATACCTCCGGAGACTTTCTAGCCAAGACGCGTCTGCTCACCGCCAACAGCGGCAGCCTGTCTCGTGGCAATAACCTCATTTACAAAGTCAACGACACTGGCCCACTGGTAAGTCAAGGCAACGCCATCGATCAGAACAGTTCAGGTATCCAAGGTCTGGCCGTCACGGCCACAAAGGCTAACGGTGCTGCCCGGATCAGCAGCGTGGATACCTCTGGAGAAACCGTCACCACCGAGAACTCCCACGGCTACACCACCGGTGATGCCGTAACTCTCTATAGCCCAGGAACCATCCCCGGCGGACTGTCATCCAGCACCACCTATTATGTAAAAGTGACTACGAACACGACATTCTCCTTGCACACTTCACAGGCTGACGCAGAGGCTGGTTCTAATTCGGTGAATCTGACAGGAGCACAATCCGGGGATGTATATTTCCTGAACAACAAGCCAACCACAGCAACTGTGTCGATCCAGTCCGATAAGACAAAAATTAAAGATACGATCGCATCCCTGGTGAACACACTGAACAAGGTTCAATCAATGATTACCGCGCTGACCGCCAGCAGTACGGACGCCGACGGCAAGGTAACTTTGGGGGTTTTAGCCGGCGAACCGTTGGCTTCGGAAATCTCCCGTGAACTCCGATCCAAAAGCACAGAAGATGTGTCAGGCATCACCAGTACCATAAAGCGACTGGAATCCATCGGCTACACCACGAGTGGCTACACCAATCAGATAACACTTGGCGATTCATCCAAGCTGGATTCCGCACTACGTGATAATCTTGGACAGGTAAAGGCCCTATTCACGACCACCACATACGGGGTCGCTAATTCATTCTACACCTATTTGGATAACTTGCTTGACGACGATGGTTCACTGGCAACTACGCAGGAGACCATGACCGACCAAATTTCAGGCATCGACAAACAAATTGCTGATCATGAGCGCCGCGTGAAATCCAATCGTGAAGCTCTCATCCGAAGCTTTGTAGCCATGGAAACAGCTCAATCCAAAATAAACCAACAAATGTCTTTTCTCGCTTCACGATTTAACAACTCAAAGTCATAATGAAATCAAAGATGCTCAAATCCATATTGGCAGGTGCCTTGATACTGGGGCCCCTCGGCTGCGCCCAAATCGCAAAACGAAGCGATCCCTCCTACACCGGCCCTTTCCATGCGGTGGCCAATGTGTACATCAGCCCTGACGGCCTTCCGACCAATCTCCAGCGTGTGGCGGTAATGCCACTAGTGCCCGGTCGTGGAAACCGATCAGCCGAACGCGGTGTGCCACTGATCCAGCAGGTGCTCACAGAGGAACTGTCCCGGGCCCGGATTTTTGACGTGATCACCCTGACACCGGACAAACTTGACACCTTAGTAGGCGTGCAAGCGCTCTATGCAGATTCACGCCTGCCCATTGGATTCACCTCCAGAATCGAGGAGGAAACTGGTTGCCAAGCCATCCTCTTTGCTGAACTGACCACTTTCCGAGCCTATCCACCCGTTGCCGTAGGCTGGAAACTGCATTTATTTGACCTAGCATCAGAGGAATTGATTTGGGCCACGGACGAAGTGTTTGACGCCGGCCAAGCCACCGTAGCAAACGCCTTGCGTCGCCATATACGTGAGAAATTATCCCCAAATAATGCTGCTGCCACACAATTGCTGGTACTTGATTCGCCTCGTGAAATGGCTCGGTTTTCCTTGGGTGAACTAATCGGAACTTTTATGCAAAAAAATCCTAAAGTTACGTTAAAATCTGCCGATGATATTGACAGTCAAAGCAATTCTGAAGGCCCAAAAGAGCCTTCGGAAGAATCGATTGGCCCGGCTGAGGCAGATTCGCAGGAAAAATCGGCGCCTCTACCCACTGACCGCGGCACAATTTGACAAAAAGAAGTTGCATAATTGCCATTTTTGGATGATTACTAGTCTAATGGTGCGGCTATGAGAGAAGTAAGTTTAAACGCATCTCGCCAAGCGCAAGGGCCACAAAAGATCGCCCAAGCGCAAGGGGATCAAACTGCCTCCGTAGACATGGTTGTACCGACCGACGCGATGGACGCCAATCTCACGCGTTCCCCGGATTTCACTCGAGTCGAGGCCGATGTTGAGGCCCGTTTCGATCAAGTCAAAGACCGATTGCGTGAGGATGTGCGATCGGATCTTTACCCCCCCGTAGAAGCGATCGACCAGTTCTCCAAACTCATTGCAGGTGAGATTGGGGAGAATTAATAATAGAGTCAGGTAGCCTGATTTCTTTTGCTTCCTCCACTGCCCGGCACAAAATGTGCTGTGAGTGGATTGATGAATAGCGCGAAAAAGCTAAACGCTTACCGTGTGAACGCGGTAAGTACCGCCTCGTCGGAAAACCTCGTGGTAATGCTCTATGATGGAGCAATCCGTTTTCTTGGCATGGCCATCCGTGCCTTTGAAAAGGATGATCCATTGGATTTTAACCTCACCGTCCACACCAACATCACCAAAACCCAAGCCATCATCCGTGAATTAAACCGTAGCCTGGATGTGGAAAAAGCTGGCGAACTAGGGCCCAGTCTCGTCAGTTTGTATGACTATTTTGACACTCGTTTACAGGAAGCCAACATCCGCAAGGACAAATCTATTTTAGAGGAAATTATGGAACGTATTGGAGAATTACGCGATGCTTGGAGCGAATCTTTCAATAAAATTGAAGGAGCTGATCCGTCTTCCGTGCCCACATCCACTCAAACCTATGCTCCGAATACCAACACACCACCGGCACCCGCACCCAACCCAGCACCCGCACCCGGAGAACGGCCCAATTTTTCGGTGATGGGATAATTAAATGACTACTCCCACCACCACATTGTTGCGGGAATGGAAACGGCTTTCCGAGGTGGAATCCACCGCTATCACGTTACGTGATTGGGGAGAGCTGAATCGGCTGCTGGATGAAAAATCCAGACTTCAAGGATTGCTGGAAGATTATCAAGGAAAAGATTTCACTGAAGAAGATCAGGATTTGGTGGGCAATCTTCTGACCGTGACCGAACTCAACCGCGCCCGTCTGGATACGGAAATGAAAACAATCCGCAAACAAATACAATCCGAAGACCAAGCGGCCAGCAATATCCGAAAAGTCAATCAGGCTTATGGAGGCAGGCCGGGGGAAAACTACTGGCAAACCTACACTTGATCAAAGACAGGGAATATCTACCCCTCAATTCACCCTATCAGTTCCATTTATTTGGAAGAAAACAGCCTTTTTTGGGCTGTTTTCTTCTTTTTTAAACCTAAATTTCAATTTCAGACGTATGGCACACTATGTGCTGCGTCGGAGGCCGTATGAATATCAGTTTATACCAAGCCGCCTCCGCCCTTGAGGGGGCACAGCAGCGTCAGAATGTGATTGCTGAAAATCTTGCGGCCTCTGGTATTCCCGGTTTCAAGAGAAACACCGTTGGTTATCACTCAGTAAACGCGGCTATGTTTAATGACGCGATGCAGGCCGTAGACAAAACGCAATTACAATACATGTTGCCACGGATAACTGGTCACATTGATTTCTCTCAAGGCACACTGGTGCGCACCGGCGATAATACCAATCTGGCCGTTGATGGCCCTGGGTTTTTCGCAATCAATGGCCCTAACGGCGTGGTTTATACGCGCGATGGGTCGTTTCATGTTTCGGGGCACGATGACTCGAAAGGCCAACTGGTAACCAAGGAAGGATATCCGCTGAGACAAGCGGGCAGTGGCGCGCCGATCATCGTCGCCACGGACACCGATGCCCCCATCACGGTTAGTCGTGACGGTATGGTAAGCCAAGGTGGTGCTCCTCTCGGCCAAATTGAGCTGAAGAATTTTTCTGATAATGATTTAAAACTCCTGAAGCGGGTTAACTCCGGTTATTACCAAGCCAACGGGGCCACGCCGGTGCCGGTTGCCCCGAAGGAGACGAAAGTTGCGCAGGGCTTTTTGGAAGGCTCGAACACCACACCCATGCATGAAATGAGCGAGCTCATGTCCTCCCTGCGCCATTTTGAAGCCAACCAGAAGATCATGAAAATCCAAGACGAACAAATGGGCAGAATGATCCGGGAACTCGGAACTACACAACAATAGGACAACGCCATGTTACGCGCACTCTATACCTCAGCCTCGGGCATGCAGGCCCAACAAATGAATCTGGATGTAATCGCCAATAACTTGGCAAATGTAAACACGACTGGCTTCAAAAAAGCGAAGGTCGAATTTCAGGATTTGCTCTACCAAACCGACCGCGCAGCCGGTTCAGAAGCCGGCGCCGGCAACCAAGTGCCCACCTCACTGCAGGTCGGCCATGGCGCACGACCAGTGGCTACCGCCAAAATTTTCACCAACGGCGAGCTGTACCAGACGGGCGAAAAACTGGACCTAGCCATCCATGGCAACGGATTCTTTAAGGTGACCTTGGCAGACGGCAGTGATGCCTTTACGCGCGATGGCGGCTTTAAGCTTAACAACTCCGGTGGTGTCGTTACGAGTGACGGCCTGCCGGTCACAAGCTTTGCCGGCGTAACAATCCCGTCCACGGCCACGAATGTATCAATCTCTCCTGACGGCACCGTGTCGCTCACAGATCAAGGCGTCACTTCCACCGTGGGGCAAATTACCCTGTCCCGTTTCGCCAATCCGGCCGGCATGGAAAGTCTTGGGAGCAGCCTTTACCGTGCAAGTCTGGCTTCGGGTACGGAAGAAACCGGCACTCCCGGCCTCGCTGGTATGGGGCAGGTACAACAGGGCTGGCTCGAACTTTCCAACGTGAAAGTGGTCGAAGAAATGGTGAACCTGATCAAGGCCCAACGCGCTTATGAAATTAACTCCAAATCCATCCAGGCCGCCGATGAAATGATGAGCATGAGCAATCGACTCCGCGGATAACCATTAACTTAATACTGATATGACTCGCATCTTCATTTTCCTGCTGCTCGCCAGCGCCACCGCGCTTCCCGCAGCCTCCAAGGAAATTACCGGCAGCCAATTGCTGTCCATGGTAACCGAGGCGCTGCAAAAGGCATTTGAAATCAATGACGCCAGTCTGGTGCTGTCACCAACCCGGCCTTTGCCAACAGTGCCAGTGCCGTCCGATGCCCTCGTGCAGGTGCAGATTATCTCCCATCCGTCCAATGGTCCGACGGCCTTTATACGCACGCAATATGCGCTACTAGTGGATGGCCGACGAGTAGGGGAATGGACCGGGTTTTTTAAAGCACAACTCCTTAAGGACGTTTGGCTCACGGGAAAAATCGCCCCGCGCCACACGTCACTGGACAAGGTAAAGCTCATCCGCAAAAAGGTGGATGTCATCAACCTCCGTACCGGTGTGTGGGAGGGTAAACCCAACAGCACCCTGCAACTCACCCAAGGCCTGGGCACGGGCATGGTTCTTCTGCCCCGCTACGTGCGCCGCACCCCGGTGATCTTTCGCAATCAATTGGTGACCGGCGTGCTGCACTACAAGGCGTTAAAAATTGAATTACGCAATCTACTGGCGCTGGAGGAAGGAGCCCCCGGTGACACCATCCGCCTTCGTAACAATTCCTCGTACAAGGAAATCCGAGGCAAGATCATTAGTGGCAGCAGCGTGCAACTGAGCCTATAAGTATTATGAAGTACACAATCATTATTATGACCAGCTTGCTCCTGACGTTCTCCGTCCGAGCAGATTCACTCTGGAAGGACGACGTCAGTCGCAGTCCGTTTGCTGATAAGAAAGCGCGGTTTGTGGGCGATATTCTCAATATTCGCGTACAGGAAAGTAACACTGCCAAACGCGACGCCAAAACTGAATCATCCCGAGACGGCTCTGTCGACGCAAGCATCAGCTCCTTCCTTTTTGGCACCTCCTCCGGCGGTAGCAATGCCTTCAAGCACAAGGGCTCATTCCCCGCAATGAAGTTCTCCAATGCCACTAGCCATAAGGGCACGGGCACGATTGATAATTCGGACAGTATTACTGCCCGGTTTAGTGTGCGGGTGGTGGATGTGTTGCCCAATGGCAATCTCATAGTGGAAGGCGCTCGCAATGCCTCGTATGCCGGCGAGTCACAAACAATTATACTACGGGGCGCGGTACGGCCCTTCGACATTGAATCGGATAATACGATATACAGTTACCTCCTCTCGGATTTGAACATCCGCTATATGTCTTCGGGTGTGATCAGTTCAGCCAAAGACAAGGGCTGGTTTATGAATTTCTGGGACAAGATCAGCCCATTTTAAACGAATAGCCAAAGGAAAATTTATGTTTGAGAGATTTCAAATTCCATTCTGGGCATTGATCCCCACGCTGGCGCTTGGCCAGGCGGCGGTAATTACTCCGCCCGCCCCAAATCCCGCAGCCAACCTTGTTCCCATTAGCCCGCTACGCGCCGATGCCGTGGGCGGCGGAGTAAGGATCAAGGATCTCGGTTTTATTGCCGGTGCGCGCGCCAACCAACTTACCGGATTTGGTGTGGTTGTTGGCCTGAACAACACCGGCGACAAGGACACCGTTTACTCGAAGCAATCGCTTGCCAATATGTTCAAACAGTTTGGCATTAACGTACCTGCCACTTCGGTTTCTTCCAAGAATTCTGCCGCAGTGATGATCACCGCCTCATTGCCACCGTTCATGAAGAGCGGCTCAAAACTCGATGTAACCGTTGCCGCCGTGGGTGATGCAACCTCATTAACAGGAGGCCAACTGATCGTTACCCCATTGATGGGCTTGGACGGCAAAGTGTATGCCGTCGCACAAGGCCCCGTGAGCAATAACGCTTTTACTCTCGGCCCGGCTGGCGCGCAAATCACAAAGAACCATCCCACTGCCGGACAGATCGTGAATGGGGCACTGGTGGAAAAAGAGGTGAGGGTCACCTTGGTAAAGAACGACCAAATCGATATCGTGCTTCGCGATTCAGACTACACACTGGCGGCACGGATGAAAGAGGCAATCAATCGCCAATCCCAACGCCTTGGCGGTCGCGGATTCATTGCAGAGGCGCTTGATGGCAATTCCGTTCGAGTAAAAATGCCGGAGCAATTCCGTTCCTCTCCTGTCGATTTCATTGCCCAGTTGCACGCTATCACCGTGGTGCCTGATTCCAAGGCGCTGGTGGTGATGAATGAAAAGACGGGCACGATTGTGGCCACCTCGCGCGTGCGCATCCTGAGCTGCGCAATTGCGCACGGAAACATCTACCTCGCCGTAAGCAACAGTGATGAGGTTTCACAGGCCCTTCCTGGGGCGCCAGTGGGCACCGTAGATCCGGCAGGCGGCGTGGTGGGAGGCGGTGCTACCACGGTGGTGCCGCGTTCTGTTGCCAATGTCACCGAGACGGGTGGCGGCCTGAATGTTTTTCCGGAATTGCCCACGGTTCAGGAAGTGGCTATGGCCTTAAACAGCCTCGGCGCAACACCACGTGACATGATGTCCATTTTTCAGGAGCTCAAAAAAGCGAAGGCGCTACAGGCAGAATTGATCGTGCAATAAATACGACAGAAACCGGATTAGAACGGAGACACAACGATGTCAGGACTCGGCATAATGGGAACCATGGAGATGGCGCGGAATGCGATGCAGACCGCGCGCCAGGGTGCTGAGGTTGCCGGTCATAACCTCGCCAACGCCTCCAACCCAATATATGCACGGCAACGCGTGAAGATTGCCGCTGCGGTGGCAATCCCCACCGACAAGGGCCCGCAAGGCTCCGGCAGCGAAGTAGCGCGTCTGGAGCAGATACGTGATTATTCCATCGACAAGGCGATTGTTATGGAAAAAAGCGTCACAAAATACCTTGAAACTAAACAACGCCAACTACGCCGCGCCGAGGCTTCCCTGGGCCAAACCCTGGATCGCCAGAACATTGATGCGGGTGAATCGTATGGCAGCTATGGTGTGGCCGAAGGCCTCACTAATCTCTTCAATTCCTTCCAGTCATTAAGCGCGAACCCCACTTCATCCGCCGAACGACAAACCGTTCTGTTCAATGCGCAAAAGCTGGCGGACAAGATGAACATCGTGGATCGCAGGCTGGGTGATTTACGATCCTCCATTAATGAAGAACAGGATTTTGAAACCGACAACGTAAACGCAAAAATTGAGGAAGTCGCCGTCCTCGCCGCATCTGTTGGCAACACAGAGATCGTGGAAGGCGCGGCCAACGAAATTCGAGACTCCATGCAGGCGGCAATAGAGGATTTATCGGAATTGGTCAATATCAGCACAACCACCAACGAAAATGGCAAGCTCAGCCTGTTTATCGCCGGTTATGAGATGATAACCGACAATTCAATGACTGGATCGGTGAAAATACACACTGACAGTAATGGGATGAACTTCATGGCCGATAATAAAACCGGCGATGTGCTCACATTACAATCCGGTTCGGTAAAGGGCCTAATTGATGTGCGGGATGGTTCAATTAAGAATTTACGAGATCAGCTCAACTCCCTCGCCAGCGAGCTGATCAGTCTCGTGAATAAGGGGACAGACGGCGAAGTTGGCCCCACCGATGGCCTAATTGCCCATTACCCACTTGCCGGGAGCGCCTTGGAAATCACCGGCAACGGCACCGACGGAACTGTGAGCGGCGCCACACTTACTGCCGACCGTGCTGGCCGCACCGATAAAGCCTATAATTTTGATGGAGTAGACGACAGTATAAACCTTGGCAACAGTAATATTACAGGAGCATTCACGGTTTCAGGTTGGCTTAATCTCGACTCAACTGAACCCAATTGGGCAACATTATACGCTGCTGATGGCACAGGGATGCCTCATGAAATTAATCTAACTGCACACACAGATGGCAGGGTCAGATTACATGTTGGCGGGGTGGCAAATTATGTAGAAACACCGGCTGGCGCTCTGGCTAAAGACAAATGGTCTCATGTCTCGGGCTCTTGGGACGGAACCACGGCTAAAATCTATATCGATGGTTCCGCCGCCAGTACATCAGTTAATGGTACTCTAGAAAATCCTGATAACACCACAGCGTTTATTGGAAAAACCGCCTATAGTCCTGATGACCATGTAAAAGGGCAGATTGGAGATGTTAGAATTTATGATCGCGCTTTAACTGACACTGAAGTCAAAGAATTACAGCAGGTCACACCTCTTGCTGGACATGATGATGGCAAAGGTTTGAATGGAACCACCGGAGAAGTGTTCTTCACTGGTTCTGGAGCAAGCGATATTGGAGTAAACGAGAACCTCATCAATGACCCTAGAAAGCTCCAGGCTACCGATGCCAATGGTGAGGCTGGAGGCAATGAGATAATTCGAAACTTGGCCAATTTAGGCCAAATTGGGGTGGCCGGCCTTGATGGCATGAATGCGGCGGAGCACTACGGCAACACCATCAGCCGTTTTGGTCAGGACATGGCACTCACGGACACCCAGCTCATCGACCAAACAATGGTGCAAACCATGCTGGAGAAGCAGCGCGACTCGGTGCAGGGCGTTTCAATTGATGAGGAAGTGGCAAACCTAATTATTTACCAACGCGCTTTTCAGGCCTCAGCCCGGTTGATTAGCACCATGGACACCCTGATGAATGATGTCCTTAACTTGCAACGTTAATCATGCGCGTCTCATCAAATAGTTTTTCGAATGATCTGAGGCTGCAAATGAGCAAGCTGGCAGAGCGGCAGTTGCGCTTGCAGCAACAGATCTCTACCGGTCAGCGCATCACCACCGCAAGCGACGATCCAAAGGCCATGCGGCGCGTGCTGGATTTGCGCAGCGAGCGCAGCCTACTCACACAGTATCAAGACAATATTGCCACTCTGCGTGAGAATGCAAACGTGGTGTATTCGACAGTAAGTGCCATGAAGAGGCTGAGCGATCGGGCCTCTGAAATCTCTGTCTTGGCCGACGGCACCAAGTCCCCCTCCGCACTATCCGCCTATGCCAAGGAAGTGGATCAATTGCTTGAGGAGACACTGCGACTGTCCAACACCCAACATCGTGATGTCTATATTTTCTCAGGAACGAAGAGCAATACTACAGCGTACACAGCCACCCGTGACACCGATGAAAAAATTACCGCTGTCAGCTTTGAGGGCAATAGCAACAGCACCAAAATCGACATTGCTCCCTCCACATCGGTGGATGGCAACTATTCAGCCGAGGGTGCGCAGGGGGTGCTCAAAAATTCGGCGAATGACGCAGATTTTATCACAAATCTAATCGCGTTACGGGATAATTTGACGACAGCAGCAGATACTACACTCACCAGGGATGCCAATAAGGCGGCGCTAACCATCATCAAGGATACAGTGGTGGGAAATCTGGACAAGGATGAAGTGAATTTTATCGACCACTTCAGTAGCATCGGAGCAACACTTTCAAGACTGGAGACCTCCGAGGCCATCACCAAGTCGCAGGTGGCCTCGATCGAACCGCTGGTATCCAACGAAGTGGATGCCGACCTAGCAGACAGCCTGGTGCGGCTCAACGAGATTCAAAACGCGTACACCGCCGCGCTGCAATCGGGTGGTTTACTAATGAAAACATCATTGCTGGATTACATCCGATAAGCGATATTAATGAGGAAATATGTCTGTACCGATACACATGTCAACGATGAGCGCCAACCACCTCGCGGTGGAGCAATTGGCACAGAACAATAAGTTGACCGAGGCGCAGAAAATTGGTGAGGTGGCACGACATTTTGAGGCGATATTGCTGCGGCAATTCCTCAACGAGGCCACCAAACCGCTGATGAACGGAGATGATGGAATGAATCCAGCACAAAAGGGGATTTATCAGGATATGATCACGAACACGCTGGCCGACACCATCAGCAAATCCGGAGAGTTTGGCCTGTCACAGGTCTTCCGCCAACAGCTGATGCCTCGTGATTTGGCTGATGAACTTAGGCAAGCCAACCGGGCAAAGGCTGAAGTTGCCGACAAGAAATGAATGAGGAGCTAGATAACCTGATCGCAGCTTTGCGCGACGAACTCACGCAATACGGCGAGGTGTTGGCGCTTATGCAGGAGCAGCAGGAATTAATTATTAACCGCGCAGCCAACGAGTTGCTCTTGAACCTTAATGTAGTGAATGAGCAAATGGAAAAAGTAGCCACCGCCCGCAATCGACGAGATGCCTGCCGCAGGGCGCTGGTCGCCTCTCTAGGTGGCACTGAGGAAACAACCTTCCGCCAGTTGACCGAGATGCTGTCCGAAGAAGTGCAACCACTGCTCAACGCGTTGGTCGAGGAAATCAACCAATTACTCCAAAGCATCCAGAAATGGCTGCGCCAAAACCACATGCTGCTCAGGCGTTCGCTGGATCTCATGCAACAGATTATGCAAGGCATGTTCCCCAGCTCCAGTGCCACAGCCGGCACCTACGGGCGGGGAGGGCAAGTATCACCGGTGACGCCACCGCCCAGCACCCTATACGAGGGGATCATTTAATGAAGACCTACCATCCAATTTTAACGACCGCCGCACTGCTCATGGCGTTAAACTTCATGCTGCCAGCTGCGCCACCTAAACCCGGGTACCTGACGCGTGGCACTCCTTTTGGTTTACGGAAATCAAATCGCACACGACCTCCGGTTTACTCATTGCCGCCACTGCCTATTACACCTGACCCTCAACCTCTGCCACTTACTTCCAGTAACCCAGCCCAGCCGCTGAGCCCGGCAGGTGCAGCCATGCCGGCCATGAAACCATTCAAGATGGAAGCCAAGACATATTTCCTTCCAACGCCCGCCATAATGAATCCCTTTGGGCAGCCACAAGCGGCTGGTATGAACCCCGCAACTGGAGCATTCTTGAATCCGCAAATCCTCCGCTATTTTGATGTGGACGCCAATGGCACCTATCAAAGCCGGATTCTACTCAATGGCTCCTCGCTTTACACGTTGCCATCAATGAACCCGCTTTTGCAGCGAGGCAGTAGCGCCACCTACCAGGTTAAATGACCATGAAAATCTCGTGCCATTTGATTTGCATCGCCCTGCTGTTGGTCTCTGACCTTGAATCAGCTGAAGTTACAGCTGCGCCCAAGTTATCCATGTCAAACCTTTCCGGCGTACCCACGCCATTGGAAGAATATGGCCTGAGCATTGGCGACATCACAGTCACTCGTGTGATCAATCCACTTGGCCAGTTAAAAAATGGCAGCCCGGTCATGCTGGCTCGGCGCATCCAGAATATTACCAATCCTTGGGCTGAATTGACTCCGGGCACCGCCATCGTTGTGGATGGTCAGAAGGCGGTCATACGACAAATTAAGCCCGATACAGCACCGAAAAACCGGGGGGAGAATCTGAAGGTCACTGTCACGGCCGAGGGCATTGATACCACCAAGATGTCCCTCCAATGGCAACAGGAACTCCACGACCTGAACTCCCCAGAAACGCGCGTAGCCCGAAAACAGGCTATTACCCGCGTGAAAAAGGACTTGCGGGTAGGATCTCACCTCATTCTCGAAAACGAAAGAGTGGTTATCACGGAACGAACATTGAGCAACCCAAAGAATTCAATAATCGACAGCGATTTGAAGTTGTTCATCAAATATCAAGCCAGCAGCGGACCAGGCGAATTGACTGGCAGCCCCTCCACCAGCGAGGTAGTAACGGATTCCGCGTGGATTTTTCGTAAGAATGATGGTGCACAGTTAGCAAACAAAACGGCGCAATTGATCACTTGGAAACTGAAAAACCGAGATGGTGATGACCAGCGGGTCCCGCGCGTCTCCGTGCTTCACCGATCTCGTGGGAGTATCGCCCAGCTTCAACTCCATAAACAGGATCAAGTCAAAGCTGTAGCCAGGTTTGAGCAGGCCGGCCACTCCCATACGCACATCTTCACGTGGAATCAGAAAACAGACAACAAGGGCCTGTCTCTGTGGCGCATGAAGCCGGGGATAGACGTTTATGCTGAAGTGTTTCGCGTTAACGATACCAATATTGATTTCAAGGTGACACCTGAAGCGCTGTTGGGCGCCAACCGCAAGGTTGCTAATATCCAATCTAATGCAGCGTTGTTAACGACGCTTGTGAAGAAGGGCGTGATTACCGAGGCAGAAGCTGATGCGATGCGCGAGGAAGTCAATCAGAACATCAATACCTCTCCCCTCACGCCGGGGAATGTGGATTCGGAATCCTTGGAAAATCAGATCAAGGCCCTGAATGACATCATTAAATCGGATGCGTCCAAGACCATCAAGCTGGATGCCAAGCGGCAAGCAGTCATTTACTTGGCCCGTTATTACGAGCACAGCGCAGTTTCACATGACGCGTTGGCCAACGAGTATTATGCACGGGAAGTAATCCAACTTGACCGAGCCCGTATTCTGGAGCGTCACGCTTGGGCCAACAGTGAGAAGTTAAAGCTGATCAGAAATGAACTCATTCGACGCAAGGAGGTTCTTCCGGCCATGGACAAACCCGCTCCCGGTCGGGCGGAAGATACGAAAATCGAGCAGGAGTTGATCACCAAGCTGGATAAGGACCTCAAAGCATTCAAAACGCAGATTCAGGATGAATCCAGAGATGCGATCTCCAGCCCTTCGCTCAAGAAGGAGCACGATGATTTCCTACGCAAGACCACTGAGCAAATATCAGCCGCCAACAAATTCCGAGAAAACGCAAAAAACTACCGACTCAAGGCGGAGAAACTGCAAACCAAAATTAAGCAGGACTTTAATTATTCATTGCAGTTTTGGACCGAATACCTCCACCGCACTGAGGGCCTTGCAGGCGACGAACGACTCTCCGAAAGTGGCGTAAGCGGCAATATCCCGCCTCCCGATCCTTACATCCCCGAGATTCTTCTCCGCCAAGCGTGGATTTATCGACAAATGGGCCGACCTGAACTGGCATTGTCCACCTATTACTCCGTGCTCACTGCCGCGACACAGCAAAAGGTAGATAACCTCACCCGCTTCGGCCGTATTGTTCTGGTAGCTCGCAGCCAGATCGCCAACACCTACTACGAGGATGCCAATCCCCTTGAACTCAAAAGCTATATCTCTGCCATCGACTTGTACGAGCGCCTGTTAAACTCGAAACAGGAGGAGATAAATACCAATTTGATCGAACTGAAGCTGCTCCGCAGTCTTTTCAAAGCTGATGAAAATTCCCGGCTCAAGCTACGCAAGCTGAAACTAAAACTAACCAGGTTGAAACAAACTCCTTCTCCAACAACTAAAGACATATCTAGAAATGTAGATGGTGAACTAAATCAAATCAAATCTGAGATCGAGAAACTTGATGAAATTCGTCAGAACTATTGGAGAAAGATGGAGAAGCGCGCTCTTGCGTTCATCAATCGCACCGCCGAATCAGAAACCCTCATTTCACACCATCACACCGGAGAAGTGAGGTATTATCAAATCATGGCCTATAATGCCCTGGGGCAGTACCAACACGTTTGGCAAAGCATGGAGGTGCTACTGGAGAATCAATCCACGCCAAACGAACAGCGAGAAGCTTGGGCGGCCGCGCGAGTGCGTGTGGTCATTGATATTGCCAACCGATTATTCTCAAATGGAAAAATACTAATGAAGAACGATCCTCCCCGTGTGGTTCTTTACGATGATGGCAAAGAAATACAAAAAATTCCAGAATGGCGCCGTAATCTTGAAAGTGCCTTGGTCTATTACAACTGGGCGTTGCAAAATGATCCGTCATACCGCAGTCAAATCCTGATCCGCCAACAAATGGGTTTTTGCCACCATCGACTCAGCTCCGACAATGATCTTACGCTAAATGAACAAAGTATCCACGAGGAGGACGCACGCGCCCATTACGCTTTCATCTTGCGACTGTGTGGCATGCACCCGAATGATGTAATCAATAATCCCACCATCAGGGTAATTCGCGATCTCACTCGAATCCGTCTACAAAATTTAAATTTGGAGATCAAACGTAAGGAAAAAACCCGACCACAGCAAAACCCACCGTCATAGCAACCAGAGCATTCCCTATAATTATTGATGAGCTCCCCCCAAGAACAGTCTCATCCTGAAGCCGATGCGTCATCCGGTGCACTTTCGGCTTTGGCGAGTGAATTACAGGCGCACATGACCTTGTGCAGCGAAATTCTTGCTGTAGTTCAGCAGGAACACCAGAAACTCAAAACCTCCGTGGTGGACGACCTCGCCGCCCTGCAAGCTGGGCGCCAAGGCATGCTAGAACGCCTCAATGTAGCCCAAGAAGGCATCCGAACACACAAAGAAGAGTGGATGCGCCTGCAACCCGCTGAACGCCAGCTACGACCCAACATCGCCAATCTCCTCAAGCAGAGTACCGATCTCATCATGAAAATTGTTTCTTTGGATCGAGAAAATGAGCAACTCATGCTCCGTAATAAGCTCGTGCCGCCGAACCATTTGCCTCCAGCTCAACGCCAGAACCCCAACCTCATTGCCAAGATGTATAAGGACCAGCCTTAAGCCATGTCTGTCGAGAAAGTCATCATGGTCGCCCAGGAGGAATTCCTCCGAAAACAGGTTGCGCAATATCTGCGTAAAAAGCGCATTGACGTCGCCGAGTGCGGCACCATCCAGGAAGCCCATGATTTCATGGGCAAGGGAAATTTTGACCTCATGCTCCTTGATGAATCACTACCTGACGGTAGCGGTGCGGAGTTTCTCCTTGAGGTAAATCTGCGACCGGCCAAGCCGATGGTGGTGATGATGGGTGCCGAAGGCTCTGTGGACATTGCCGTGCAATGCATGCGCGATGGTGCGTTTGACTACTTGATCAAGCCGTTCTCCAACGAGCAGGTGGAGATCATTCTTCGCAAGACCGAGCAGTTCGCTCAGGTACTCAACGTCAACCAGTTTCTCACCCATCAGGATAACAAAGGTTCTGAGAGTGAAATTCTCGGTGAATCCGAATCCACCAAACAAATGCGCAAGCTAATCCGTCGAGTGGCACAAACGGACGCTACGGTGCTGATTCAGGGTGAAAATGGCACCGGAAAGGAACTCGTTGCCCGCGCCATGCACAGAGATTCCACTCGCAAGGATGGACCGTTTATTATGCTCAATTGCGCTGCGCTGCCGGAGAACCTCGTGGAAAGCGAACTCTTCGGACACGAGAAAGGCTCTTTTACCGGCGCAACCAATAAGCGCGAAGGGCGGTTTGAATTGGCGCATGGTGGCACAATTTTCCTGGACGAAATCAGCGAGATGTCACTGCCCATCCAAAGCAAATTGCTACGAGTACTTCAAGAACGTGAATTTGAACGCGTAGGCGGAAATCGTACAGTCCAGGTAGATGTACGCGTTGTCGCTGCCACTAATCGCAAGCTTGAACAAAGTGTGGAGAAGAAAGAATTCCGGCAGGATCTTTATTTTCGCCTCAACGTCATACCCGTGCATGTGCCACCGTTGCGTGAACGTGATGGAGATGTGGCACTGCTTGCCGAAGCGTTCTCTCAACGCTTTATCCGTAAACATGGTATGTCGGTCAAGGGCCTTACATCTGAATCCATGGATGCACTCAAGTCGCACGAATGGCCAGGCAACATTCGTGAATTGCAGAATGTCATTGAGCGCGCCGTAATTCTATGCGGTGAGGACGGTTACATCCACCCCGAACAGCTAGGCCTAACTGCCCCGCCGCAGACCGGTACCGGAAACGCGCCCACTGGCACCATTGAAGATACCGCCCCCCATCCCCAGCCCACCGCCACGAAGAACGCTGCAACTGCGCCCGCCGGTGTTTCCAACGGAGCACCCACCACACTGGCCGAACTGGAGCAACAGCACATACTGGCCACGCTTGCTCAATTCGAAGGCAATCGCACACGGACGGCGGAAGTGCTCCAGATCAACATTCGCACATTGCGCAACAAGCTCAACGAATACAAATCCCAAGGCATGGCGATTGATTGATCGGCCAGAGTGGTTCTGCTAGAATCGCCCTATGTCGGGTGGAAACGCATCACAACTAGAATTTCACCTTCAAAATAGCCAGTCCTCACGCTTGGCTGGAAAATTGGATGAAGCAACTGAGCATATCTCAGCTGCGTTTCAAATCAATTCACACTCCGTACCGGTCTTGATGGAGATGGGCCTGTTGCACCAGCAACGGGGAGAATGGACAGAGGCACGTAAATTCTTTGAGTTAGTGCAAACCGCCCAACCGGATAACCCACAAATACTGGATGCAATTGGACACACTTGGCAGGCCCAAAATAATTTTGATAAGGCAATGGATTACTGGCGTTGCGCCGTGAAAATAAATCCTGATTATGCTGATGCTTGGCAAAATCTTGGGCTTGCACATGAACATCAAGACGAGTTTCCCGACGCCATCGCCTGCCACCAGAAAGTCACTGCGCTATTACCGGAGCAGTCCAAATCGCACCGTCTACTAGGCACTGCCCAATTAGACTACGGCCTTTTGTCGGCAGCACGCCAATGTTTTAATCGCGCCATTGAATTGGCTCCTGATGATCCCGAAGCAATTTGGCAGCGTTTTTTTCTACGCGCACTGGTGGGTGAGTTTCCTGATGCGTGGGCCGATTACGAATGTCGTTTCCATCTGCCCAGTCGCACAACGCCCGACCATGGTTTCGTTGCACCACGCTGGCGGGGAGAGGTGTTGCCCGGAAAAACGTTGCTGCTACACGCTGAGCAGGGCTACGGCGATACGCTGCAAATGATCCGTTACGCGCCTCGCGTGGCTGAGCGTGCCGATCGCATTTTATTGTGGGCACCAAAACCATTGCTCACTTTGTTGTCCACGGTGAGTGGCATAGATGAAGTGGTTTCTGATAAGCCGCACGAAGACACTTTCCACGCGCATTCGCCATTGATGAGCCTGCCCGGAGTGTTCAGCGATTCTCTGGAAACGCTTCCTAAAAAGGTGCCTTATCTTGGGAATTATCCGCAGACGAATACTAAAAAAACAGTAAAGATTGGACTTGCTTGGGCGGGTTCCGGCAATCAGCCATTGGATCGTCGATCGGTGTTGTTGAGCGAATTGGCTCCACTGACATCGGTGAATGAAGTGAGCTGGCACAGTCTACAACTGGGCCCGGAGGCCGCACAAATTGCCAATTCAGATTGGATCGATCTCATCCATGACAATTCCGAACAATTTACTGATTTCGCTGCTACTGCGACGATGATGGCAGAGTTGGATCTGATAATTTGTGTGGATTCAGCAGTAGCGCACTTGGCTGGAGCATTGGGCAAACCCGTATGGGTGTTATTGAGCTTCGCGCCAGACTGGCGTTGGGGTTGGGAAGTGGAAACCAGCCCTTGGTATCCTAGCGCACGCTTATTTCGGCAAAGGCATGGCGAGACCTGGGCATCTGTCAGCGAGCGGATGACCATAGCACTCAGATCACTCGTTGGATAAAAAAGAACGGGCGGCCAAAGGCCGCCCGCTTGTTGTTGAGTATAAGTACCTCTCTATCTGTCTCTCTCTTGATTACGAGAGTAAACGCAAGGCGTTTTGCGGCAGAAGGTTGGCTTGCGCGAGCATCGCCGTGCCAGACTGCACAAGGATGTTGTATTTCGCGAAGCGTGTACTCTCCGAAGCCACGTCCACATCACTGATGCGACTCACCGAAGCGGCGAGATTCTCATTCAGAATGCCGACCTGCTCATTGGTGAGCTGCAGTCGCTGAATGTTTGCACCTACCTTCGCACGATGCGTGGAAACATTTTCAACCGCTGTGGTCAGAGTAGACAACGTGCCGGTCACCACAAACCCAGAGGCGATCACAGAAGCAAGGTCTGTATCCTTCAGGTCACTGGCGTTCAGGTTCCACGTGTTGGCGTCACTGTCCTTGGTCACGGCCATGGCTGTGCCATCGAACAAGCTCACTCCGTTGAAGTCCTTGAGACTAATATCACTAATGTAGTTCTTCAAGTCAGTGAACTCAGTGTTATAGTTAGTCTTGTCGTTCGTGGACTTGGTGGCATCGCTTGACAGAGTCATTAGCTCACTCATCCGATCCAGAGCCTTGGAGACCTTCTGTAAAAAGCCATCCTGAGTCTGACTATAGGACAGAGCACTGGTAATGTTGTTCTGCACAGCATTGTTCCGACTGATTTGAGCGTTGAACTTGGTTGCCACAGCCAAGCCAGCTGCGTCGTCCTGCGGTTCAACAATCTTAGAACCAGAAGCCAAGCGAGCCAAAGCGCCGTTTAGTTTCTGAGTGGAATCTGCAAGCAAACGCTGTGAGCGTGCCGCACCGATGTTTGTATTAATAACCATTTGACAACTCCATTTGTCTAGTTTACACGGCATCCTTGCCGCCAAAGCATTTTTATAGGCGCTTCACCCTCCGTGAGTTACCCGGCTTCACGAGGCCTTCCACCTACTACATCGGCAGGGAACGGAGAGACTTTAGAAAAAAACAACCAGCACTATAAGCACTGGAAAAACGACCTAAAATAGCAATTTTAGGCCAATTTGGTGTTTAACAATACACCAGACAAAGTGGATTTATGGGTGTCATACGGTTAATAGTGTGGACTTTGTTAATGTGCCGATCCTCCAACTTTTTCCCCGCATCCAGCAATTTCATGTTATTGGTGTTGAATATAGGACGAGCCAGTTCCATTCCAGCCTTCAGCTCAATAAGCAGGATCTCGCGTTCACCACGCGGCATGCGTGTCATTGGGACCGCTTTTACCAACGCGCGCACGGCATCTGGATCAAACATATGATCGGCCAGTTCCGTTTCCATGTACTTGATAAGCTGCACATCAGCCGCGTTTTGGTTGCAGTAGAATATCACCGGAGCCAGCAGGCGCGACAGTCTAGGGATTGTCTGGCCTTTCAGCTTGTCCGGGTAGCCTGTGCCATCCCAATTTTCGTGGTGATGCTTCACTATTTTTGCCACTCTGCCATAGGCTTCTTCATCCAGCGCTATCAGGATTTCAGAAGCGATTTCCGGATGCAGCTTGATTACCTCCATCTCTTCTTCGGTGCATTTTTCAGGGTCGCGCATCCAACGTCGCACCACGCCCACTTCGGTATTCATAAGGCCAATATCGTGCATCTGAGCCGCGAGCGTCAACGTGCGTGAGTCTTCAGGGTCCAGTTCCATCACCTCCGCCACTGTTTTGCACAGTGCTTCGGCACGGAGAGCCGTGTTGCCAAGGTTGGGATGGAAGGTATACAGCATGCGATTTATAGCGCTCAAAGCCAGCTCTTCGCCGCCAACATTGGAACTACCCTCCTCTTCCCCCCCCCCCCCGGTCGCCATTTGCTCGGAGAGTTGCATATTGCGATTTTGCAGGGATTCATTCTCCTTTATCATCCGGTAGCGCTCAGTGGCATTGGCCAACGCAACATGCAGGTCATTGCTCATCCATGGCTTTGTGAGGTAACGGAAAATCAGGCCACTCTCCAGCACCCGTGCCAATTCTTCCACACTGATTCCACTGGCCAGCATGATGCGAGTGCAATCGGGCTGAGCCTCACGCGCCTGTTCCAACAACCCCATGCCTTCACCGCCCAAGTTTCCGTCGATAATCACGACTGCAAAAACCTCTGTGGTCAAGTGCTCCTTAGCCAAGGTTGCGCTATTCACGACTGTGGGATGAAATCCCAACGGCGGCAGTTGTTCCTTAAAGGCGTTCAAGACGATCTCGTCATCATCAACCACCAACACCTTGCTCGCACTGGGATCATCAAAATGCTCAGACATATCAGTTCCTCTTTATAGGGTCTCGATTCAAGTGGCAAGTAGCTTGAGCCCCAACAGTCCGCGTTTCTTTATAATCACTGCAACACGTTCGGGCACCATTCTCTCCCATTCCGGATCGCCGGCACGAATTTTAGCGAGTGCTACGCTGGAAAGAAAGGAAAGATATTCCTCCCTATAATTATCAATTCGACGGATGAATCCATTTCCCACGAGGTATTCATAAAGCGCCTGCAGATGCTCCTGCACTCGAAGATTCTTCACAGTCATCACACTACCGTCGGGGTCTTGCGACGGGTACACGTACAGCCGCAAATCGTTTTTGAACATCCGCCCAAAGGACTCAAGAATACCGCCTTCTAGTTCGGTATAGTATTTTTCATCAAATAATTCCTGGAGGATAGGAATACCCATCACCACCCCAATAGGCTCCTTGGTAAAACGAAACAGATACGCTGCAAGTCGATAATATTCCGCGTAGTTGGACACCATAATGTGGTAATCCTCGCCAAGCTGCTCGCCAACCGTCCCGAGAATATCAACACGATCCAGAAAGTCCTGATGGTCAATCACTCCACTGTCCGTGAGACTCTGGAGCGTCATCTCGAACAATACGGTCACATCATCGCCATTCACTGTCCTCTCCTGCACAAACTGCGACATGCCGCTTTGCAACATGTGCAGGGTGGTATGGATCACCGGTCGGAAACTGCCTCGCTCTACGACTATCGGTTTATGATAAAGCACCTCCGCGGGATGCACCACTTGGCCGCCCGCATTGAACAGTGTAGCCTTTGCTAGACCTTTTTGTACTAGTTCCAACGCTATTATTCGGTTGTCAACCGCTTCAAAGTCCGGGCCGGAAAAACGCAGCATTCCCACCTCCGCTCGCCATGGCTCCAATCCGTCCAACAACTCCTCAAGTATACGATGAGGATTCTCTGGATATTCCATCGCACCGTACACAAGATTCACGCCAAGGATGCCCACCGCTTCCTGCTGATTGAGGTTATCCTCATCCAGTAACCGGACCTGCATTATAATGTCATTTGGCGGCGCCATCGGACTGGCCTGAAAACGGATTCCCATCCAACCCTGACCATCTTGCTGATGGCTGAAGCTCCGCGCGGCCACAGTATTCGCGTAAACAAAGAAACGAGTCTCATTACCACGATCAGTCGACAATCGTTTATGGAGTAGGTCGTACTCGTGATCGAGCATGTGCAACAGGCGATCTTGGCTTACGTAGCGTTCGGCGTCGCCGTAGATGGCATCACTCACCGCCATGTCATAGGCACTCATGCTCTTGGCCACCGTGCCGGCCGCACCTCCCACCTGAAAAAACCACCGCGCCACTTCCTGCCCCGCACCGATCTCTGCAAAAGTGCCATATTTGTCGTGATCAAAATTGATCGCCTGCACTTTTTGGGTGGTGTTGAGTTCGGCCTCGGGCATGGGGGAGATGCTACTGGAAGCTACCGGATTCTTGGAAGAAAGAAAGGATCACATCCCAAAGGACTTAAGGTCTTCTTTAGCCTTTTCCAATTCAAGATCCAGATCCAAATCCAGCCCATAACTCATCTGATACTGGGCAAGAAATTGCCATTCAGGCAGTTCATCGAAAGGTTGCTCGTAGTCCATGATTCGAGCACCGAATATGTTGAGCTGTTTGTAGTTGGTCAACGCATCAGCCACAGACACGCACGCGGCGAGGAACTTGCTGTTATCCGGTTGCCCCTCCAGAGAGGTGTCGAATGGATCGTGGTGATGCCACACCGCACGAATTACCTCAAGGTGCGCCTGCAGGCATTCGCAAACACCCGCACCGATTTGCGCGTGCGACACGCCAAGAAATTCCCGCTCTACCAGCACATGACCGCAGGCACGCTCGGTTGCGCGAATGATAATGCTATCAAAATCCTCTGGAAAATAATGTTCCAGCACAAGCTTGCCACAATCGTGCAGCAGTCCGGCGAGATATTCCGATCCACAAAGGGGACGATACGCCGCTGCCACCCGCTCGGTGAGTCTCGCCACCATGATGCTGTGTAACCAGAAGGTACTCCAATCTACCTGTGATTTAAGGTGTTCAAAATTTTTCATGACGCCCATTGCAAAGGCAATACGGCGAATTTCGCCCATACCAATGAGCATCATGGCCTGGTCAATGCTTGAGATGCGACGAGCAGCAAAGCCCACCGAACTCGCCACCTTGATCACATCTGAAGCCAAACCGGGATCCATCTGGATCACCTCACCCACATCCTCCATCTGACAATTCTCATCACGCGAAATCTGCCCCAGCTTGATGGCCGCTGCAGAGAAGGGAGGGATGATGGCTTCCCCGGAAAGGAGGGTCACCAGCTTATCGGTCACCCATTGCTTGTCGGGTGCGTCACAGACAAGATAACGCTTGAGTCGATCCGGATCAGTGGCCACACGCAAGTGTTGCCGTGAAATTCCTCCGGCGCCAATGAAAAACGGCGTTATGCCAAAAGTCCCGGGATGGGGTCGCCATAGTAAATCTTGCTCGGTCGATCGGAAGAATCGTGCCACATCATGTCGCGTGGGATTCCAAGCGCTTCGTAAATGGTGGCAGCAAGGTTCTCGGGCTTCTGTGGATCGCTGGCCGGATAGCCCCCGAGCTTATCGGAAGATCCAATCACCCGACCACCCTGCACTCCTCCACCCGCAAGCAAAATACTTTGCACTGCACCCCAGTGATCGCGGCCCGGCTTCTTGTAGTGCTTTTCCAGAAGAGAAATCTTCGGCGTGCGCCCGAATTCGCTACCCATCACGATGAGCGTTTCCTTGAGTAAACCGCGTTCCTCCAAATCATCAAGCAATGCCGATACCGCCTTGTCGGTAGGCGGGAAGAGATAATTTTTCAGGTCGGGAAACGCATTGCCATGAGTGTCCCAAGTTTCGTTGTTGCCGAGGTTTACCTGCACAAGACTCACACCAGCTTCCACCAGTTGCGCCGCCGACAACAGGCTCCACCCGAAGGAGTTCTTTCCGTATTTTTCCTGTCGCTTTTCGTCGGCGCTCATCACGTCAAAGGCCTTTCGTGTTTTTTCCTTAGCCAACAGATCCACCGCCATCTGTCGATAACGTTCGAACTGCTCCACTTCGGCTGCCTTCTCCAGAAACACCCGCTGCGCATTAAGATTGCGGAAGAGCTTTTGCCGGTTGATGAAACGTTCCTTACCCATACCTTGCGGCAAGGATAGGTTGGGTGCCTGAAATTTCAGGTTCACATCCTTCTGTCCGCCCTTGGCATGATGAAAAAGATAATCAGGGAATGCCCCGTAATGATCCGGGTGATACGGCGCGGTCTCCAGAAACCACGGGTCACGCAGGGAACCCATTTGCCCGGCAAACTGCCCAGGAATAGTCCGGCCAGTACGGTGTACGATCTTGTCAGGCAACACAATGGTCGGGGGCAGATTATTGCGCGGTGTCAGGCGGTCATTCGCCATTGCTGCAAGAGACGGCCAATCCGTGGGCTTGGGCTTGTTACGATCATAACCCGGCGGCAACAGTGTGCGACCTGTGAGCATAACCATGTGGCCGTCGCTGTGTTCAATGTATGGATGTGTCATTGAGCGGCACAGCGCCCATTTCTCACTGCGCTTGGCTAACTCCGGCAAGTGTTCGCAAATCTGGATGCCCGGCGTCTTTGTCGGGATAGGATTAAACTCACCACGCACTTCCTTGGGTGCGTTCGGCTTGAGATCAAAGCTTTCGTGCTGCGCCAAGCCACCGGAAAGGAAAATGTAGATGACCGACTTGGCGCGCTGGGCTCGTGGATATTTTCCGTCCAGCGACAGGGCCGCCTGCAAGGGTGGCAAATGGTTCATGCCCAACCCCAACAAGCCAATGCTACCGGCTTGGATGGCCGTACGGCGGCTGACGGAAATCGGTAATGGATGTTGCGGCGCCTTCATGCCTGCTACCGTTGCACTCTACGCCGAACCGTTCAGTTTGTAAACCCTACGACTCGCCGTGTACCCACTGGATGGCCCAGTATATGATCGCAGCAGCATTGGGCAAATTCAGTTTTTCCTTGATATGATTTCGGTGGGTTTGAATCGCATAGGCACTCACGCCAAGTTTCTCAGCAACCTCACGCGTACTCAGCCCACCACCAATGAGAGTGAAAACCTCCAACTCCCGAGGACTCAATCGACCGACACCAGAATGTAGTCGCAGTAAACTTTAAGTTTTTCTGCGATCCATGATAGATTCAATTTCGCCGGGCTCGATCGGAATCTTGGCCATCAGATTGATGGGGCCCTCCTCGGTGACGACGATGTCATCCTCCAATCGCACACCAAAACCCTCCTTTGGAAGGTAAATGCCAGGCTCAACAGTGAGGACTGTACCGGGCTCAAAAGGCGCATGGTTATCACCCACGTCGTGCACATCAAGACCAAGCGGATGGCCAAGGCCGTGCATGAAATATTTTCGGCAGGCGGGGTTGTCCCGAGCCTGCTTCTTGATTTGGCTCTTCCTTAAGAGGCCAAGCTTGAGCAGTTCCTCGTTCATGTGGCCCTGTGCCTCTTCCGTCCAGTCCTTGTGCAACTTGCCTACGGTAGCTCCCTCGATGCTTGCGCGCAACACGCGCAACACGGCGTGGTACACTGTCTTTTGTCGGCGCGAAAATTTGCCACTCACCGGAATGGTACGCGTAAGATCCGCGTTGTAATTGGCGTAGCTGGAGGCCACATCCATTAGTAACAGCTGACCTTTTTTGCAAATTTGATCGTTTTGCTCATAATGTAGCACGCAGTTGTTTTTTCCGGCGGCAATGATGGGGGTATAGGCAAATTTGCCACGCCGCTTGATAAATTCCCGCGCCAACTCGGCCTCCACTTCATACTCCGTCACGCCGGGCCTAACAAAACGTAGCGTTCGCCGAAACCCCTTGCCCGTGATGTCCACCGCCTCCTTGAGCAATTCAAGCTCCAGATCCGTCTTCACCACACGCAATTGGTGCAGCAGCGGAGCAAGACGATGATAGGTGTGCAGCGGAAAGTCCACTTGGCACTGACGAATAAACCGCACATCACGCGTCTGCACCTCTACGTTGGCGCGTTTGTATTCATTGCTGTTGATGTAAATAGACTGTGCCTCACACATCAGCGCACGAAAGATCACCGGGAAATCTGAGAGCCACTGTATATTCTTGACGCCCGAAATCTTGCGCGCGTCCTCCTTGCTATGCTTGTAACCCTCCCAGATCTGCAGGTGCTCACTGGGCTGACGTATAAAAAGGATCTCACGATTTTTCGCCTCGGCCGCATCAGGAAACAGCAGCAGGATACTCTCTTCCTGCTCAATGCCACTCAGGAAAAATAGATCGGCGTTCGGATGCATCCTCAATGTGCCATCGGCATTGGCAGGCAACACATCATTGGCATTCACCGCCGCCAACGCTTTGGGTTCCATCAAGTCAATGATGCGTTTTCGGTTTTGGATAAACAGTTTGTTCTTGATAGGTAGGTGTCGCATGGGAACAGGGACGACAGATTGCGCGATTGTGGGCCAGCGGGCAATCTTTTCAGGATAACTACTTTATAGGCCTTCCGATTTGGGATTGTTGAGCGAGCCAATCTGTGAAAAAGTATTGCTCGGTAATCTTCCGTGTCAGTTTCTGATAACCCTAGGTTAGCAAAGGCCTGAAATTGACACTGTAACGTATTTGAGCCCTCCAATCATGAAGCTCCACACAAAAGAATATCGGGGAGCTGTGGGAAGCTTACTTCCGAGTAAACCGACGGTAGCTTTCCAAGAAATCCGGAGTAAGCCAAGCTGGATCTTTCTTGCTTGGGATTTTCTCAACCTTGGTTTCTCGCTTGTATTCAATGAAGCCTCGAGATTTGTAGTTAGTCAATGCGTTCGGGTGATCCAGCGTACAGGTATGCAACCACACGCAGCTGCATTTAAGTTCCCAAGCATGGATCGTGGCACGTGTCAGTAGATAACCGCCCAAACCGCGCCCGGTAAATTCGTTAAGGAGGCCAAAGAAGACAATCTCGACGCTGTTCTCCTCGGGGTGTCTCTGCAGTTCATAATAGCCAAAAGGGGTGCCATTCAGATATCCTAGGTAGGTGTGCAGACTCGGGTTTTCCACGTAAACCTTCCAATCCGTATGAGTCCAGTCAAGACGACTAAACCACTGCCAGGGAAGCCCAACCGTCCTAAAGAAATGTTGGTTTAACGTGGGACTAGGCTCACGAGACTTTATAACTCGAACATCTCCACCCGAAGGCAGGCGTTTACGGCGGAGTTGTCGCCGTTGCCTCATTTCAAGGTAAAAAGTGGTAACGCGCTTTTTCATTGCATGATCATGACAGGATTGACTCTCATATTGGTGTAGTCTGAAATCAAATAGACCTTCCTGAGGCGGGGGCTTCAAGCAGATAAATGCTTGCCGGCCCTGCCTGTTTCTATTGAGCAATACGCACCACGCAGCCGGTGGAAGCGGCCTTGTAGATGGAGTAGACCACCTTTATGGCTCGCAGGGAGTCGGCATTATTGATGGGTGGTGCCTTGTCGTTGGCGCAGGCTTCAATGCATGCGCGGACAAAAGGGGTGTAGCCGCGCGGTTGTTTTGAGCCTTCCCATTCCCGGATCTGGCCGGCCTGTTCG
>CAZTTU010000007.1:10892-49707 GCA_964616045.1 uncultured Verrucomicrobiota bacterium | reverse complement strand
AAGGTTCGTTGTGATTCACTCCAATGCCCCGGTTTCGGTGTAAAGTTCGAGCCCGGATGGAATAAGCTTAGCTCGTTGGCCAAATGGAAAGTGGTCTGGTAAAATAGTCGTGCCTTGAATTATTCGCTGCTGGAGTCAATTCTCTCTCCGTATTTATCCTATGAAAAAGATCATTACTCTCCTAATCGGTTGCAACCTTGGTCTAGGGCTTTTGGCTGCGCAGGACAAAGGGAAATTCCATAAGCCCATCAAGAAGGACGTCGAGGGCTGGACCATTGCCGTGGGACCGGATCTATTGAAGCCGGAGAACAAGGCCGTGGCGGACCAGGCGTTCAAGGCGCTGGCGAACCATTTGCAGCGGGTGAAGTACATTTTGCCCGAGGCGAAGGTGAAGGAATTGCAGAAGCTGCCGATTCGGCTGGAGCTCAATAATAAGCGACTGGGAAGCATGCAATATCACCCTAGTACGAGTTGGTTGCGAGCCAATCGGCATGATCCGGCGTTGGTGAAACATGTGCATATTCCTCGTGCCCGGGCTTTGTATGACCGGGGGATGTGGGCCAAGCATCCATATGTAATAATGCATGAGTTGGCCCATGCTTATCATGACCAAATGCTTAGCTTTAACAACAGGGAAATCATTGAGGCCTACAACGCTGCCAAGAAGGCAGGCATTTATGAGAAGGTGATGCTCTATACCGGCCGCACTGTGCGCCATTACGGTTTAAGTAACCATAAGGAGTATTTTGCCGAAAGCACCGAGGCCTATCTGGGCGTAAACGATTTTTACCCCTTCGTACGCGGGGAACTAAAAGAACACGATCCACGCATGTACAAGATTATGGAAAAGATCTGGGGGCCCGTTCGGTAGGTATGGATTGCCACCGCAACTTTTGAGTAAATGAAATCTGGATTACCAACCCTGTTGATCTTGTTTGCCCTGCTACCTGCTGTATTTGCAGCAGACAAGAAGAAGGGCGACACAACCACAACCCCGCCCAAGTGGCGGCAGTGGGAACTGGGTTCATCAGCCCCGGTCCCTGCGGATAAGGCGCTATCCACCTTTAGAATCGCCCCGGGCTTCAAGCTGGAACTCTTTGCCGCCGAACCCATGGTGGTTGACCCGGTGTGCATGGCTTGGGATGGCAACGGTCGTGCATGGGTGGTTGAAATGCGCGGGTATATGCCCGATGTCTCCGGTACAGGCGAGACCTCCCTGAAGGTGGGCAAGGTGATTGTGCTTGAGGATACAAATAACGATGGCCGTGCTGACAAGAAGACCGATTACCTTGATGGCCTAATCATGCCCCGTGCCATTGCTATGGTTCAGGGGGGGGTCTTGGTCGCCGAGCCTCCAAATATCTGGTTCTGTCAGGACACCGATGGTGATCTCAAATGTGACAAGAAGACCAAGGTCGCGAGTTTTGCAAGGCAGGGACCGGTAGAGCACACCGACAACGGCCTGGTCCCGTGCCTGGATAACTGGATGTACAATGCCAAGAGCAACAAGCGCTTCATGTTTCGTGATGGCAAAATGATTACCAGCACCGCGCGGTTTCGCGGGCAGTGGGGGATTTGCCAGGACGACTACGGGCGACTGTATACCACAAGCAACTCCCGGTATTTGAATAGTGACTGGGACATGTACCACAACCCCAAGGGCTTCGCCAATGCAGCTGTCCGCACGAGTGACATCAATTCCATCCGGCCGAATCCCGGGATTAACCGGGGCTATAAACCTGAGATGCTGCGCAAGGATGGGCGCCTGGCACGGATCACTGCGATCTCCGGGCCGGGCGTATACCGGGCTGACCGGTATCCTGAAGAATACGCCGGTGCTGCCTTTATTCCCGAACCGGCGGCCAATGCCGTCACCAGTCACTTGTTCAAGGAAACTGACAAAGGCTTGGGCACAGCAGAGCACAAACTTTTCCCTGATGAGAACTTCCAGAAACGCGAGTTCCTTTGTTCTACGGATGAACGGTTCAGGCCGGTCAGTGTTTATAGTGGGCCCGATGGCTGTATTTATATTGTCGACCTCTATCGGGGTATCCTGCAACACAAGGTCTACGTCACCAGTTTTTATCTCAAACCCTACATCCTTGAGCGTAAACTGGAGGTACCCGTGGGCATGGGCCGAATCTACCGCATCGTCCATTCGGCCAAGGGGCGTAACAAGACCCAGCCGCGACTTTTGTCCGCCTCAAACACCGAACTGGTCAAGACATTGTCACACCCCAATGGCTGGTGGCGGGATACAGCCCAGCGTCTTTTGGTGCAGCGCAACGACCCCAAGTCTGTGCCTCTTCTGAAAAAGGCTGTGGGGTCTGCAGGAAATCATCTGGGGCGAATTCACGCCTTATGGACATTGGAAGGCATGAACGCATTGAATTTGGCTGCCATTGAGACAGGCCTGAAAGACGAGCACAATAAAGTGCAGATGACCGCACTGGTGGTTTCCGGTCGCATGCGCGCGACGACCGATCAGGACAAGGCAATCGCCGCGGTGCAGGCCTTGGGCAAAAGCAAACTTGAGCAGGTGTCCAAGCTTAGTGAGCAAATGGTCAAGCGCTTGAAAGGCGAGATCATGGCCAAATCAGGCGGTCCACCGAAGATAAAGAAAATGCCCAAGGGCGATCATGGCGAGTCGGTTAAGCGCGGGGTTGAGGTCTATAACACGCTGTGCATCACCTGTCATCTGGCAGATGGCAAGGGAGCAGACAACCTGGCCCCGCCCCTTGCCAATTCGGATTGGGTAACCGGCTCAACCGAACGCCTGATCCGTATTGTGCTGCACGGCGTGCAGGGGCCAATCGAGGTTAGCGGCAGCCGTTATCGTCATCCGGAGGTGATGCCGGGTTTTGGCCCAGCCCTGAAAGACCAGCAGATTGCCGATGTGCTGAGCTATATTCGAACCGCTTGGGGCGGAAAAAGCCAGGTGGAAGAGCAAGACGTTAAGCGCGTCCGTGCCCCTCATAAGGATCGTGTTCTACCTTGGAACGTAAAGGAACTCTTGGAGCTGAAATGAGAATTTTCAATTCTCTGAGTTCCAATAGTAGAGAAAATATTTTGAGGGTCGGTTCGATAGGCACGAGTCCTACCTCTGGAGCCAGTTTGTTCTAGAGTTTTCCGCCGTAAATTGCTCCATCGCCCAGTTCCTGCTCAATCCGAAGCAACTGGTTGTATTTGGCGGTACGGTCGCTGCGGCTGAGTGATCCGGTTTTGATCTGGCCGCAGTTGGTGGCCACAGCCAGATCAGCGATGGTGGCATCTTCAGTCTCGCCGGAACGGTGGCTAAGTACGGCAGTATAGTTGTTCGAGTGGGCTAGCTCAACGGCGTCCAAGGTCTCGGTCAGTGAACCGATTTGGTTTACCTTTACGAGGATGGAATTGGCCGTGGCGCTGTCGATGCCCTTTTGCAGAAACTTGACGTTGGTGACAAAGAGGTCATCGCCCACCAGCTGCACGCGCCCACCAATTTTATCGGTGAGTTTCTTCCAGCCCTTCCAGTCGTTTTCATCGCAGCCATCTTCAATGCTGATAAT
Organism: uncultured Verrucomicrobiota bacterium; assembly: GCA_964616045.1. Lineage (GTDB taxonomy): Bacteria > Verrucomicrobiota > Verrucomicrobiia > Limisphaerales > UBA1100 > UBA1100. The sequence goes on along the minus strand of CAZTTU010000007.1, from coordinate 46,162 downwards.
CGGGTATTTCTTGGTGAGCTTGACGTAGAAATCCACCATGGCGTCAGCCGTTAGTTTCTCGCCGGTGCTTTTCTTAAAGATGTAGCGTTTCTTCTTGGCGTCGTAGAATTCACTGCTGGCTACATCGAGGGCGAGGAAGATTTCCTTGCCTGCCTTGTAACCAGCGGTCTTGATGGCGGCGAGGATGCTTTCGAGAGCGTCCTCGGTGCCCTTGAGTGCTGGGGCAAAGCCGCCCTCATCACCTACGGCGGTGGATAGGCCACGTTTTTTGAGCACACCCTTAAGTGCGTGGAAGATTTCCGTGATTGCACGCAAACCTTCACTGAAAGTTGACAGGCCTTTGGGCACGATCATGAACTCTTGAAAATCGATGGGTGCATCACTGTGGGCTCCGCCATTGATGACATTAGCCATGGGCACGGGCAGTACCTTGGCGTTCGGGCCGCCAATATACTTGTATAGTGGCTGGCCGAGGGCATTGGCGGCGGCCTTGGCGTTTGCGAGGGACACAGCGAGGATGGCGTTGGCACCAAGCTTGGCCTTGTTGGGTGTGCCGTCAAGGTTGAGCATGGCTTGGTCTACTCGCAGCTGATCGGTGGCGTCGAGGCCCAGCAGTTCAGGCATGATCTTAGCCTCAACATTATTGACGGCCTTTTGCACGCCTTTGCCGACGTATCGTTTCTTGGCGCCATCGCGCAGTTCAATGGCCTCGTGCTCGCCAGTGCTGGCGCCGCTGGGTACAGCGGCACGGCCCATTGCGCCGCTGTCGAGAATCACATCCGCTTCCACGGTGGGATTGCCGCGTGAGTCAAGGATTTCGCGGGCTTGGATATCAATAATGGTCGTCATGATCTATCGCGTGAAACGGGTCGCGATAATAGGCGCGAGCGGAGTGCAGTCAAGGCGGTTTGCCAGAGCTTGTCTAAACGTAGATGTCCAACCCGGGCTTGAAGGGGCCTATTCCCCTGTTGGCCTGATGCATCACGTAGGTCAGTATGGGATTGCCGCGGTCAATGAAAGGTCGCAGACCGAGCTCGGCGTTGTGGGTATTAAACTGCGGGATCACAACGTTGGATTGACGATAGCCGTATCGCTGATCCATGGCGGCGGGCATGGCCTGCGCATCGCTGCTGCCGGGGAAGCGCAGGGTACGGTAGGGCATCATGCGGAAGGCCTGGTAACTACCCAAGCCTCCGGTAATGGATTGCAAACCAGCCATATCAGTTGGAAAAGCAAATCAGCTGGACGGGGAATCCAGTTGATTCTCCGACGCCGCGATGATCGAGGCCACGGCGGAATCTCCCGTGATGTTAACGGTGGTGCGGCACATGTCAAGAATGCGGTCCACGCCGAAGATGAGCGCGATGCCGGCTTCGGGGACGTTGATGGCTTGGAGGATGATGATGAGCATCACGATGCCCGCGCCGGGCACGGCGGCGGTGCCGATGGAGGCGAGCACGGCGGTGAGCACGATGGTGACCTGCTGTGTGAGGGTGAGGTCGAAGCCGCTGGCCTGCGCGATGAAGACGGCGGCGACGGCTTGGTAGAGGGCGGTGCCGTCCATATTGATGGTGGCACCAAGCGGCAGCACGAAAGAGGAAACTTCCTTGGACACACCGAGATTTTCCTCCGCACATTTCATGGTGACGGGCAGCGTGGCGCCGCTGCTGCTGGTGGAGAAGGCGAGCAATTGCGCTTGGCCGATGCCCTTGAAGAATTGCTTGATGGATAGTTTGGTGAACAGCTTGAGCAGGCCGAGGTACACCACGGCACCATGGATGAGCAGCCCGATTACCACCGCCACGCAATACCAGCCGAGCGAGCCGAGTAGTGAGAGGATTTGCTGCGGGTCATCCTTGGCCAGCGAAGTGATGGTGTTGGCAATGAGCGCAAACACGCCGATGGGCGCAAACATCATGATGATGAACACCACTTTGATGACCACTTCCTGAAAGCCGCTGAAGAGATTCAGCACGGGTCGGCGTTTATCCTCGTTCACCTGCACGAGCGCGATGCCCAGAAGCAGACTCACGAAAACGATTTGCAGCATGTTGCTGTTGTTGCTGGCGGAGCCAAAAAAATTCCCGGGCACCATGTCCACGACCGGTTGCAGGGGGCCGGCCTTTTGGGTCTTGGCGGCTTGTTTGCTATGCTTGTCTAGACTTTTGTCAGTGGCTGTCCACGCTTCGCTGGCGGTTGCGTTTTTGTCAGCTTCAATTGCCTCTTTCAAATCCGCTTTCATGGAGTCGGGCAATTTGTCGCCGGGATTGATTGTGTTGACCACGAGCAGGCCGATGGTGACGGCCACGGTGGTGGTGGCGAGGTAGAGGCCAATGGTCTTGCCGCCCAAGCGTGAGAGTTTTTTGAAATCCGTGAGTGAGGCTACTCCGCAGATCAACGAGGTGAGCACCAGTGGCATGGCGATGAGCTTGAGGAGGTTGAGGAAAATTTGGCCAAAGGGGCTGATCCAGTCGCTGGTGAACTGCCCCCAACTGACTGAGCGCAGCTTGAATGGATTCCCGGAGGGTTGTTTCAGCGAAATATTTTTGATGGCAAATTGATCCGCGCCAAAGGTGTTGTTGCCGTCTTTGAGCGTGATCTCATAGGTGGTGCTGGATTTCAGTCCTTGTGGGATGGTCTGGTTGTGATCTTTTTCGGCGGAGAACGCGATGGGTTGCCCTTCTTGAAACTGATGGCCCTTGAGGGTGAAGACCACCAAGTTCTGTTTTTGAGAAATGGCCTCGGGTGATACTACCCGCGAAGTTTCAGCATCTTGCTTGGCGCCGACGATGCCAAACACCAATCCCGCTACCATGCCGATGATGATTTGCCAGTGCAGTTTTCGGTACCAAGGCATGACGGCGGGAGTATGCGGGCGGGAGAGTCTTAGCAAAAGGGCAAAAATCTTGAGTAGTTAGGATTTTATCGCCATAGTCCCGCCCCTTTTTATGATGCGTACTGTCAATATTGGCCTGATTGGTGCCGGTACCGTGGGTGGGGGTGTTTTGAAGGCCTTACGCCGTAACGGTGCCCTAATGGCATCGCGGCTTGGGGTGCGCCTGCGTGTGGAGCGGGTGGCTGTTCGTAGCCTGAAGAAAAAGCGTGATTTCAAGGTGGCTAAAGGGGCTTTGACTGCCGATTGGAAGAGTGTGGTTAATGATCCCAAGGTTGATTTGGTGGTGGAACTTATCGGAGGGACGACGATTGCCAAAGAGGTGGTATTGGCGGTACTGCGCGCCGGAAAACCTGTGGTGACCGCAAACAAGGCGCTTTTGGCTTTTCATGGGGAGAAACTGTTTACCGCAGCTGAAAAGTTCGGCGCCAATCTATATTACGAAGCCAGCGTGGCGGGTGGGGTTCCGATCATTAAAGTGATTCGCGAGGCGTTGGTTGGAAACCGCGTTACCCATCTATACGGCATCCTCAATGGGACCTGTAATTTTATCCTCACCAAAATGAACGATGGGATGGATTTTTCCGCCGCGGTGAAGCTCGCCCAACAACAGGGTTATGCTGAAGCTGATCCGAGCCTTGATGTGGATGGTCATGATGCAGCGCACAAAGCCGGTATTCTCGCTTCACTCGCGCATGGATTTTGGGTGAAGCCGCAGAAGGTTTACACCGAGGGCATTCGTCAGGTGGCACCGCTGGATTTGGAATTTGCCGCTAAGCTTGGCCACGCCATTAAGTTACTGGGCATTGTGAAAGCCTCGCAGACGGGTTCAGTGCAGGTGACAATGTTTCCCGCCCTTATCCCTAATGATCATGTGCTCGCCAATGTGAGTGATGTATATAATGGCATTCTGGTGAGGGGTGATGTGGTGGGTGATACACTTTATTATGGGCAAGGTGCGGGGCAGGATACTACGGCCAGCGCGGTGCTGAGTGATATCGGTGAAGCCGTTTTGGATTTGGCACATGGCACCACCGAGCGTATGAAGGCTTTCAACTCACATGAAACCAATGGCGTGGTGCAGTCGATTGATGAGGTGACCAGCTGCTATTATCTGCGGTTGACTGTGCTCGACCGGCCAGGCGTGCTGGCAAAGGTGTCGACAATCTTGGCGAAGAGCAAGATCGGTATTTCATCGGTGATTCAGCCTGAAGGGCACGAGGGCAAAAGTGTACCACTGATTTTAATGCTGCACTACGCCAGGAATGGCGCAATGACGCGTGCGCTAAAGGGGATCAGTAAACTGGCAGCAGTAAAGGCCAAGCCAGTGATGATTCGCGTCGAGAATTTTGAATGAGCACCGGACACCATGATGCAGGCCGATGGCGAGGCGTGATTCGTCAATATCGATCCTACCTGCCGGTTGGGGAGGCCACTCCGGTAATTTCTCTGCTGGAGGGCAATACCCCGCTCATGCGCGTGCCAAACTTTGTGGAGGCCATTAACGGGCAGTTTGAATTGTACCTAAAGTACGAGGGGCTTAATCCCACCTGCTCATTCAAGGATCGTGGCATGACGCTGGCGGTTTCCAAGGCCAAGGAGAGTGGTGCGCAAATTGTTGTGTGCGCCAGCACGGGTAACACCAGTGCCTCTGCGGCCGCTTATGCCGCGCGCGCGAAGCTCAAGAGTGTGGTGCTGATTCCTGAGGGTAGTATCGCCCTAGGCAAGCTTGCGCAGGCACTGATGTATGGTGCACAGACGTTGCAAGTGCAGGGCAATTTTGACCATGCCCTTGAGATTGTCCGCCAACTCGGTGAGAAAGGTGTCGTCGAGGTGGTGAACAGCATCAATCCCTTGCGGATCGAGGGTCAGAAAACAGCTGCCTTCGAAATATGCGATGCTTTGGGGGATGCCCCGGATATGCATTTTCTGCCGGTTGGTAATGCCGGCAATATCACCGCTTACTGGAAGGGTTACCGGGAATATCAGGAGGCCGATCAGAGTGATACGCTGCCGCGCATGATGGGTTTTCAAGCTAGTGGCGCTGCGCCGATTGTAGATGATGCAATCGTGGACAACCCGCAAACTGTTGCCAGTGCCATTCGTATTGGCAATCCCGCTAGCTGGCAGTCGGCCAAAGCGGCCCTGCAATTTTCCGGTGGCGTAATTGATAAGGTGACTGATGAGGAGATTCTGGCTGCCCACAAACTTATCGCGTCAAAGGAAGGAATCCTTGTTGAACCGGCGTCAGCCACGGCCTTGGCGGGTATCATCAAGGTACATCAGGCTGGAGACCTTCCGGAAGGGAGCCTCGTGGTGGCCACCATGACCGGCCATGGGTTGAAGGATCCGGAAAACGCCGTGGCCAATGCCGGCGTTGAACCGGAGTCGGTGCCGGCGGAATTGGATGCAGTTAAGGCTGTGATCGGATTGTAGAAGATGGCGTTAATTGTCCAAAAATTCGGTGGCACATCCGTCCTCGATACCGATCGCATCAAGAATGTAGCGAGTCGTGTGGGGAAATATCGCTTGCATGGTGACCAAGTGGTGGTGGTGGTTTCGGCGATGGGTGGTGTGACGGATAACCTCATCCGTCTTGCGAGTGAGATCAACCCGTTGCCCAGTGAGCGAGAGATGGATATGTTGTTGGCCACGGGGGAGCAGACGACCATCGCGCTGTTGGCCATGGCGCTGCATTCGCTGGATTTGCCAGCGGTTTCGTTGACGGGTGCACAGGCTGGCATTGTGACTGATGGCATGCACTCAAAGGCAAAAATCCAGAACATCACACCTAAACAGGTGCACGCGATGCTTGATGAGGGGAATGTGGTGATTGTGGCCGGATTTCAAGGGCAAACGCCGGATGGCTGGATTACCACGCTGGGGCGCGGTGGATCGGATTTGACAGCTATTGCGCTGGCGTCGGCCTTAAAAGCAGATCTTTGTCAGATATATACTGACGTTGATGGCGTGTATACCTCCGACCCGAGAGTCGTGCAGGATGCACGCAAAATAAATGAGATTTCGTATGACGAGATGCTCGAGTTGGCTGCGACCGGGGCGAAGGTGATGCAGAGTCGCTCGGTGGAGTTTGCTAAAAAATTTGGTGTGAAGTTTGAAGTGCGCTCAAGTTTAAATAATAATCTAGGAACCATTGTGACACAAGAATCAGATAGTATGGAAGCCGTGGTTGTCCGCGGTGTGGCGTTGGACAAGAATCAGGCAAAGGTGACTTTGGTGGGCGTGCCCGACCAGCCGGGTATGGCAGCGCGAGTATTCAGCACGCTGGCTGGTGCTTCGATCAGTATCGACATGATTGTGCAGAATATCAGCCACGGAACGGCGACACCGGCAACGGACCTATCATTCACCGTAGATAAATCTGAGCTTGCAAAGGCGCAGAAGGTTATCGACGAGCTGCAGACGAAAGTGAAGTTTGTGGAAGTCATTGCCGATGAAGACATTGCAAAGGTGTCCGTGGTGGGCGTGGGCATGCGCACGCACTCAGGCGTGGCGGCGAATGTGTTCGAGACGTTGGGCGAGCATGGCATCAATATTGAGATGATCTCGACGAGCGAGATAAAAATCTCTGTAGTGGTTGAGGGAAAAAAAGGAGAGGAAGCCACGCGCGTGCTGCACGCAAGGTTTTTTGACAAAGCAACATGAATGGCCCCATCAGCCAGTTCATCCAGCAGCATTACCGCCATTTCAACGCGGCAACACTGGTGGATGCGGCGGAAGGCTACGTGAAACTGCTCGATGGTGGGGGCCGGATGTTTGTGACCATGGCCGGTGCCATGAGTACAGCCGAGTTGGGTCTCTCATTAGCCGAGATGATTCGCCAAGAAAAAGTGCACGGTATATGTTGCACTGGCGCTAATCTCGAGGAAGATCTCTACAATCTTGTCGCGCATAATCAATACGAGCGCGTGCCGAATTACCGAGACCTTTCGCCGCGTGATGAACAGGCCCTGCTCGACCGCCAGCTCAATCGCGTGACCGATACCTGCATCCCCGAGGAAGAAGCTATGCGAAAATTAGAGAACAAGATACTTCCGCGATGGAGGGCTGCCGAGCAAGCTGGTGAACGAAAATTTCCGCACGAGCATATGTATGCTTTACTGTTGAGTGGCGAGCTTGAAGAGCATTATGAGATTGATCCCAAACATAGTTGGATGGTTGCCGCAGCGCAGAAAAATCTCCCGCTTTTTGTTCCTGGCTGGGAGGACAGTACGCTGGGCAACATGTTTGTAGGGGAAATTATTCTCGGCAAAATGAGCAGCGCGGGCACAATTAAGAGTGGCATTGAGTACATGATCGAACTGGCACGCTGGTACGAGGCCACCACTATCAACATGCCTCTGGGGTTTTTCCAGATTGGCGGCGGTATTGCCGGCGACTTTCCCATCTGCGTGGTGCCGTTGCTCGAGCAGGATGTGAAGCGAGCGAAGGTTAAAAAGTGGGCATACTTTTGCCAGATTAGTGATTCCACCACTAGCTATGGTAGCTACTCCGGAGCTGTGCCTAACGAGAAAATCACCTGGGGAAAACTGGAGGTTGATACACCAAAATATGTAATCGAAAGCGACGCCACAATTGTTGCTCCGCTCATTTTCGCGCATGTGCTAGGTTGGTAAGCCATGCGATCTGGCAGGTCACGATCATATTAAACTGGGTCAGCTGTCTTGCTCCAATGAACCAGAATCAGTCGGCCATATCGTGCCACGGATGGTCCTTCGCCAGTCGTTAATTACAGCCCTGTAGAGTTCTCACGCGCCCCATCGTGCCGTTCGAGCTTGATGACGCGTTTCTTGATGACTTCCAGTTGCTTGGTGAGCTCGTGGCCTGCCTCGAATAACGCCTCCTGCGTTTCCAAATCGGCCAGTGATGCAATGGCGGGATTGAGTTCCATCATCTCCAAGGCAATGGTTTTGCAGCATTCCTTGATTTTTTTGCTGGCTTCTGAGCGATCCACGAGAAATATCTTAATAGGTTGCGCGACCACCGGAAAGATCAAACACGCCACCCGTGGTAAAGGAGCAATCCTCACTGGCCAACCAGGCGACCAGCGCGGCAGCCTCATCCACCTCGCCGAAGCGTCCCATGGGAATTTTACTGAGCATGTAATCAATGTGTTGCTGGGATATCTGCTCGAGGATGTCGGTTTGGATGACGGCTGGCGTGAAGCAGTTTACTAAGATGCCGTCTTGAGCCAGTTCCTTGCCAAGACTTTTGGTAAGACTGATAACTCCTGCTTTGGCAGCACTGTAGGCGCTGGCGTTTGGGTTACCTTCCTTGCCGGCGATGGAAGAAGTGTTGATTATACGCCCCCAACCGCGCGCGCGCATGTGCGGCACCACCGAGCGGCAGCAGAAGAACACCCCGTTTAGATCCACGTCTATGACGCGACGAAATTCCTCCACTGGATATTCCCATGTTTTATAATTGCCGCCAGCGATGCCGGCGTTGTTGCAGAGGATATCAATGTGTCCCAGTGCGGCGAGGGTTGCCTTGGTTGCGGCATCCACCGCATCAGCATCGGTGAGTTCCACAGTTTGTGTTTTCACCGTGCCGTGCTCGATCAATGCGGCTTTAGTCTCACCTAGCGCTTTGGCGTTCACATCCCAAAGGCATACGCTGGCACCGGATTGTAGCAGCCGCCGCGCAATGGCATAGCCAATCCCGCGTGCGCCACCTGTGATGATCGCATTTCGGCCGGAAAGATCGATCTGGTTCATGGCCGTTGAGGATAATGGGTAGGGATGATAATGTCCAATTTGGGATTTGGCGAAAAACTCACCAGTCGGAAACATTTACGCATGATCAAAACAGCTCAATACTATGCGGTGCTCGTTATTGCGCCAAGCTTACCATGGTTTGAGATGTTCTCTCAAGAGCCGTCTTTGCCGTATGCGCTAATCTCATGTAGGTGTGGGATCACATTAATGGTGAGAAGGGAAAATACTGCTGCGACGCAGGAAGGAAGTTTGTGGTGTTGCCTATCGACGTAGGCAGTCGGAGATATTTAAAATAGGTGGAGGAAAATGTGAAAGGCCAATTGTTCTCGAAGTGGATTTAGATTTTATAAATGACGTTTTCAGTGGATGAGCCAGTCTTGACATGCATCACTAGCTGGCCAAGCATGTCGCTTATGAAAGGAATTGCGTGGGTGGTGCTAGTGGTTTTGGGTTCTGTGAACTTATGGGCACAAGAAGGAGGAGGGTCTGTGGTAGTGAACCGGGTGCTGGCCGTGGTCGGAGGAACACGAGTGATCACCATGCAGGATCTTGTTGAATACCGTGATGTGGCTAGGGATCAACGGCGACTTAATACGGCTGATTTGATTTTGGGCGAGCTGGTTAATGACGCCTTGTTAATTCAGGAGGTTTATTCACGCAAAGGATTCGTTGTGCCGGCTGGTTTGGGCGAAGATTTACTGGCTCGCCATATGAGGAGAATGAAACAAAGCCGGAGTGACTTGGTGAGAGAACTCCAACAAGACGGAATTACCCTTGAGCAGTTCGAGAGGCAATTGATAGATAAGGCGTTGTTGGCTTCTGCACTGGATCCCATTCGCGAATCAGTCCAAGTTTCGCCCCGTGCTATCAGTGAATTTTCCGAGACAGGCTTGAAGCAATTGGGCAGAGGCTCATACGCTGTCTTTCTGGCCTTACAGATTCCAGCGAGTGAGGAGGGAATTAATGCTGCAAAAGTCAAGGCACTGGTTGACAGCATTAAATCAGCTGATGATTTCAGGAAACTTGCCAAGGATCGTAAGGTGGTTGAAGGGGGACTAGAGGCAAAGGTTTATTTTGATGAGAAATATAACGATACCTGGCACATCGATGCTGAGGTGACGGCAACCTTGTATGGGATCAAAGCCGGGAAAGCGGACGTTCATCCATCCGGTGAAACCTACCACGTGATGTTTGTGACAGAGAGAGGTGAGCAGGAGAAACCTAACCTGAATGACCCGCGCGTTCGAGAGTTGATCAAGGGGGAGCTCTCATACCAGCAATATACTGCCCGTCTCAATCTCAAGCTTCAAAAGCTGAAGAGAGAAATCAATGTTTACAGGCCAAGCAACAACAATTAGTAGAATGACCCTGACGTGTCGGTTTCTGGTTTTCTTAATTTTGCCCTTGTCGCTGGAGGGCGCCAACCGAATCTCTCTGGAAAGACAAGCTGCATCAGGTGATGCCGAAGCGCAGTACCAATTGGCTGAGGCGCTCTTTTGGGGGATTGATGGCAATCAGGATTTAAAGCTGGCGGCTGTTTGGGCAGAAGCTTCAGCTAGGCAAGGTAATGCCAAGGGGCAGTACCGTATCGCGGTGCAGCTGATGATGGGGCAAGGAGTGGAATCCAACAGCGAGAATGATAGGAAGGGGTTTGAATGGTTGGCGAAGGCATCGGTAGGCTTACAAAAATTGGTAAAACAGGACGACCAAGATGCACAACACAAGCTTGCGTTACTATATTTGTCGGGCATGGTGAAGGGTGGAGAGGATAAGCCTTATAATATCGATCGGAAAAAGGCTGCCGATTTGCTTGAGAAGTCATCGAATGCAGGGATGACTTCTTCGCAGTACCAATTGGCTTTAATTCATCAGTTTGGGCTGTCTCAAGACGGAAGAAAACAATCTAAAGAAAAAGTTCTTCTGTGGCTGCAAAAAGCAGCAGACAATGGCTCTGTATATGCATCATACGGAATGTGGACGATGTTCAAGCAATCGCAGGGACGGTTGGTGAAGCTCAATGATGCCAAAATTTATCTTACCTCCTCAGCGGAACAAGGCTATGCCATAGCTCAATATCAATATGGAGTTTCTTTGTACGAGGGGTTATTCGGGGGAGTCGACCAGAAGGCAGGCATTGGATGGATAAAAAAAGCGGCGGAACAAGGATTAGGATCAGCTCAATTATTTTTTGGGACAATCCTCACCAAGGGCGGAATCATCGATAAGAATCATGATGAAGCGTTCTTTTGGTTAACATTGGCGAAGGGATCCAAAACTCGAATGGAGCGAAATAATGCCGAACAGTTGTTGAAGCAAATTCGTCCCGGGATCAAGCCAGGCGATCGGTTGGACCTGCTACAGAGAGTCAGGGATTATAGACCAAAAGAATCTTTGGCAACTCAGAATGGTTATTTGGGATTGGCAGGTGCTGTTCCAGACAAAAGACTTTCGATTCGGTTAGAACTTTTCACGGCCCTAGCCAACAAGAGTAATGTGGCCGCTATGATTTACTTGGGTGATGCGTATCGGAATTTCGGCAGAATAAAGGAGTCCATTGGCTGGTATGAAATGGCAGCGAAGAAGGACAATAAATATGCCTGTGCCCGGTTGGCTCCAATCCTCCTCACCGGAAACGGTGGAAGGATGGAGCCTGACATGTCCGGCGGCATCAAGTGGCTGCGCAAGGCAGCTGAATTGGGTGATGTACGCAGCATGAATGGATTGGGTGAATATATCATTAAAGGAGAAGTTAAGGGAGTTAAACCTGAGAAAGGTATGGAGTGGATCAACAAAGCTGCTGAAAATGGGTACGCATTGGCTCAAACGAATGTGGGTGTTTGGTACATTAACGGAGATTCGGTGGAACAGAATATTCCCGAAGCCAAGAAATGGTTACTAAAGGCCGCAAGTCAGAATTTCCCTCGTGCTCAATTCTACCTAGGTCAATATTATATTGAGGGCCGCGAAGAGGGGAAACCCAACTTTAATGAGGCTCTAAAATGGTATCGGCTTGCGGCGAGACAAGGAGAGGCCCGTGCACTATTTGCATTGGGCATGATGCATATGGATGGCATGGGGGTGAAAAAGAGCTTTAAGGAAGCTTATAAGTGGCTGGAAATTTCAAAGCACTATGGCATGCCAGGGGTTGAAAAAACCTTGACGGAGTGTGCGAAGGAATTGAGCCAGGGAGAGATACGACGCGCTGTTGGCGAAGCGGAGCAGTTCCGTGCTCAGAATTATTTTGATCCTAATGGCAGCAAGGCAGGTGCACAGCCGCCGACCGTCAGGCTCGAGGCTAAGGAACTTGAAGTAAATGCAAATTATGGCGATGCGGATGCACAGTTCCAGCTCGCACAACGCTACGCAGCCGGAGACGGTGTGGAATTGGATTCTGTTCAGGCGTACAAATGGTTTATGCTCGCACAAAAAAGCGGGTATGATAAAGCCAAAGAGGCACGTGAAAAAATGATCAAGGCACGTGGTATGAACATTATACAGATTACTTCTGCACGAAAACTGGTCAACGATTTCAGACCCAAGGATAAGTAGAGTGTTGCGGTTTTTTATCATTATTCCAGGACTTTGTTGTCTTTGTACGTCAGTCCGCGGAGCAGACTTGGATGCACTGGAAAAAAAAGCCAAGGCTGGAAACTCTGAAGCACAGTATCAGCTTGGGGAAACGTATTTTGAAGCCTTGAAAGTTAAGCAGGATTTGTCGGTGGCCAAGAGATGGATTGAGCAGGCGGCCTCGCAAAAAAATTCCAAGGCGATATATCGACTGGCTTCCATGCGATTTACCGGAACGGGATTCAAGGCAGATTCGATTGAAGGCAGAGAGTTATTTGCTCGGTCCCTACCGGGTTTGAATAAATTGGCAGCTGCTGGAGATGCGGATGCTCAGGGCAAGCTCGGCGTATTGTATATGATGGGTTTGGCGGTGGGGCAGGATTTTGAAAAGGCTGTGGATTTGTTTCGAAAGGCGGCTGTGGCCGGTAATGTCAAAGCACAGGCGGATTTGGCAGGTGCATATCTGGTTGGAAAATCAGTGACAATCAACCCAACCTTGGCGGGGGAATGGTTTGAAAGGGCTGCGAAATCGGGCCATGGTTTATCGCAAATTCAGCTTGGGATTTTATACATCCAGGCCCGCGGAAGGCGGCAGGATATCGAAGCCGGCATTAAATGGATTGAAACCGCATCGCGTTCGGCCCATCCGCCTAGCGCAAAGAAAGCTAACGATTTATTGGTGCGCCTGAGGAAGTTTCCGCCTTCTCCTGCTCGGGACATCGACCGTTTGATAGAAAAGGCAAAAGCTGGCGATCTAAAGTCACAAACCCAGCTGGCTAAGTGCCATCAAGCCGGCGATGGGGTAAGGATGGACTTGAAGGAAGCGGCCCATTGGTTGCGTCTTGCAGCCCGGCAGGGAGACGGGGAATCTTGTTATCGGTTAGGCGGTTATTTGTTGCTGAACCAAGAAAACAAGCGGGACGCCCCGCAAGCCGCGCGGCTGTGGCGGCTGGCTTGCGCGTTGGGCCACTCTGGTGCTCAGGTGGATTTTGCCGTGATGTGTGCCAAGGGAGATGGGATTCCGCGTTCGTTGAAAGAGGCCTATTATTGGATGCTCATTTCCAGGCATTCCCTGCAGGAGCCACGACAAAAGCAAAGATTGGATACGTTGCAGGAATTGATCGTTCGCGAGTTGGATCCGGAATTAATTTTTGTTGGATTGAGGGATGCTCGAAAATTTCAAGCACCCAATACGGCAGAAGCGCGGCAAGTTGTTGCTGCTGCAGCATTTGGTAACGGGGAGTCGCAATTGACTCGAGGCGAAGCCCTGATGAAGACATTCCCCTTGGAGGCTCTGATGTGGATGTGGTTGGCGGAAAAACAAAATGTGAATAATGCTTCAGCTGCAGCAAACGCATTGGCCAAAACCTTATCTAAAGAGCAATTGACCGAGGTCGAGAAACGAGTGAAATTATTTGTGCCGCTGGGTTCCGCCGCTAGCGGTGGGAGGCCAAACTGAGCGTGCGCCAGAATTGGGTGGCTGGTTCTACTTTCTTGGGGTCGTGCGAATCGTAGTGATACGAGATGCGCTTGAGTTTAGGTAAATTTTTGAGGAACTCAATATTCCCGTGTGTGCGAGGCAACGTGAGCACCTCCAGATTCGTGCATTGGGCTAGCGGAGTGAGGTCGCGTAATTGCTTGCAACCATCCAGTCGCAGTTCCCGAATGGGTAGACCCGCCAATGGCTTGAGATTTGTGACGGGCGTGCGATCTAGGTGCAACGTTTGCAGCGGCATATTTGCAAGCGGCGTAAGGTTCTTTACTTGGGTGCTGCTCAATTTCAGGTGCACAAGCGGCATGCCGGATAGGGGCTCAATGCTTTCAACGGGCGAAAAAGCAATGGTCAACGTGTGCAAAGGTCGCGTGCGCAGGGGAAGCAAATTTCGTACAGAGGAGTAGGATAAATATAGTTCACGCAGCGGCATCTGGGACAAGGCACTGAGGTCTGCTACTTGTACCTGCCACAGGTTCAACCGATAAACAGGTAGGCGTGCAAATGGTTTCAGGTTGCTCGTTTTAGTTCCAGCTAGATTTAGTTCCAGATAGCCATTGGAGTCTTGTTTCACTCGGCCGGAAAGGCCTAGGCGTTTCACCTCGGTTTGCGCTGTTCTCCAAGCGTTGGTTTTCTCCACTTCCATTAGGAACAGTGTGTAGCGTGCATCCATGTTCATGCCACGGCCATATTGCCAGTGAAAAACTTCAGACATGCCGTGGAGTGGAAGCTTTTCAGTGCCATACGCTTGTGTTAAGCGGTCGCAAAGTTGGACAGCTTGAGTTGTGAACTTGTTTGCTTCTCCAGCTTTGTCGGCCTTTTTTAGTGACTGCAGGGTAGCTGCAGGTTTTTGCATGGCCAATTGAACGCGAGCTAAGCGGTGCCAGTGTTCCGGCTTGTTCGGGTTCAATTTTGTGGCCAATTTGGAGGTGGCGAGGGCTTCATGAAAGAGCCCCTGGGTCATGAGTTGGCCAGCCGCATGGTAACTTGTAGGTGCCGCTTGCCGGGAGTGTGCCACAGTCTCGGCAAGTTCTCTGTTTTTTAAGTGCGCAAGGATACCGAAGCCAACTATCAACAGGGCAATGATACTTGTCGCCACAGCGAGGGTGGCATTTCGTCGGAGGGTGAGGCGTAACTGGCGGAAAGCGCCGGCGTGTTCGGCAACGGGCGCATAACCAGCGGCATAGGCAGCAATATCGCGCTGGAGTTCGGATACATCATGGTAGCGGTGGGAAGGTTCGAGGGACAGTGCCTGCATGGCCACGGCGGAAACCGCATCGGGGATTTGCCGATCAGGACAGTGCAGTAGAACGGCGGCGTTTTCGGAGTCCGTATTGAACATGGTGGGCGGAGTGATTTGTCCGGCCTTCACCCGCTCCATCAAATCCGCATTCGCCCCCTCGCCGGTGATGGGAGCGCGCAACGTGAGAATATTGTATAAAATTGCTCCAAGTGAATAGATGTCTGTGCGTTCGTTGATGGCATCCAGTCGCCCCTCAGCCTGTTCTGGTGCCATGAAGCTGGGTGTGCCCATTACGGTGCCGTACTGCGTACCGCTGCCTGTGCCAAGGGGAACGGTGGCGGGAGTGGTTTCGGATTGGTTGAGGATCTTGGCGATGCCCCAATCCATGACCATCACTTCACCAAATTCGCCGATCATGATGTTTGCGGGCTTGAGATCACGGTGGATAATGCCCTTGGAATGAGCGTATCCCACGGCATCACATATTTTCTGAAAAATTTCCAGTAGCCGTGCTAGGGGGTAACGGTCAACAGTCTTGAGTTGGCCCTTGCGCAGGCCGGTGAGCACCTCCTTGAGCGTGGTGCCTCGCACGAACCTCATCGCATAATAATTGCACCCCGCCGTGTCGGAGCCGAGATCGTGAATGGGCACGATATGGGGATGATCCAGTCGCCCCAGAACGATGGCTTCCTGAGTAAACCGTCCGGACAATTCGGGCGAGGCGGCAATTTCAGGCGTCATCACCTTGAGGGCGATATGGCGTTGTAGTTGGCGATCGAAAGCGAGATGAACTTCGCCCATGCCACCTTTGGCAAGTTGGCGTACCCGTTCGTAGCGTTCCAGCTGTGTAGATTGAGCAACCGGTATCGATTGGGAAGGATCGACGGGGAGCAACTCAATGGTGGTGCGGCCAAGGGTGATGGTTTGTCCGGGTTGGACGGTGACAGCTCCAACGATTTGCTGACCATCGATATGAGTGCCGAATCGCCCCCCGACGTCCTCAATGGTAAAATGGTCGTGAGTGACATGAAGTTTGGCATGCTTTCGGGAAATTTCTGGGCTGTCGATGGCAATCGAGCACGCGGGATCGCGGCCGATAAGATAATCGCCCGGTTCGAGTCCAAAATTGGCCAAGTTTTGACCATTTTTTTGTGCCACCAACTGGATGACGGGTTCCGCCATAATCCTCCTTTGTCCGCGCAAAATCCCCATCGCGCGCAGCCTTTGGAATCTACGGGAAAACTTTTTGAATGTCGAGATTCAAGAAGGTTTCGGATTGCATCGAGTCTGTTTTTGCGTATGATGTGCCGCCTTTTACCCAACAGACGCCATGCGGCAAATCTCGATCATTGCTTCCAATGCTTTCATGGAATTGGTGCGCCAGCCAATTTTCCTGCTGCTGTTTACGTTATCGCCGTTGCTTTGCGTGGGGTTGGCGCTTTTTGACTACTTCGGATTCGGTGGCACCTCGACTGGTCCGGTGAATTTTGACATCAAGATGGTGAAGGATGGCGCCCTGACGGTAACATTTTTCTCCGGCTTGGCGGCGGCTGTGCTTTGTGCCACCGCGTCTATTTCTCGAGAAATGGAAACGGGCACAGCGTTGGCGGTATTCTCCAAACCGGTCGGGCGGCTCCATTTTTTATTGGGAAAATATCTGGGGATCATCGGCGCTCTCTCGGCGGGGGCTTATCTTAACCTCATTGGAGTGCTGCTTGCCAGCCGCATGGCGTCCGATGCATATGCCAATTTTGATATTGTTGGCACCATTACCTTTTTGATCTTTATTGCGCTGGCCTTCCTTGCCGGTGGCCTCGCGAACTATTTTTTGCACAAGCCGTTTGTACCGACCACTGTGGGTTATCTAACGATTGCATTGACGATCGGTTTTTTTGTGATTTGCGCACAGGATAAAACAACGGCCTACTATTACTTCGACGGCTTAGCTGGGGAAAGCGGCGCGGGGATTAAGGCGACCTTTTGGGAGATTTGGACATTCACCGACACCGGAGGCAAGAGGGGTGAAGAGGTCCTGCAGAAACTGGATAAAGACAAGAATATGTGGGAATACGTCGACTTTGGTATGATCCAGCTGACTCTTCTGATTCTCTTTGCTCTCTGGATTTTATCAGCGATTGCCGTGGCCTGTTCCACGCGCCTCTCATGGATGCCAACTATGATGATATGCACCGGCGTATTTATTATTGGCATGATGTCGGATTATTTTCTGGGCGAATCGGCCGAGGGCGGAGGGTTGATCCGGCAAGGGGAGTATGTGGAGTATCGCCCGCCTGAAAGGCAGAATGGTATGCACAAGGCGTTTCTCCTGGAACCGCAGGGTATCCGACGGTTGAATTCCCTGCAATACCGTGTGCGTGTATATTTCTCGAATACCCAGTACGAGGGGGAAGCATTCGAGGATGAAGTGATCACGTATGATGCCGGCACCAATAGAGTGGCGACGATTGATTATGATTTCCTGCGTGAACAGTTGAACAATGAATTCAAGTTGCAATGGAATCGGCCGTTGAATAATGCAATGATCACAGTGGGGCGCGAGTTGATGCCGACTGGGTTCCCAATAGAATCATGGGAGACATCCGTCTTTTTGCGATCAGATGAATTTCAGAAACGGAAACAGGAAAAAAAGGTCGTGTGGCAGGCGAAGGCTGATAAGGAGGGATGGAACTTCAGCGAGCGGGAGTCTGAATTGACGCAGAACCTGGTGGAAACTATTCGCCGGGAAAAGGAACAGGAACTGGTCAACCGAATGATCCTGGAGATGGATGCCAACTCCGAGAAGTTTGAATTGGGCGGGTTCGGGCTGGAAGATGATGATGATGGAAGCTTGTCGGAAAAAATGTTGGCAGAACGGGAAGAACAGAAGGAAAAGCAGAAGGGAAAATTTAAGGTGTTCCAATCTCTTCGCGCCCAATCACAGATGGAAACCCTGCCGGGGCAATTGTCTTTTTGGATTCGTCCCCAGGCCGGCACGATTCACAAATGGGACAACGGAAAAAGGGTGTTGAGAGAGGTGAGCCATGGTTCGGTAGTATCGAAAATTCTTTACGTTTTACTGCCAAACTGGCAACTTTTTTGGCTCTCCGATGCTGTCTCTCCTGAGGAAGAGGAATTAAAGGTGCTTATCGGGGATATGAAATACCGAGAAGGCCATGTGCCTTGGAAATACGTTTTTACATCACTGTTTTATGTGGTTTTGTATGTGTGCCTAGTGCTTTCGGGGGCGTTGTGGTTGTTTGAAGATCGTGAGTTAAACTGACGTGGATAAACATAATATCAAAGGCGGTCTCTGGAATCTGCTGATCAGTCTTCTGGCACTGAGCGGCAGTGTGTTGCTGGTGATATCCACCGGAGCCAGCACGGCGTTTGCGGTACTGTTCTTCATTGTGGGCGGACTCATGATTGCCGCGGTAAGTTGGGTGCACATGCTGCTTGCCAACCGCGAACAGCTTGAGCGGGTGGAATTGGAGGAGGTTAGCCGGGGTCGCGCCGGAGAGGCTCTATTCTCCGAGGGTGGTGTGCTGCCCGCTAAGCGATCCCTTGAGCAGTTCGAAAAATGGGGTGTGCCAGTAGTGGCAGTGATAATTTTTCTGATTCAGGCGGGTGGTGTTTTTTATCTCGGATTTAATAAGTTGCCCGCACTCTTTGAGGCAATTGAAGTGGACAAGAATGTCATATTCATGCACCGAGGAGTGCAGTACCAAGCTCTCGTGATCACGGCCCTGGTGGGCATGATCCTCTTTATCCGGGGGCAGTTTTCCTCAAATTATTCGCGAATTGAAAAGCAACGACTGTTGCAACCGGCTTCTGATTATGTGCTCTTCGGAGCTTATCTTAATTTTGTAGTGGCCGCCATGGTTGCGGTTAGTTTTAAGGATCAGCGAGTAGATGCCTATGTCGGCAGCGCGCTTGCATTTTTACTCGCCTTTATGGCGCTTGAGAATTTGCTGAGCATGATTTTTGAGATTTACCGGCCCCGCATGGCTAATCGTCGCGCGCGGTTGCTCTACCAGAGCCGATTGGTGGGGTTGATCGCCAAGCCAGAAAACCTATTTACAACCGTTGGGAAAGTGTTGAATTATCAGTTTGGCTTCAAGGTTTCCGAGACTTGGGGATACCGGTTTCTCCGGGAACGGCTGGGAGTGTTGATTGGAATACAGATTATTCTCTATTGGCTTTCCACCAGCATCGTGGTGATCCAGCCTTCCGAAGTGGGAAGACTGGTGAATGTCTTGGGGGGAGCTGCCAAGGCCAAGACACTGAAGCCGGGCTTTCACTTGAAAATGCCGTGGCCGTTTGCATCGGTGGATCGTTATTATCCCGGTCAGGCTCATAGCTTCATCGTGGGACTGCAGCCTACAGTGGTTAGGGACATGGAAGGAAAGCCAGTTGATGGTTTAGAAATGCTGGGCATGCCCAAGTTGTGGGCGGCACCGGTTGGCAAGGACTATGATGCTCTCCGAAAATCCGGCCAGCTTTACTTCATGTCTGGCGGCAGCAACACAGGTGCTGCTTCCCAGACCCCTAACATCTTGGTGGCGAGTGTTCCGGTGCATTATAAAATTCAGGAGGATCAGCTTGAGGAGAAGTGGCTTAAGTACATCAATCCGGAACAGCTTCTCAAAAACATTGCCTACCGCGAAATTTCAGCCTTTTTCCTAGGAAGTAATCTAGAAAAACTTTTGAAAACGCAGGGGAGCGACGCGAATAATAAGGTGATGGGGGCGATTCAGGCCAAGGTGAATGATTTAGGTTTGGGCGTGACCATTCTGTTTGTGGGTTTGGGGGATATTCGCCCGCCAGCAGAATCTCCTTCAGACATCAAGGGAACAGCCAGTCAAGGTGAAGAAAAACAAGGTTCAGGTTCAGGTCTCAGTTCGACCACGATGGCGCAAGCGGTGGAGTCACGTTTTGCCAACATCGTAAGGGCTACGGCAGATCTGGACAGTGCACGGGGATTTCAAGAAAGACAGGCTATCCTGGCAGCTTCTGGGAGAGAGCAGGAGAAGGGTGCAGCCAAGGTCGAAGTAGATCTTGCCGAGGTTCGAGCCAAGGGCGACACGAAACGGATGGAAGGAGAATCAGGTTCCTACCATGCGGCTCCGGAGGTCTATCGTCAGTGGCGTTATCTCGAGTCTTTCCGGAAGGCAGTGGCCAATGCCCGCAAGTTTGTGATCGCCGTTGGCAAGGGAGTTGATGTTCAAGTGGATTTAGATCTGCAGGAATCCCTGCGGCGCGAATTTTATGATGTCCCCGCAGACGGCCAATAGATAAACCAATTTATCCATGAAAAAGACAATCAATATCATTATTTTCGGGCTGTTAATCCTTATCTTCGGCTCTTACATGTTCACCTTTCAGGTGCGACAGGATGAGGTGGCCTTTTTATCCACCGGTGGCAGTGCGGGCGAACCCATTGAGACCACTGGGCTAAAGTTCAAGCTGCCCTGGCCGTTCCAACAACTGTATGTCTTCGATAAGCGGATCCGGCTTGAGACCAATGATTACGAACAGATGGCCACCAAGAATGACACGGCTGTAGTGGTGCAATTGTTTTTCGGGTGGAAAATTAAGGAGTCGGGCGCACGCGAGTTTTTTGAGGCATACAAGGGCACAGATGATGAGGAGCACTTGAAAACCGCACGTAAACAAATCAAGGCCGTTGTTCAGGAAGCCGGCAAGGAAATAATCAAGGATGAAGTAACCAACGTGGGGTATTTTATTTCGAATATTGATAATCAAGATAATAATCAAACACAGGAAAGCAAGGTCCCCTTAAAATTTGAGGAGACTGAAAAAATAATTCTTGAAAATGCCAACAAGCGTGTTGCTGGCCAGGGAGTGGAAATCACTTTTGTGGGAATCCGCCGGGTGGGCCTACCCCAAAGAAATTTGGATGTGGTGCTGGCTGCCATGGTAACAGAATGGGAGAGCAAGGCGGCAACAGAAAAGGTGAAGGCCGACTCCATGGCTGCCACGATCAAGACCAACGCATTAAACGAACGGATTGCGGCGATCAACACGGCGAAAATTCAGGCGGCCAGTCAGGTGAGTGAAGCACAGGAGAAAGCCAAGAAACGATTTGAATCATTCAAGAAAGATCCGGAGTTGGCGGCATTTCTGATGCAATTGGATGCACTGGAACGATCAGTCAAGGATCAGACCACTCTGATCCTTGATGAAACGATGGGCCCGTTCCCAATTTTGCGGGGGCTTAAACCCTATCTTAAACCCAGCGAAAAAAGGGCTCCTGTAAAACCTGAATAATGCGCATGAGCGATCCCGGGGAAAAACAGCCGGAGATAGAGCCGGAAGACATCGGTAATGAAGCCGGTTCGCAGGCCATGGATGCGGCCTTGCAAAGCAGCTTTGTGATCCTCAAGGTCGTAATTGCCGTGCTTGCGGTGTACCTTGTTTTTTCCAACACTTTTTCCGTTGTTGAGGGTAAGCAGGGTGCGATTATTTTACGTTTTGGGGAGTCTCGAACCAACACGGAAGATGTCTGGGCATCTGGCGTTCGGTTCGCTTGGCCTTATCCGATTGAGGAAAAGGTGATTATTGATGCGGTCAGCCCGGTGCCCACGGTTTTTGCCTGGACCGATTACCCGGCGCGCGATGACTCAGTTCCCCCTGATGATCCCGGCGCAAACCCCAATATCGTCGCATCAAACTCTCGGCAAGGGTACCTGCTCACCAAGGACAACAAGGCTATCCACCTCAAGGCAGACATGAGATATGAGGTCACTGATTTTGATCGGTTTGTGTTCGGGTTTTATAAGAAAGATAAGAAAAATGAAAAAAAGGATGAACCAACCGATGCTGAAAAGACTCTGAAATGCATATTGGAAAGTGCTCTTACGCATGCGGCTTATGAACGCACCCTGGAGGAGATTCTGAACCCCAATCGTATTCCCAAGGAGGCGAGTGACCGGGAAACCTTTCAGAATAAGGTGGAAAACCGTGTCAGGGCACTGATGAAGCAATACGAGTTGGGAGTGAAGTTGAAAGATCGCGTCACCATAAATTTTGGCGATATGAAGAAGATGGAGGCTATTCCAGTAGGACGGGGCGAGGTGGAAGACACCGGGGCGGAACCTGGGCCGGGAGCTCGGAAGAGCCGGAAGGATTACCTTGGTCAAGCTACTAAAACGGATACTACGATTAAGAAAGCCGAAAGCGATGCGCGGAGAGATTTTCCATTGCCGAGCAAAAGCGGGGAATTGGCCGCCATTGCTAAAGGGGCGGAGAATGAAAAGAATGCCCTGCTTGAATCATTGGAATCAACCGCTAAACGGTTTGACAGTATTTATGAGAAATTTTCCGATCCTGCCGATCGCCGCCGGCACATGGAGGAACTGTATTACCAAACCATTGCGCGCATTGCCCGAAATGAGGATGTGAAAATGTATCTCGTTCCAAAGGGCAACGAGGGCCAACCCACACGTCTGCGATTACAAATTAACGAATCCAAGAAGCGCAATAAAAAGTAGACAGTCATTATGACTACAGAGGCAAACGAAAACAACGGAGCTGAGTCGAACCAAGCCGCCACCACGGTGAAGTTCATGTTTGCCGGTATTCTCTTTGTCATCAACGGCTTCCTCGCGGATTTGTTTTTGGGTAAGGAATCCAACGTGGGTGATTTCAGTGCAATGATTGGCGCGTTGATCCTCGGTTTCCGCGTATTTCGTACGACGTTTAAGGATCTTCAGCAAGGCCTGCTTACCACGAACGAGCTTGTGGCCATTGCGGTGCTTGCAACTTTTAGTTATGGCCAATATCACGCGGCTGGTCTGGTGGCTTTTTTCATGTTGCTGGCGGAAATGATTGAATCCCGCACAGCTTCGGGGGCGCAGGAGGCTATTCAGCGCCTGATGAAAATGACACCGACCAAGGCCCATCGCATTACATCGGGCGGAGAAGAGGAAATTTCGGCCAATGCCCTCGCAGTGGGCGACCGCGTCCGGGTGCGGCCCGGGGACAATATTCCGGCGGATGGCGAGATACTAACCGGTACCGGCTCAATTAATCAGGCTAATATCACGGGAGAATCATTGCCCGTTGAGAAAAGCCCCGGCGACGCGGTATTTCAGGGTACCATCAATAATGATGGGGTGCTGGAAGTTAAGATTACTAAGGTGGGTGTGGAGACGGAGTTTGGCCGCGTACGTGAGTTGATCATTCAAGCAGCACAATCCAAGACACGTTTTGAAAAAATCGTCGACCAATATATGGGGTTTTACACACCACTGGTTCTGGTAATTGGCGCGCTCGTGTGGGCGTTTACTCAGGATTTGGAGCGGGTGATTTCTGTTTTTATTGTGTCTAGCCCAGTGGCGTTTATTTTGGCGACCCCCACGGCGATGGTGGCTGCGGTAGCCACGGCATCGCGTTTGGGGATTCTCATCAAACAGGTCAGTGACATTGAGTTGGCTGCTCGGATTAATGCGTTTGTTTTTGATAAAACCGGCACCATCACGACGGGCACATTGAAGGTGAGCCAGTTGCGTCCAGAGGAAGGAGTGAAGCCGGCAGAGTTACTTTTAGCCACGGCTACCGCGGAGCAATACAGCAATCACCCCACTGCCAAGGCGATTATGACTTTGGCCGGTGAGGCAGGACTGGAACTTTCTGAGCCAGAGGATTTCAACGAGACAGCTGGTAAAGGCGTTCGGGCAAAGGTGAATGGTACAGAGGTGCTGGTGGGTCGTGAGATGTGGCTCGAGGAAAATGAAATTAGCGGCAATTTCAAGCAGTCGGTGGATTTGGATGAGACCGAAGGTTACAGCCTGGTTTATGTGGCTCGCGACGGGAAGTTTATCGGTTGGGTGGGGATGACCGATGAGGTTCGTGAGGAGGCAACAGAATCCCTTGAGGAACTTCGCCTGGAAGGAGTGCGGCGCTTGATGATTGTTTCCGGTGATCGCACTCCTGTTTCTGAGCGGGTGGCTGCTGAAGTGGGTTGTGAAGAAGTGAAGGCGGATTGTTTTCCCGGCGACAAGGTTGACCACGTGGAAGCCATGCGTAAGAAAGGCTACAAGGTTGCCTTCGTGGGTGACGGAGTGAATGACGCCCCTGCGCTCAAGGCTGGTGATATCGGCATCGCGATGGGCGCAGCTGGCAGTGATGTTGCGGTGGATTCTGCGACCATCGCGCTGATGAACAACGATCTCAAGCGATTGCCTTTCCTGATGCACCTTTCGCGCATGACTCGTTCGGTGATCAACCAGAATTTTATCTTTGGCGTGCTCTTCGTAATCGTGGGCCTTGTGTTGGCCTCCATGGGTAAGATTGAACCTGTTTATGCAGCTATGCTCAATTTGGTGGGCTCGCTGATTGTTGTCTTTAATAGCGCGCGACTGGTGCGTGAAGGTGAAGAGTTTGAAATTTTCGAGGAAGGCGATGAGGAGGAAGAAACATCCGGAGCATCTGAAACCACGAAAACACCTGAAATGGCCACTGAGGCTGCATAACCAATAATAGCTAATCCATGACCGAGAATGATCTAGAGGCAACCACCGCCTCCCCTGTTGAAACAGATGATTTCACGGAAGTGGTGCAGGTGCGCGGGTTAGTGAAGGTGTTCGGGGATTTCTGGGGCCGACCAAAGGCCAAGGCGGTGAATGACGTGGACTTTGAGGTGAGGCAAGGTGAAGTGTTTGGGTTGCTGGGGCCCAATGGTTCCGGTAAATCCACGACCATTAAGATACTTCTCGGTCTGCTGAACCCGTCACGCGGGTTTGTGCGTATTTTTGATCGTTCTCCGCGCGATGTGAAAACCAAGGAGCGCATTGGATATCTTCCCGAGGAGTCCTATCTCTACAAATATCTGAACTCAAAAGAGACTCTTGATTTCTTTGGAGGTTTGTTTGGGCTGGATTCCAAGGAGAAAGCGAGCCGCGAAGAGCAACTGCTCGAGATGGTGGGGTTGAAGGCGGTGCAAATGCGAACGGTTGGTGAGTTTTCAAAAGGAATGCAACGCCGCATCGGTTTGGCTCAGGCGCTAATCAATGATCCGGATTTGGTGATTCTTGATGAACCGACCAGTGGGTTGGATCCGGTGGGTTGTCGTGAAATCAAGGATCTCATCCTTAACCTTAAGGCGCGCGGAAAAACAGTAATACTCTCCAGTCACTTGCTGGCAGATGTGGAAGATGTTTGTGATCGGGCCGTTATTTATTATGGTGGAAAAATCCAGAAATACGGCACCCTTGAGGAATTGCTCACCGAACGCGATTCTATTCGGGTTACCATGCCGACTCTCTCAGAAGAGGCGCATCGCGAGGTGATGGGTGTGATCAATAAACACGTCAAACATGAAGATGTCCGCGTGGACAATCCTACACAGAATCTTGAAAGCTTTTTCCTCAATGTGGTTGAGGATGCCATTACCAAGGATGAGGAGACGTCCGGATCCACTTCCGGCCATGAGGTTGCTGAGTTTTTGCGAAGCGAAGCGCCGGTGCAATCGCAGGCCGAGAAGATGTTGGGACGCTTGGCTGTCAAGGAAGCCTCCAGACCAAAACCCAAAATTGAGAAAAAAGTGCCGGAAGTGGAGCAGCCCGTTTTGAATGAAGAGAAGCTACAGTCCCTCTCGGAAGCTAACGAGCCCGCCGCGCCAAAAGTGAAAGAGCCAACCAACAAGAGCACGGAACAGCAGCAGAAAATGGACGAGGCTGATGATAAACTTTCGGGCCTGTTGGGCAAGGAATAGGAGGGGTCGCCATGAAACAATCCAAGGCCCTGCTCATTATCATTCTACTGTTGTTGTCAGGGGTGGCTATCTTTGCTTTGTCAAAATTCCAATGGTTCCCGAGAGGGGTAATATACTTATACGTGTCTCTTTTATTGGTGGGCGTTTTCTTTTTTGCGATCCGTGCAACTTATGAAGGGGACACTGAAACGCTCGTTTTACATGGGGGAGGAATAATTGGGTTGGCGGCTATTATTGGTGCTGCTGGTTATCTCGGGTTCGTCCAGAAATTGGGACTCCTTGGATTGCTAGCCCTGTTCGGGTTGATAGGCTATTGCATTTTTGATTCCCGCACTCGCCACATTGCGCGTCTTACTTGGAGGACTGCCTTTCGGTTTCGTTTCTTCTGGGTTATGGCAATTTTGCTGCTTTTGTCCGTGGTGGGTCTGCCACTGCTGGTAAAGGGTGACGGTACGGCTGAGGGACTGACTCAGATTCTCATCACTTACACGCTCAGCATGGTATTTTTCTTTCTTGGCGCGGGCACCCTCTGGCTTTCAGCTGGCACCATGGCTCGTGATATTGAGGATGCGCAAATGCAAATGATTGCCACCAAGCCAATTGCCCGGTGGCAGATCTGGATGGGAAAATGGATTGGCATCATGGCGCTGAATGTGACCTTGCTGGTCATGGTTGGTGTGGCGGTTTTCGGCATGGTGGAATATCGGGCATACCACCTGACCGATAACGAGTTTGACCGCATCAAGGATCAATCTGATGCAGAGATTTTTCAGTCAGCGCTCAAGGCAGGCATTGATGTATTTCAGCGGGACAAAAAAACCCTTGGATTCGTCAAGGCTTCGGGAGATCAACCGTTACTGAAACAATCAAGAAAAGCATTTTTCAATACTCGTGTGGGTTTCAAGATCAAGGAATTTATCGATAAAAACAAGGTCCAACCCTTGCTGAAACCAATTGAGGAATTGCGGCGTGACGTAGCGGGATTGGAAGAGAAGAAACTACGAAAGCGGGTGCTGATTGGTCGTGCAAAAATGAGGCTGGAAGATGTGGAGTTTGCCCGCACACCAACCACAGTGGTTCCCCTGGATGAAAGCTACCAGTCGCAGATTACAAATGAGATGAGCCGGCTGATTGAAGAGGAAATGGCCGGACGCCTAGAGGCGCAGCGGCAAATACAGGCTAGCGGCGGTTTAATTGAAGTGCCTCAGAAACTTTCAGCAGATGAAATAGCAGTGTTCAAAAACCGTGCAGAACTATTATTGCGTATTAGAATGCAGGTGATGGAGCCCGGTCGAGGGTTTCAATTCCGGTTTGCCAAGCCCGCAGGGTTTGATTTGCCGGAAGATGAACGGCTTATTTTGAAATTTGAATTTACGGATGCTCGCCAGCCCACCAGTTCAAATGAATATGGGATGGTGTATGTGTACGGGCCAAAAAGTCATCCAGATTTGGAATTAGTGCCGCGTCAACTGGCGGCTCGGAGCACACATGAATTGCCTCTGCATGGGCATATGGTGAATACGAACAAGGTGCTCGATAGTATATTCGGCACCGACCAGACGTTGTGCGTTACATTGGTTAATGCTACTCATCGCATGGGGCAGAACCCGGAACCCGCTTTATTGAAGCTTCCGTTCATTAACGAGATGAATGGAGAAATTGATCCCACCAAGGTGCAGATCATGTATCGTGAATCCGGGTTTGCCATCAACTTCATCCGGGCTCTCGGTATTCTTTTGGCGTGGCTGGGAATTTTTGCGGCTTTGGGTTTGTTTGCGGCCGGTTTCATGTCTTTTCCCATGGCGGCGCTCTCCTGTCTGGCGGTGTTGGTTATCTCCCTGTTTACCGGGGTGATGAAGGAAGTAATGGATGATGGCACCATTATGAATACCTATACCTTTGGCGAGCGGGATAAATCAATTGTGGACTGGTACGCGATTCCGACCTTTACAGTGTTGGTTAAACTTATAGGGCCGGTGAAGGATTTCTCACCGATTGGTAGTTTGTCAAAAGGTGAAAGCGTCACCTGGGAAGAGTTAACTAGGGCGTATTCCTTTTGCTGGGGCATTACCGGCTGGCTGCTGGGACTTTCCGGTGTGATTGTGTTTTCGCGGAGACAATTGGCCATTAACGGAGCCCAAGCCCCATGAGCAAGGAACGAGCCACTATTCTCAACAATCTCCCAAAGCCAGCGTTGTTTGGCATAATGCTGACCAGCCTGGTCGGGGTTTTTCTGGTGCAGAGCAAGCTCAATGAGGATCGCGGCAAGCTAAGCCCCTCTCATTTAGAGCCCCTGCAGGACGCTCCTCCTATGCTGGCTCTCGTCACTCAATCCATCGCAGGCTTCCGTGGCATCATCACCTCCTACCTCTGGATACGCTCCAATGAAATGCAGCAAAAGAAAAATTTTCCCGAGCAGATGCAGCTGGCCAAGTGGATCACACAGCTCCAGCCTCAAGTGCCGACTGCTTGGGTGAACCGGTCATGGAACATGGCCTACAACATTTCGCGTAATTATGAAGATCCGGAAATCCGATGGAAATACATACATGACGCAGTGAAAATGCTCCGTGATGAGGGGATCAAATATAATCCGCAGGAGCCCTTGGTGTATGACCAGTTGGCCTATCTTTTCGAACACAAGATTGGTCACAACATGGATGACCATCATCGTTACTATAAATTCAGATGGATGCAGGCCATGGAAGGTGTGCTTTGGGAAAGCCCTATGGGTGGCCATCTGGCAAAAGGGGTGCCGGATTTTGAATCGTTGATCAACCCGGATGAAAACAACAAGGAACTGATGGCGCGGGTTAGGAGTTTGCGGCAGGATTACGGGATGGATCCACGCGAAATGCGGTCTGTCCACAGGAAATACGGCTTGGCGCGTGATCACACGGGAAAGGTAATTCGGGATAAGGATGGTAAGCCGATCGGCTGTCTGGACTGGCGTATGCCCGAAACGCAATCTCTTTATTGGGCAAATCTTGGGCTAAAGCGTTGTAGTCTCACTCCTGGGCGCGAAAAACGCCTCCACCAGCTCGAGAAGAAAGTGTATGTGTCCATGATGTACACTTTTCAACGCGGGCGATTGAATGTTCCATCAGGAACGATGGACAACATGGGCATTCGCCTTGAGTACCATTTTTCAAAGGAAATGAATCCGCTCTCGGTTTATTCCGGTAGTTTTCTTTCATCCCCAAATTTGGACAGTGGGGGAGCGGTGCATAAAGCATACATGGACATGATCAAGCTTGCTCAGGAAAGTAGGACAGTCCATTACACCAGCGGCACATCAGAGATGGGGCACGTCCACTTCCTTCGGCGGCTGATGGAGTGGCTTTACTTTTATAATCGAGAAGAGGAAGCCATGGAGTGGCTGAAGGTAGCCATTAAATTGTATCCAGAAAAAATGTCCTACTTCCCAGGCTACAACAGTGAGACCAAGACGTATAATCTGGAAGATATTGTCTTCAACAATCTTGACGATGATATAAAGCGCGGGAGCGACTCCAAGTCGCAGATGTTAATGTTTGGGGTGTTCATCAAACATTTTTTCTATCTGGCAGACGGGGACGAGGAACGGGCAAAGAAATATTTTGACATGGCTAAGCAAATTCACAACCACTACACCGAGAAATTCAAAAATTCTCCGGGTCGGATGGGTATACCGCCTTTTGAAGAATATAGAATAACCCGCCTCCGCGCATTTTTGATGGAGGAGAATCCACTGTTGACAGGATCCCTCCGCACCCGATTGGGATTGGGTAAGGATGAGTTGCCTGAGGTGCCCAAAGTGCAAGGCCCCCAACCACAGCCCGGTCCCGTACAATAAGTTGCTCTTGCCCGTTCGCCTTTTGTGACACACCGTATAGAAACCGTGGCCGTCAGAATATTACCTCAGATTTTTGTTTTCTGCCTTGGGATGATGTTGGCGGGGTGTAAAAAAGGATCCTCTCAAGCTGGACAAAACGGCGAATCTTTGAGCAATGCTACACCATCCGAGAAACAAGTGCTTCGCCTTGGAAATGGAGCAGAGCCGGAGGGACTAGATCCTCAAATTGTGACCGGTGTACCCGAACACTTCATTCTAGCAGCGTTGTTGGAAGGTTTGCTTAGTGAACACCCTGAGACTCTTGCGCCAGAGCCTGGCGTGGCGGAGCAATGGGAGATTTCTGAAGACGGGCGGAAGTATACTTTCAAATTACGCACCAATGCAAAATGGACCAATGGCGACTCGGTGAAAGCAAGCGATTTTGCCTACTCCTATCAAAGAATGCTTACTCCTGCCTTGGGAGCAAAATACGCCTATATGCTGCATGTGCTAAAAAATGCAAAAGCTTTTAACGATGGTACACTGAAGGATTTCTCTGAAGTGGGAGTGAAGGCCTTGGATGATAACACATTGGTGCTCATTTTGGAGGAACCCACGCCTTATTTTCTCCAATTAATTAACCACTATTCTTGGTATCCCATTCACCCACCTACCATCAAGAAGTTTGGTGGCATGACCCAGCGCGATTCCAAATGGACCCAGCCTGAAAATTTTGTGGGTAATGGTAGTTTTCGCCTTAAGGAATGGAAGCTGAATGAGCACGTGCTTGTGGAGAAAAGCTCTACCTACTGGGACGCTGCGAAGGTGAAACTGGAAAAGATTTATTTTCTGCCCATTACCAGCGCCGAAACAGAGGAAAAAATGTTTCGTGACAACCAGTTGCACGCCACCCAGACCATCCCGTCAACCCGCATCGAGCACTACCAGAAAAAGGAGTCTGATGTCCTGCGAGTGGATCCGTACCTCGGTACTTATTTTTATCGGGTGAACGTGAATCACGAGGCGCTAAAGGACAAGCGCGTGCGACATGCCCTGGCAATGTCCATCAATCGTCATGAGATTACTCGTTTTGTGCTCAAGGCTGGCCAGATTCCCGCCTATCATATTACTCCGCCAAATACCGCAGGCTACACTACGCGAGCCAAGTTTGAATTTAATCCCGAGCGAGCTCGAGAGTTACTGTCAAAGGCAGGCTTTCCAGATGGTCGCGACTTTCCCAAGTTTGATATTTATTACAATACCAGCGAAGACCACAAAAAAATTGCTGAGGCTATTCAGCAAATGTGGAAAAAAACACTCAATATTGACGTGGGTCTAGAGAATCAGGAATGGAAAGTGTATCTCGATACTGTCAACAAGGTGAATTACGATTTGGCACGCGCCGGTTGGATTGGCGACTACAACGACCCCAACACATTTTTGGACATGTGGCTTACCGGCGGTGGCAACAACCAGACGGGCTGGTCCAATGCTCGGTACGACCAGCTCATCAAGGAGGCCGCAAAGGCCGGTGACCCAAAAGCCCGCTTTGATAAATTCCAGGAAGCCGAGGCTATCCTAATTGATGAAATGCCCGTTATTCCCATTTATTTTTACGTGAGTCTCTCACTGGTGAAACCCAACGTGCGAGGTTGGTACCCGAATATTCTCGATCATCACCCCTACAAGTATATTCACCTCAAGTAGCCGCGTGCTATGGTTCGGTATATTTTTCAAAGGCTGATTGTCTTTATCCCGGTGCTCTGGATGATTGCGACTATCACTTTCTTCATGGTGCGTCTGGCGCCGGGTGATCCGTTCAGTGACGAAAAGGAAATGCCAGAGGAAGTGCGAGACCGCATCAAGGCCTACTACGGGCTGGATCTGCCATTGGGACAGCAGTATCTCATCTACTTGGGCGTGAAGTCAAAGGAGGCGGACAAGCATCGAGTGAAACTTGGTGCGGATGAAAACGTTAGGGAATATCGGCTTGAAGACGCTAATGCAACCCTGCGGGTCACCTCCGAAGGTGGATCTGTTGCAGTGGAGAAATTGAACGGGCAAGGTGAGTGGCGTGTACGTCTAGTTGACCACAACGCTACCACAGCCACCCGTGAGGTGGATGTGTATCGCCGGGGTGAGCGATCGGGTCTATTGCAGGGTAACCTCGGGCCTTCCTTAAAACACAAGGGTAAAAGTGTGGGTGATATCATCCGCGAGGCCTTTCCCAAAAGCCTTGAGCTGGGCCTCTATGCCATGGCTATCGCATTGCTGCTGGGTATAGCCGCCGGTTCCATCGCGGCTCTCAAACAGAATTCTATTCTGGATTATGCCCCTATGTCGTTGGCGATGATGGGTATCTGCCTGCCCACTTTTGTCATGGGCCCACTGTTGGTCCTTGTGTTTGGGCTTTGGCTGGAATGGTTTCCTGTGGCTGGGTGGTCAGCCTGGGGCGGGGATGGATTTTTCCCTGAGGGATGGCCAAACGATCGAGTGCTGCCAGCCTGCACCCTCGGATTTTTTTACGCCGCCATGGTTGCCCGCCTTACCCGCGGTGGCATGCTCGAGACGCTCAATCAGGACTTTATTAAGACTGCCCGTGCCAAGGGCCTCTCCGAGACACGTGTGGTGGTGAAGCACGCTCTGCGCGGCGGGATTCTTCCTACGGTGAGCTTTCTGGGTCCTGCTTTTGCCGGAATAATCAGTGGTTCATTTGTCATCGAAACCATCTTCAACATTCCCGGTTTGGGGCGGCATTTCATCGATGCGGCCACTAATCGCGACTACACACTTGTACTCGGAACTGTGATCTTTTATGCCACGCTCATTTTGGCTCTCAACCTCATTGTCGACATCCTTCAAGCTTGGCTCAACCCTCGAATGAGAATTCAATGAACCGCGACATTTTGGCTGACGTTCAATTGGATGAGGGCACCTCCCTTTGGAAGGATGCTCGCCGTCGCTTATTCCGAAACAAGATGGCGGTGTTTGGTTTGTGTGTGTTTGCGATGGTTTCCCTACTCAGCCTCGTGGGACCCTATTTCCTTCCCTATGATCACGAGACCATCGATTTGCCGTATCAAGCCAAGCCTCCCTTGGCAGAAAAGAGTCCCCTTGTCTGCCCGAAACATGAGGATGTGCGCCTCTATGCTGCGAGTGAAAACTGTTACATCTGCAACTCGCCATTAGAGCCGACAAAGGAACAACCCGCCCGTCATTTGATGGGCACCGACAAGCTGGGGCGTGACCTCTGTGCGGCAGTATTGAAGGGCGGGCGTGTGTCACTGGCCGTGGGTTTTGCGGCTACAGTTGTATCCCTCATTATTGGCGTCATCTGGGGCGCGGTGGCTGGGTACTTTGGTGGTCGTGTGGATCAGTTTTTGATGCGTATTGTGGATATTCTTTATGCGCTGCCTTTTCTTATTTTTGTGGTGTTGCTTATGGTGATGTTTAAGAAAAAATTCATGCTGATGTTCTTTGCAATTGGTTTTGTGGAATGGCTTACCATGTCGCGTATCGTTCGTGCGCAGGTGATGGCATTAAAAACTCAGGAGTTCGTTGAAGCTGCCGTGGCCCTCGGCTACGGTCGCCTGCGGATTATTTTTCGCCACTTGCTTCCCAATCTCCTTGGACCGGTTATTATTTATACCACTCTTACTGTGCCAGCGGTGATGTTGCTCGAATCAGTACTCAGCTTTCTGGGTCTGGGCGTGCAAGCGCCGGACACCTCATGGGGCTTGCTCATTAAACAGGGTGCCGAGGGGATGGAGGATTATCCGTGGTTACTTCTGTTCCCTGCGGCGTTTTTTTCCATCACGTTGTTCAGCCTAAACTTTATTGGGGACGGACTGCGTGATGCGTTGGATCCGAAATCTGCTGATGATTGATATGCCACTACTTAAGGTAGACAATTTAAAAACCTACTTTCACACGCGTAATGGTGTGGTGAAGGCGGTTGATGATATTTCATTTACATTAAAGAAAGGCGAGATTCTGGGCATTGTGGGTGAATCCGGTTCAGGCAAATCTGTGACGGTACACTCACTCATGGGATTGGTGCCACAGCCGCCCGGACGTATTGAGGGGGGCACGGCCGTATTTGATGGAGGCAATCTCCTGACAGCCGATGATTCTTCCTTGTGTGCGTTACGCGGTAGACGAATCGCGATGATCTTTCAGGATCCGATGACCTCACTCAACCCATATCTTCGGATTTCCGAGCAGCTCATTGAGCCGTTATTGATTCACGAGAATGTCAGTCGTCCAAACGCTTTGGATCGTGCAATTGAAATGCTGGAAAAAGTGGGCATTCAAAATGCGGAAGAACGAGCGCATTCATACCCACATGAGTTTTCCGGAGGTATGCGGCAACGTGTGATGATCGCGATGGCGCTGATTGCAAATCCTGAGGTGCTCATTGCCGATGAGCCGACTACGGCGTTGGATGTCACTGTCCAGGCGCAAATATTGAAGTTGCTCAAGGAACTTCGGGAGAATCTCGGTGTGTCAGTAATTTTTATCACGCATGACCTTGGCGTGATCGCTGAAGTAGCTGACCGCGTGGCGGTAATGTATCAAGGCCATATCGTGGAGCAGGGAAGTGTGCTTTCAATTTTTGAGAATCCCCAGCATCCATACACGAAAGGTCTCCTCGCCTGTCGGCCCCGCCTCGAGTCGAAGTTCAACGTGTTGCCAACTGTATCTGATTATCTTGATGAAACAGAAGTGGATGGACGGATGGAGCTCTCCGAAAAGCCCAACGCCGTAAAGAGAATTGAGGAATTGCAGAGGGCGGGGTCGGATCCTGTGCTTGATGAAACCGATGTTCTCTTGGAAGTATCAGAGTTGAAGGTATATTTCTCGGAGCGAAGTGGATTTTTCAGTGGACCGAAAGACTGGGTAAAAGCGGTGGATGGCATCAGTCTTGCAGTACCTCGCGGCAGCACATTGGGATTGGTGGGTGAATCGGGCTGCGGTAAGACCACCACGGGTCGGGCAATCCTGAATCTCGTGCCACTCACAAGCGGCAGCGTGAAATTTGGCGGCAAGGAAATTGCAGGCCTCGGAGCTCAGGCAATGTTGCCAATACGCAAGAAGATGCAGATTGTGTTTCAGGATCCGTATTCCTCACTCAACCCGCGCCTTACCATCGAGCAGGCACTCACCGAGCCCATGACGGTACATGGCATTGGTGATAGTCGGGGTGATCGACGCGATCGCGCTGTGGCACTACTGGAGGAAGTGGATTTGGATTCACGTTTTTTGCGGCGCTACCCGCATGAGTTCTCTGGAGGACAACGCCAGCGCATTTGTGTTGCGCGAGCACTGGCACTGGAGCCGGAGTTCATTGTTTGTGATGAGGCGGTCAGCGCCATGGATGTCTCCGTACAGGCACAGGTGCTGAACTTGCTCAAGGAATTACAGGAGCACCGTAGTCTGACCTATATTTTCATCAGCCATGATTTGAGTGTGGTAAAGTTCATGGCCGACACCATTGTGGTGATGCGCGAAGGGCGTGTAGTTGAGCAAGGAGGCGCCGAGGAGATTTATGCCAATCCAACGGAGAATTACACAAAGAGCCTAATCGAGGCGATTCCGCGTGACAGTGTAGAGTCGATCAGAACACGTGTGGCGTAGCTTCTACTTCTTTTTCACCCCGGATGACTCACCATTCTTTCCTTTAGGTTCCTTGGATGCGGGTAAGGTGCTGCTGTTGGTGTCTTTGGTTCCGGCGTCTTTGGTTCCGGCGTCTTTGGTTCCGGCGTCTTTGGTTCCGGCGTCTTTGGTT
>CAZTTU010000007.1:0-10792 GCA_964616045.1 uncultured Verrucomicrobiota bacterium | reverse complement strand
CCGGTGTTTGTTATTGATTTATCAGAAGGGCCTTCTCCTACCTTGAGCTCTTTTGGATTCATGCAGTCCAGTGAAAGTAAAAGGCAAAGCGCGAGAAACAGTACGGCGCACCATTTGGTAAGTTTGGTGAGCACGTTGCCAGCACCCGCACCGAAGAGCGCGTCCGTCGCCCCGCCTCCGAATGCGGTGCCGAGACCGGCTTCTTTCTTGGGCAATTGCACGAGCACGAGCAGGACCAGAAACAGGCAATTCAGAAATAAGATGACGGTGAGAAATTTGTTAAGGATGTCCATGCAGTTATCTTAGTTGAGTGTGTTGGTGATTATTTCGGTAAAGCTGTAGACTTCGAGTGAAGCGCCGCCAACTAGGGCTCCGTCCACATCTGGTTGACTGAGGAGTTCGCGGGCATTGATGGGTTTCACGCTACCACCGTACTGGATACGAACCGTTTTGGCGACATCTTCTCCATGCCTTTTGGCAATTTCACCACGAATAAAGGCGTGTATCTCTTGCGCCTGCTCAGTGGTGGCAGTTTTGCCGGTGCCAATGGCCCAGACAGGCTCATATGCTATGACCACGTCCTCGAGTTGACTATCATCCAAATCAGACAGGCTTCCTGCGATTTGCTCGCTGACGATTTTTTCGGTCTGGTCTCCTTCCCGCTGCGCCAGCGTTTCGCCCACACACACGATCGGTTTTAGACCGGCAGCCAAAGCCGCCTTAACTTTTGAATTTACCAGTACATCAGATTCCTTGTGGTATTCGCGTCGTTCGGAATGCCCAAGAATGACGTAATGCACGAGCAAGTCTCGCAACATCCCAGCAGCAATTTCACCGGTGTAAGCTCCATAACCATGCTCACTCATGTTTTGTGCCCCGAGCTGTATCCGACTATCCTTCAGCGCTAAGGAAACTGCGCTCAACGCTGTGAACGGGGGGCAGACGATGACATCCACTTCGGTTTGTGTGCCCAGGTCGCGCTCGAGGGCTTCAACAAGTTCGGTTGCTTCACCAACGGTTTTGTTCATCTTCCAGTTGCCGGCGATGATGAGTTTACGCTCCTTGTTCATGCAGAAAAATTATTTATCGGTTAATGATGCTACGCCTGGCAATTCGATGCCTTCCAGAAATTCCAGGCTTGCCCCACCACCTGTGCTCATAAATGTAACCTGTTCGTCGAGCCCAGCCATGATCAGTGCCTTCACGCTGTCACCTCCACCAATGATGCTCTTGGCACCATTCCGCGTGGCTTCAGCCACGGCCTTGGCTACTCCAAAAGTGCCTTGAGCAAAGCGGTCATCTTCGAAGATCCCCATTGGTCCATTCCAGAGAATTGTTTTTGCGTTGGCAATAACATTCGAAAATTCTTCGGTGGTTTCCGGGCCAATATCCACTCCGCCAACATCATTTGGAATATTGTCACTATCACTCACTTGGGAGTTTTCAAATTGATCGGTCATTCCGAGAGTTGTGACAATATGATCATTGGGGATTAGAAATTGCACGTTACGCTCGCTTGCCTTGTCAAGCGCAGCCCGGGCAACATCAACTGCGTCCGGCTCCACGAGCGATTTGCCGACAGTGAGATCCATGGCGAGCATAAAAGTGTAGGCCATGGCGCCCCCGATAAGAATGGAGTCGGCTTTTTCGAGCAGTCGGTTGATCACCTTGATTTTGTCGGAAACCTTTGCCCCGCCTAGGATCACCACGAACGGGCGACTGGGGTCAGCTAGTTCATCGCCAAGAAATTGCAGTTCGCGTTCCATCAGTAAACCTGCGGCGCATGGGCCGCCGCGGGCTGCGACCACTTTGGCCACGCCGACTGTGGAGGCATGCGCACGATGCGCAGCGCCAAAGGCGTCATTCACATAGACATCGGCTATGGTCGCCAGTTGTTCGGCGAAGGCCGCGTCATTGGCAATTTCCTCAGTGTGGTAACGGACGTTTTCTAGAAGTAACAAGCCACCCTCTTCGAGTTCATCCACCATCTCAGTGACAGAACTACCCACGCAGTGTTCACAGAATACCACTGGTTGGCCGATGAGTTCAGCGACTTTGTCGGCCACTGGACGCAGGCTCATGGAAGGCTCACGCACACCCTTGGGCCGGCCTAGATGGGCAGCAAGGATGATTTTTGCGCCTTCATTGATCATGGTTTTGAGGGTCGGCAGAGTGGCACGGATGCGGGTGTCATCATTAATAACCATCCTGTCATT
The DNA here is from genome assembly GCA_964616045.1 of uncultured Verrucomicrobiota bacterium. Classification (GTDB taxonomy): domain Bacteria; phylum Verrucomicrobiota; class Verrucomicrobiia; order Limisphaerales; family UBA1100; genus UBA1100. The sequence continues at coordinate 8,576 of CAZTTU010000007.1, read as the reverse complement.
CTGTTCAGACATGGGGACATTGTAATCCACGCGCGTGAGGACGCGTTTTCCTTGCAAATCAATGTCGTGAACGGTCAGTTTGGCCATCAAATGGGGCGCGGAGGTTAACGTAGAGGTAGAGGCAATAAAAGCAGAAAAACAGCGTATTTTTGGCTTTTAACAGGTCTTGAGGAAGCTAATTGCTTTGATGAAATCCTCCGGCAAAGGGGCCTCAATGGTGAGTTTTCTCCCGGATACCGGATGTGTGAAACCAAGGGAAACAGCATGCAGCATTTGACGCGGGGCCTTGTAGCCTGTAGCTCGTTCGAAGTTGCGCGTTAATCTACCGCCATAGACTGGATCGCCAACCAACGGGCAGTCCAGATGTTGGAGATGCACACGGATTTGGTGGGTGCGACCAGTGTGCAGCGTGGCCTCTACGAGAGCGGCCCCATTAAGCAGCTCCACTAGTTCGAGATCGGTCTGAGAGGGTCGACCGCTTTTCACCACGGCCATTTTTTTACGGTGCCCTGGATGTCGTGCAATCGGTGCATTCACCGTGCACTTTGTCTTGGTCGGGTGTCCGCACACGAGAGCCCGATAAATCTTGGTGGTTTTACGGTCAGCAAACTGGGTTGAAAGAGCAAGATGAGCAGAATCATCCTTCGCCACTACCAGACAGCCGCTGGTGTCTTTGTCCAGTCGATGCACAATGCCAGGCCGCGCTGCATCGCCGATGCCGCTGAGCTTACCAGCACAATAATGTAGCAGGGCATTCACAAGAGTGCCTGTTGCATGACCGGCAGCTGGGTGCACCACAATTCCAGCTGGTTTGTTGAGTACGATCAGCTGTTCGTCTTCAAAAAGAATATCAAGTGGGATATTTTCCGGTTGCGCTTCAGCGTCCACAGGTTCCGGCCATTGGATGCTTATTTCTTCGCCGATTCTCAAGTGATGCGCGGCCTTTGTTGGCTGGTCATTCACCAATACATCTCCGCTCTCGATCAGGCGCTGGAATATGCCGCGTGAAGTGTCCGGGAATTTTATTTGCAGAAACTTGTCCAGTCGTGTTTTGGGACCAGAAATTTCGCCTTGCAGAATTTTGTGGCGGGTCATGCCTTCTCTTGTGCTGTTTGAAGCTGGTTGCGTTTCCTCAACTTCTGCCAAAGGAAGCCTCCGCCAATCAGCAGTAGGATGGAGATGCCTTGGCCAGAGGTAAGGGTTTTAAACCACCAATGCCCGCGGTCATCGGATCTAAGAAATTCCATGCCAAAACGCAAAATAGCGTAGCCTAACAAATATGCCGTAAAGACTTGCCCGTCAAATTTACGTTTTTGAAATAACCACGCTAATGCGCCATAAAGGGCGAAGTTCAATAGGCATTCATAAATCTGAGTGGGGTGTACAAAGTCCGGATGAGTTCCGTGATCTTTGGGGAATTGAACCGCCCATGGTAGGTCGCATTCACGACCGTAGCAACAGCCGGTCATGAAACATCCGATACGTCCAAAGGCATGGCCAAGCGCAAAGCTGGGTGCAAGAGAGTCAAATGTTGGCCAGAGCGGCATCTTTGTTTTGCGAGTGAACATCCAGATGGCAATGATGGAGCCAATCATCGCACCATGAAACACCATGCCAGATCGTTGGAGGACAAGCTCCATTATCCCCTTTTCCACCCCCTGTTTGTTCAAATCACCCCAGTGGTTGATTACAAAGAGAACTTTTGCGCCCACTACGCCTCCCACAAACAGCCAGATCACAAGATTGGAGAGATCCTCCGGGTTGATGCCAATCTTCATGCCGCGACGACCGGCGGTCCAGAGGCCCACCATGAACCCTGTGGCCAACATTATACCGTACCACGCGATGGGCAAATCGCCGATTTTGAAGGCAGTAGGATGCACACTTGACGTTAATTGTCCCGGTGCAGTGAGGCAAGTCTAGCTTATTTGGCTTCAAGCTGGGCCGGTTTTGCGTTAACCACGCGCAGTGGAAAAATTTGTTGAGGAAGTTAAGGCGCGTGCAACTGAGCAATTGGTTTTGCCCGAAGGCAAGGCCCCTGCTGACGAATTGGCTCGATACCAACGATTCCTCAAGGGGGAAGCGCTTCGGCTAAAAAAACTTCATCGCAGTGGCGGTTTGGGTCGTGAAGTGTGTATAGCTAGGGCGACGGTGATCGATGCCTTGCTTCAACATTTACTTGGTGCTGCTCTTGAGCTTGCGCCCTTGGGAAAATTTAAGAAAGTGCCGTCTATTGCCGTCATCGCGCTTGGTGGATATGGCCGCGGCGAACTGAATCCTCACAGTGATATTGATGTTCAGTTTCTGTATGAAGATCGATTGTTCAATAGCGCCAAGCCGCATGAGTTTTTAAGGAGCGTGACGGACACTGTGCTCTACACGCTTTGGGATGTGGGCTTAAAGGTCGGTCATTCCGTGCGACGGGTGAGGGATTGCGTGGAGGAGGCTAACCGGGATATGCAATCCAAGACGGCGTTGATTGAGGCGCGACATGTGGCGGGCAATGAGGCGTTGTTTGAAAAAATGACAAAGGCGGTGCACGTGAAATGTGTGAAATCATGTGTTGATGAATACATCGCCGCACGCCTGGAAGATCAGGCTGCCCGTCGCGCCAAGCATGGCAACGCGGTGACGATGCAGGAACCGAATATCAAGAATGGTTGCGGTGGCTTGCGCGATTATCAAAATCTCTGCTGGTTGATGCATTTCAAGCTCGGTTATCGCTCGGTAGAGAATCTTGAGAAGAATAAAGTGATCAGCAAGCTCGATGCCGAGCGCTTGGAGGCCGCATATTCATTTCTGCTGCGCGCGCGCAATGAACTGCATTACCAATTGGATCGATCGATGGAAGTGCTTACCAAGGCGGTGCAACCTAAGATTGCTTGGCGGCTTGGCTACACAAATCGTTCTCCAGCAAAGAGATTGGAAGCGTTTATGGGCGATTATTATCGCCACGCGCGCAATATCGATCTGATCGTCCGCTCTGTTGAACGGCGACTTGCACTGGTGCCGCGGCCGGCATGGCAACAGGCGATCGGTCGCTGGGTTGGCGGGAGTAAGGAGCAGAACATTGATGGCTTCCGGATTACCAATGGTGAGATTAACTATGTAAACCGTAGTATTTTTAACGGTCAGCCTAGGAAACTCATGCGTGTTTTTTTGCTCATGCAACGCCATAGCGTACGGTTGCATCCGGATTTGGCACAACGCATCCGCGATCAGGTATGGTTGGTCAACCGGGAGTTTCGGGAAGATTTTCATGTGCATGAAACTTTCCTGGAAATTTTGAATCAACCGGGCGCAGTGGGGCACATCTTGAGGCGTATGCATGAGCTGGATTTTCTTGGCAAATACCTGCCGGAATTCGGTCGTCTGACATGCCTTGTGCAGCATGAGTTTTACCACCAATATACCGTGGACGAACATACTCTCGCCTGCCTTGAAAAACTTGACGGATTGTGGGAGGCGAAATGGGACCAATATCGGCGGTATCACGGTGTATTTGAGGAGATTAGCCGGCCCTCTACGCTGTATCTCGCGCTGCTATTGCATGACTCCGGTAAGGGAATTGAAACCGACCATCACGAACGTGAAGGAGCCCGCGTGGCCGATCACGTGGCGGATCGCTTGGGGCTCGATGAAGCTGCATCGGATAGCTTGAAACTAGTCATTCGGCATCACCTAACCATGGTGCAGGTGGCCCAGCGCCGCGATCTGGATGACCCTCAAGTCATTCGGCAATTTGCAGAATCAATTGAGACCAAGGAAAATCTGAATTTACTAATGCTGCATACCCTTGCCGACTCATTGGGGACGGCGGATTCTCTTTGGAATGATTTCAAGGACACTGCGCAGTGGTCGCTTTATTTGAAATCGCTTTCATTATTTTGCCAGGACACGGACGTGGCTCAAGTTGAAGAGGGGCAGCGGGATGAAATTGAGAGGGATGTTACCAAGGTGCTCAATGGCAAGGTGCCAAAGGAAGAAATTAGCGCGCACTTTTTCCACTTGCCGCCACGCTATTTCCGCACCTTGCCGGCCGATGAAATCGTTGAGGACATCGAACTCGTGCATCAGTTTATTGAGCTACAGATATTACATGAGCACAAGATGCTCGAGCCCGCCATGACTTGGCAGCGTGATTATGATCGTGGGTGCTCCATGGCAGGTATTTGCACTTGGGACCGACCAGGGCTCTTTGCCCGTGTGGCTGGAGTGATGGCAGTTTGCGGATTAAATATTTTGAGCGCACAGGTTTTCACCCGAGACGATTCTATTGTGTTGGATAGGTTTTTCCTGACAGATGCGCACACAGGTGGTATGCCGAGCGCTAAACAGCGGGGGATATTTTCTGCCCAGCTGATAAAAGCTCTCGCGAACACTGATGGTTTGGATTTAAACGTTTCGAGGCTGCCTAGTTCTACCGTCGAGTATACGTCGTTGACTGGCGAATCCATACCGACGCAAATATACTTCGATAATCGATCTAGCGAGGAATTCACCGTGCTTGATCTTGAATCGGAGGATCATGTTGGTTTGTTGTATGCCGTAACGCATACGCTTTCCATCCTAGGTTTGACCGTCGAATTGGCGCGCATCAACACCGCGAAAGGTGGCGCGAATGACAGTTTTTATCTCGTGGACGTGAATGGGGGGAAAATAGAAAACCATACGCGCCAACAATTTATTGAGGCGACGCTTCGGCATGCGATCGCTGCGCTTTACGAGGGGTGATTTAAACTTCCAACAACGCCATGGCAGCCGCCTGGTCATTATTGTGGCTGAGGCTGATATGCATTGATTTGCCGCTCAATTCGATGAGCATCACATTTGCCCTGCCGTGCAGCTTGACAGTGGGTCGACTGTTTTCGTGATGCACAATTTCGAGGTCATGCCAGCTGAGGTTTTTTCCGATCCCAGTGCCAAACGCTTTGCTGATGGCCTCCTTAGCGGCAAACCTGGCTGCAATGTTAGGTGCTGAATCCTTGAGGGAGCGGCAATATTCGATTTCCTTTGCGCGCATGAATCTCCTGAGAAATTTATCGCCCCAACGCGAGTGGATCTTGCGGACACGATCCACGTCGACGATGTCCAATCCGGTGCCAAAGATCATGTTCTTATCCGCGGTAGTTCTTCATGAGCTGCAGCATTTCCTTTACTGCCTTGGATAATCCTACACTCAGGGAACGGCTGATAATGCAATGGCCAATATTCAATTCCTCCAAATGCGGCACCTTGAGCAAGTCGACAAGGTTGTCATAGTTCAATCCGTGCCCGGCATTCACTCGCAAGCCCAGCCTGTGCGCGTGCTCGGCTGCGGCAATGAGTCGGTTCAGTTCGCGTCTTCTTTTTTTCGCATTGCTGAAATGCTCGGCATACTGGCCGGTGTGAAGTTCAGTAAATTGCGCACCCGACATCGCCGCAGCATCAACTTGCTTGGCATCCGGGTTGATAAACAGACTCACTTCAATGCCAGCCTTATCCATGCGTTTACAAACACCTTTGATCGCACGTAATTGACCGGCTACATCCAGTCCGCCTTCGGTAGTAATTTCCGCGCGATTTTCCGGCACAAGGCAAACGATGTCTGGCTTCAGCTTGAGTGCAAACCGGACGATTTTTGGCGCGATGGCCATTTCCAGATTCAGACGAGTGCTGACCAGTTTGCGAAGTGACTTTACGTCGGCATCCAAAATGTGCCGTCGATCCTCTCGCAAGTGTGCCGTGATGCCGTGCGCGCCTGCGGACTCGCAGGAGAGAGCGGCATCCAGTGGACTGGGTTCGCCATTCTTCATCCCTCGATACCGCGCCTCTCGCAGAGTCGCCACGTGGTCAATGTTCACGCCTAGCCTGAGCACGTCGGAACGTTACGCAAAATTCAATGGCTTGCCAACCTCATCTTCAATGTCCAAATTTAATTGATGAAACACCCCATGCTGATCCTCTCAGGATTGTATATGCTGGGAGTGTTGCTGGGAGAGTGGATTCAGTTACCGTTTCTAGTGTTGCTTGGTGGAAGTTTGAGTGTCGGGATCGGATTTTTCTCGGTGGATTGGGTGATCACACGCTGTTATGGCGCAGTTTCTAAAACTTCTGGATTTTTGAGTGATCACCTTAACATGACGGCGGGCTTGGCTTCCGGTGGGCGAACTATTTTGATCGTCATCATGCTGATTTTATTTGGTTGGAGCAATTTTATCAGGAAAACGGCGGTCGTCTCTCCGCATGACCTGAGACTTTTGATCCCACGAGGAGCGGAAATTGTCACGGTTCGTGGCAAAATGACTTCCTCACCTGATCAGCAGCTGGCAGGGCTTACCAAAAGAATGCTTGTGCAGATGAGTGCTGAATCAATTTTTTTGGATGATAAATGGCAACCAGCCTACGGGCGCATCTTCATCAGCACAACCGATCAGCTTGGGGTTGAATATTTTGCCGGCCGAATGATTCAAGTCGATGGCGTTTTGTCTCCGCCGGAAATGGCCGCCTCGCCAGGTCTTTTTGATTATCGTGAGCATCTCTATCGTCAAGGCATTCATTATGAGCTGCACACTGATGAGCTTTCCCACTGGCGGCTGCTGCCACAATCCGACGAGCCGACTCGCCCTTTGGCCGACGAATTTCGCGAGTGGGCCAAGCTGAATTTTCGCAAGGGCCTGCCGGAGCAAGATGAAGCGTTGGAATTACTGTGGGCCATGTCCCTCGGTTGGCGTACGGCACTTACGGGGACTGTGGCAGCGCCATTTATGCAATCAGGGACCATGCATCTGTTCGCCATCAGCGGTCTTCACATCGCACTGGTTGCTGGGATTCTAGTAATGTTATTAAGGGTGATTCGATTGCCTCGCAGATGGGCGGGTGGCGTGGCTATCCCATTGTTGTGGTTTTATACAGCCGCAACTGGTTGGCAACCTTCCGCTGTGCGCGCTTCGGTGATGATGACCTTGGTTCTTGGAGCTTGGGCATTGAAACGACCTGTAAATATTTTGAATTCCTTGGGAACAGCTGCGTTCCTCATTTTGCTGTGGGATCCCCAAGAGTTGTTTCGCGCCAGCTTCCAGTTATCGTTTGTGGTTGTATTTAGTCTTACGCTGGTGATGCCGCCGGTTGTCGAATGGTTGCAGGCACGGATTCGACCGGATCCCTACCTGCCACACCAGCTTTGGCCGCGTTGGCGCCACTGGATACTTGGGCCATCATACTGGTTCGTGGGTGCGCTGGCAGTTTCCTTCAGCGCTTGGCTCGCTTCGGCTCCGTTGGTGGCGCATCATTTTCATTTATTCAGTCCCATTGCCTTGCTGGCCAATGTTCCCGTGGTGTTGTGTGGAACTCTCGCTTTGACCAGTTGCATGGGGAGTTTGCTATGTGGAGAATGGCTGGAGCCGGCAACTATTTTGTTTAATCACTCGGCCTGGTTTTTCATGTGCTGCATGATGGGTCTCAGCGAATGGGCAGCGTCTTTGCCACACGCATGGCAATATGTGAGATCCCCGGAGTTGTGGATGATAGTCGGATGGTATGCACTTTTGTTTGGGGTGGGGACAGGGTGGTTTTTGCGTCCGCAGATTTTGCGATGGGCGATGGGTGCCGGCATCGTTTTCGCAATCGCCGTGATCGTGAATTGGCAAACAGATCAGCAAACGATCCGCCTCACTTTCCTCCCCAATAGTCCCGTGATTCATGTCGAAGGACCACAGGGAATGCTCATTGATTGTGGGAATGAGCAGGTGACCGAATTCATAGTGGCGAGGCATTTGCAGTCGCGTGGGGTGGATCAAATTCATAGTTTGGTGCTCACACACGGAGTGCGCCATCACGTGGGTGGATTCCCAAACATATTCGATGTTCAGCCGCTGCAGCGTGTGTTCATGAGTCACGCCAAATCCTCATCCAAATATCACAAAAACATTTTAGAAAAACTGACCAATGCTCCAGCGTTACACAAAGTGGTGTCAGCTGGTGACACAATCGGGTCGTGGACAATTTTGCATCCGACCAAGGACGATGATTTTTCCAGCAGCACAGACGACGCACTGGTTTTGATTGGCGAATTGCATGGTGTTCGTATTTTACTGATTTCTGATCTCGGTCCAAGTGGCCAACAAGCATTACTGTCTAGAAAGGATGATTTGAAGGCGGATGTGGTGGTGACTTCTATTCCGGATAGAGGGCAAGCATTAGGCCCGGGTTTGCTTCGAGCCATTGCTCCTCGTGTTATCGTGGTGCAGGACAGTCAATTTCCTGTCGTAGAACGTGCGTCCAAAAAATTACTGAAACGCCTGCGTAACAGTGATGCTGAGGTTATCTCAACCCGCGAAGGAGGAGGTATTCGTTTATCGATCCATCCGAGCCGATGGTTTCTTGAAAATGCTCAAGGTATCATTATTGAACCTTGATTCTATAAAGATGCCGAATATTTTGGGTTTAACTGGATTGCGTGCTACTTTTGGAAATGCCAAACCCCTTTCTCACTGCTGCGTGGCGCGATCTTTTGCTGTTAAACTGGAAAGTGGATCGGTCGTTGTTGCAGCCGCATGTGCCGGAGGGGACCGAACTGGACCCGTGGGAGGGAGATT
>CAZTTU010000006.1:0-50623 GCA_964616045.1 uncultured Verrucomicrobiota bacterium | reverse complement strand
GGCGCAAACTGCCTAAAGCAATCATCAACCAAGTCGGCATCGACAATGGAGCCTTCCTTAACCGTCAACCCATCCACCGGAGGCAATACCTCACGCCGGCCAGTCGCGAAATTATCAATTACAAAAATCTCGTGTCCCTGCGGCAGCCAATGTTCGATTAGATTAGACCCAAGACAACCGGCTCCGCCAGTAATTAAGATTTTCATGAATATTAGAGTTAGTCTTCGTGCTTTAAGTGTGTGTAGCCACCGGCGACACCAAATTCACGATAGTAAGCAACTCCGGCGGCGGCGGTTTGCTCAATGGGGGTAAATTTTAATTCACCAAAATCCGTATTAGTGCGGGACGGATCGAGTAGAATAGAGGGCGCATCATCGGGACCTAATTCGCGCACATCCGGCTCATGGTAGTCGTCCAGCTCCATGGCATTAACGACGGCATCGTACAGCTCGCGGATAGCGACATCGGTGCCGGAAGAGAAGTGATAAGTGCCCTTCCCTTCGCCATCGATGGCGCGCACAACTATTTTGGCGAGGTCGCCGACAAACACAAAGTCGCGCCGCGCAGGGGTGATAAAGCATTGTTTTCCCTCAGACAGGCGCTGGTAAAAAATTGGGAGCGGACCAGAGACATTGCGCGGGCCAATGACATTGGCGAGGCGAAAGGTTACGAAATCGAGGCCTGAAATTTCAAGGTAATCTTCAGCGGCCGTCTTCGAGATGGCATAGGAGGAATTAGCGGGCAGCTTCGGATGATCAAGCGTAATTGGCTGTTCAAGCGGCTTGAGGCCATAGCACAAGGCGGTTTGAAAATAGATGAAGCGCTTCACGTCGTGGGTAAGCGACGCGCGCACAAGATTGGCGCCGCCTACGCAGTTTGTTAGTGTATCGTTGTACCAGTCATCGGGATCTTTGTACGAAGCGGCCGTGTGCACGAGTGCCTCGGGCTGGAATTCCAACACGGTTTTCTCTACCAATGCTTGATCAGCAATGCTGCCTTCAATGAGCGTGAGTCCCGGATGGATCTGAGGCAAATGTTCGCGCCGACCGGTGGCAAAATTATCGATAACCAAAACCTCATCGCCCCGTGCCAGCAGTAGCTCCGTAATGTGCGACCCAACCTGACCGCACCCTCCTGTTACTAATATTTTCATGAATTTATTTTCTGCGCTTCCTCCTTGAGCATTGCATGGTAGTCGGCAGCGCGGTCGTGAAAAATTTGCTGCCATAGCTCGAGGCTGAGCAGAGCCCAAGTTTTGCGGGAAAAGCGGCCCGCCGTTTCAAAATTCTCCAACACCGCGTCCGCATTGATATACGCTCGATCCCTCTCCCGTAACCCTTCGAAAATTTCACGAGCGAAATCTTTCAGTTCACCGGAAAACCATTCCTTGAGCGGCACTGGGAAGCCCATCTTATCCCGCCGATTTGCGATACCCTCCGGAAGCACATCGCTATAGGCGGTCTTCAGCAGGTGCTTCATGTGGCCGCCAGAAAATTTTACGTCTGCAGGCACCGTGGCCATGTATTCCACCAGTGGATGATCCAGCAAAGGCACGCGACTCTCCAGCCCGTGCGCCATGCTCATACGATCCTCCACCTGCAACAACGCAGGAAGCAACGTCTTGAAATCAAAGTGCGTCATATGGTCGAAGTACGCACCTTTTTGCACGTTGTTGCGGTTGAGAAATATCTCCATGAACGCCTCGCGCACGCGACCGCGATCCAGTTGTGCCCAGTCAATCTCCGCGCCCATGTCCGACGAGCGATCCACCAACCGAAAGTAGCGCTCCTCCAACGATTCAAACAAACCCTCACGCCAGAACTCGCGCATCATTGGCTTATACTCGCGCAGTAAACCGAGGTTGGGCACGATGGAATCGATGGTCACTACAAAGTTTCCATCCTGATACGTGCCCTCAATAGCCGCGCGAATGCACTGCTCAAAGTACGCAAGTAGGTAGCGCGCGTAACCGCCAAAGATTTCATCGCCCCCTTGTCCGCCCAACACCACCTTCACTTTTTCCGCGGCCAGCTTTGAAACCATATATTGCGGAAACGATCCCGGCCCAGCCACTGGATAATCCAAGTGATAAATCACATCACGCAAATGCCGCTCGAAATCCGCGTGCGTGATATCGAGCATGTGCAGTTTGCCGTCGCTGGCCTCCACTGCCATCTCTGCGTATGAGCTTTCATCATAGCCGGGGTACTCAATGAAACGCCCATGGAAAGCCTGCCTGTTGCCTTCATCATGCCGTGCGGCCATAATAGCCATCAGGCTGGAGTCAATGCCTCCGGATACATATGCACCTATAGGTACATCTGCGCGCATATGTAGATTAACGGAATCATCAAGCAATTCTGCCAACCTCCCTTCAAACCAATCCTGCTGATGAGCCCAGTCTATCTCATAATTAACGTCCCAATATTTCCAAATTCGCACCTGTCCATTTTCAACGACTAACGCATGTCCCGGCAATAGTTGACGGATACCCTTGAACATTGTGGATTCGCCAATAGTATAATTGAAAGTTAGATATTCAGCTAAAGCATCTGCATCCGTTTCAATGGAATTGACAAAGGGCAACAATGCTTTGGTCTCTGAGGCGAAATAGAATGCATCCTGATCCTGATAGTAATAGAATGGCTTTATACCAAAGCGATCCCGTCCGCAAATTAATCTAAGATTCTTTTCATCCCAGAGGGCAAAGGCAAACATACCGCGAAATTCTGTAAAGCATTCATCCCCGAACTTGGCATAAGCAGCCAAAATGGTCTCTGTATCTGATCTCGATTTGAAATCCCACCGGTCAGATAATCTTTCCCTCAATTCAATGTAATTATAAATCTCCCCATTAAGGACCACCACGGTACCGTTATCAGCATGCATAGGTTGGCTGCCTGCAGGGCTTAGATCGATTATCGATAGCCTACGATGTGCCAAGCCTGCACGGGCTTTATCAGCCACCCATTGCCCCGCGCCATCCGGACCGCGATGACTCAAGAGTCGACCCATTACAGAGAGCGAAGCTTCCGGTAGCTCTACGCTACTTCCACCCAAACTAACATAACCCGCAACACCACACATTTATCTTAATTCTCGCCGAACACAACTAACTATATAAAAGGCAGTTCAATAGCCTAATAGAAAAGATTCCTGTCTAATGTACAATAAAATCGCTTAAATTTACGATTCATCTGATTTCTGAAAAACCCAAATATGACAAGCTCCCACATTGCTACATTGTTTTTGAATCTCATGCATCGACGACTGCACAATTTTCGCTGTATCATTTAACCTTGAAGAGAATTGAGGCTGATGAGGCTTGACGAAGAGAGGGTGCAACACTTTGGATGCTATCGAATAGAATTCGAAATCTTGCTCCCCTAAGAGTTCCACCCCTTTCCACTCAGCAATTTTTGAGCGGATAGTTTCACTATCAAGTTTTATAGAACTATCATTCCCAGCATAAACATCAGGAATCATCGCCAGACCGGATCCCGCTCTAATCGTGTTAAGATTATTAAACCCCTCACTCGACCCCTCAACAAGTATGAGCTTCCCATCAGGTTCTAATCGATCAAGCAATTTACTTATCATTTCGTATTGCGATTCTATACTGGGGAGATTCACGATAAATCTCTCCGTAATAATACAATCATATTTACCCGTGCTGGTTGACAAAAAATCGTCTACATCTGAACAGATGAAGTTCGGTTCGGACAGAATTTCCGATTTCATATCCTCTTTAAAACGTTTTGCTCCCTCTATTAAATTTTCGGAAAAATCTACACCGACCATCATTGAATTCTCTAGTGTTTTAGCCAGTGAGAGCAATGTATAACCATTCCCGCAACCGCAATCCAAAATCTGCCCTTCTTTCAGGTGACTTCTAATTGCTTCAATTTCAAGTTCCCGCAAATTATAGTCGCGGGATGTAATATATTTATTAGAACTATCCATTTGGTCATATTGCTCACGCACCATCTTTTTTCGCTCTTGCAAGCTAGCCTTATTATAATTACCGCTCATAGAAGGCCTTCCTTGGACTTCCGTTGGAGATTTATTTTTACCGGAATAATAATTATAGAGATCCCTAAAGTGGTAAGTAGGATGCTCTGTGCCAATAGCCTCAAGAAGTTGAATCATAAAATTTCTTGGTCCTTTGGCATTGTAGCGTCTTTCTTCAATCAATTCAGGTGTTATGCCTGAAAAAACATCTCGATTTCTGTTATAATAATCAATGTCTGGTATATTTAAAGCAATTGGATATGGGTGGAAATTAATTATTTTCAATCCTGGAGTGAAAAACTCTTTGCGGTACTCTTCAAAATCCCAAGAACCATTGTGAAACCAGTGCACATTATCATCAAAGAATGAAGGAAATCGAAGGCTTCCATGGCAATGCTGGAGAGGAGTCAAATTTTCCTGAAGATATGTGCAAATGTTCGCATCATACTTGATTCCACGCTCCGCCATCAATTCAGATATTTTCTGATTATCGAAGTAGGCATGCGATCGATACGTTTCGGCATCCGGAAAAATCTCAAACATATGGTCAACTACTTCCTCGATTGATTCTCCATGCGTGGACCCAGAAAGAAAATTGGGGTGAATACCTATCTGCAGATTAGAGAAATTAGCAAAAACATCAGTTCGATGAGTGGCGAAAATATTTAATTTGCAGTCATACTTTTTGTATATCTCAAGCATATCGGATATACATGGGTCCTGATTCCAATCGATATCACTAGCGAAGCAAAATACAGGCTGGGAGTGGTCAATATACATGATTATATATAATTAATTGAACTAATCGAAAATGTAGTTTCATTGGTGCGTGTATGGGTATTAGTTTTCAAATTTTTCCCAATTCCTGCACCAATGATGCCACATTTTTTTTCACATCGTAATGTTGCTCTGAAAAAATACGCGACTCTCTTCCCTTTCTCTCCCGATATTCCTTATCTACCACGAGTTTTTTTAAGACCTCATAGATATTTTTAGTATTCGCCTCCACGACGGGAAGTCCTGAATACTCGGGGTATTGATCAAAAAAGAATTCCTTCCATGAAGGACGCAAATAACATACTACTGGTTTCCCAAGTGCCATTGTCTCTACACCCGTAGAACCCCACCAACCGTATATTAGCTGTTCCACCACAATATCTGCTTGAGCCTGATAAAAACGCATATCACGACTAGGGATATCCTTTAAATACATATACTCCACTGGATACCCCTCTTTTTTAAGGCATTCTACCGCATCCAAGATAAAAGGAGACCCCTTGATATTCTTCCCCCCATGCCCCCTTTCCTTATCATAGAACGAATGTAGTATTCGTAGATTTTTTGTCGGCGGCAACAGGTATTGATCAGGGACTTGTACCCGCGGGTGCCACAGCTCAAGATTCACTGCCTTCCATTTAACATCCTGTATCTGTAATTGCTTAGAATTCTCCCAGTAATCGCCCATTCTGATAACTAAATCGGCATACCGTCGGATAGTATTGAATTTTGCGATATTTTTCTGGTCATTGCAGACATCTTCCCCCCATCCACAATTATTGCATATGTTTCCATCATCCAGTTTTGATACTTCCGCTTTTGTGTCATTATCCAAGCATCCAGAAGGCAAAAAAACAACTTTCCGGCCAAACAATTTCGCCAAAAATAAATTCAATCTAAATGAACTCATCTGCTTGCCTTTCAGGGAGAGCTTGTCGCCAAAAAAAGAGCAATGATCTAAACTCCCGTAATAGAAGTGTATCCTGTACTTGCTTAGTAGCTTTAAATAAAATAATACTCTGAGCACCCGATCAATCACCTTTCTGACAAGAGAACTTCCATAGATTTTATAAGGACGCAGCAGCCCTTCCTCATCATATAAAAGTTTGCTCGGATAACTCCAGTTTGCGTACACATCCGCGTCCCACCCCAAACCTCGCAGTTGCTCCCGATAGGTAAAAGAGTAATGGTAGTCAGGCGCAATAAAGACTATCGAATTGTTCTTCATCTATTCGGGGCAACTCCCAAAACAATTAAAGCTAGGGCGCCAAATCAATAGACTTAAGGGTTCGCTCTCTGGCTTTCCAGTGAGAAACAATGGAGGATTGGTTGATTTCTATCACACTTGTCCATTTGCTTTCCAGACTCAGCGGTTCGATAGTCCACCACATGGGATGAATCAAGAGTTGCAATCTCGGGTACAACACTTTGGAAAAGATTTCCAAGGGATGCTCGTGCCTCCAGTTCATATTAGTATCAGATACATAAAAATAATCCTGCATCTGATTCTTGTTATATGTGTTAATCAGTCCGGGTAACTCGATATTACTTTCCAGCACTACCTTGCTTGGCTGATGAAATGACACGGCATTGATGCTCGCCTGAAACTCTTCCTCCAGCCACTTTGCCTCTTTTGCGACCTTCCCTGAAATGGTTTGAGCATCATCCCCTTCACACAATTCCCCCATGAAATGGAGCCCAAGACGGTGCCCATCCTCAATGATTCGCTTAACCATCGATCTGCCCTCGACACAAAAGGGATTGTACGCCGTAGAACGTGTCATAATAAAATACGTGGCCTTTACTCCCAGCTCCTTTTCGGCATCCAAAATCGCTCCGCAACCTAATAATTCGGAATCTATATCATGCCGCAGTATGCAACTCAGTTCCGATGTTTCTTGACCTATTTGAGTGTAGTTACAGAACTCATAACCATTCGAAATGGCTGCCAGCAGTATTTCACGATAGCTGGAAATCAAGAATTCTTCGTTAGTCATTTAATAAGGTTATTACTGAACCAGCAGCTCGCGGGTCTGCTCTATGCCCACACAACAAAGTACATCAAAAATACTCAAGCCCGGGAAAAAGGCTAGCCCTTCAAGCTGATCATATTCCGGGTGCTTGAATCCAAGCTTGTTAAAATTTAGTCCTGCTCCTTTAAACATATCTATGATCTGGTAATCCTCCGCTCCGTCTCCTGCCAAATACGTTGTGCCATCAACAGCCCGGGTAAGGTCGACTAATCTCTGATTACTTGATGCGTTTACCTCTAATTCAGATGACTTTATTATGTTAGTCTTCAAACGGAGCATTGATGCGATTTGGCAAATCAATGCAACGTTTGTTTCGCATATAGAACTTGTGTGGCCTGAAATTATTTCCAAAAGATGCGGGGCTACTTCCTGGAAGTAAGGTTTTTTCTTATATGAATTTTCCAGCGACCTAATTAATTTAGGTAACCAGCGAAGATCATCTCTGAGGGTAGATAAATCACATATCTTTTGCAAACCTTCTCCTGACCGTTTAACGGGTAATGAAATCCAAAATGGTTCGTTAGGACCAAGAATTTTTACGCGGGTCGTCCAATTATGTTTGTTATGCCCTCGCGTAAATTGAACATCGTCGAGGAGGATGAACACATCTGCACGTGCCAGTTTCGCATAAAATCCCAACCACGGCAAAAAATTGGGCTGGTGACAGGCAACAATCCTATCCATTAATTTTCTGCTTCATTGAGGACACTTCATCGATTGAGAGATAATGATCTATTGTGATTTTAGCATCATTTTTGTCATAATAGAACGCTCCCGGCCACGGCTTTACTAATGCCCTGATCAAATTATGAATTTCTCGTTCTGGCTCATTCCAATCAATGAGCCCATCTTCAGGGTGCCTCCTTTTATAATGCCTTGCTAGTGCCTCATCCTGAGGTTTGCGCGGAAGTTTTTCTCCAGAACATAGGAATCGGTGAATATCAACAATCATGTCAAAACCAACCTCATCTAGTCGCTTCTTTAAAGTGAGAGCTGTGCATTCCTCATAAACCGGTATTTTTTTTTGAAAAACTATATCCCCCTCATCAATGGTCGGTGTCATAAAATGAGCTGTGACTCCAGTCTCAGTTGCCCCCTCAATGATTGCCCAGTTAAGAACATTGGCACCACGGTATTGCGGGAGCAGTCCGCCATGTATGTTGATTCCTCCAAAAGATGGGATTGAAAGTAACTCCTCACATAAGATCATCGAATACGAGAAACATATGAATGCATCAGGGTTGAACTCGCGCACCAAGCGCAGAAAATCTGGATATTCTCTAGATTTACGAAAAGGCTGAACAATAAATGAACCGTTCTGAAGCTCTTGAGATTGTGATCTATTTCCAGCGAATACACTCAATACATCCGCTTCAAATAGAAATTCCTGCATTCTAAGCAGGGTGCTCTCATCACCAAACAATACGTATCTCATATATTACCGGAAATACCTATTGTCTGAGCTACACCTAGTTCAAATGATGTAGTTGCGGAACATAGTTTTTTCATTGCTGCCGAGTTTTCCCCGATATAATCAACTGGATCGCCCGGCCTGTTGTCAAAAATGGGGTTCTTGCCTAATGCCTGACCAATAAGGTTTCCAATTTCACGTAGAGTAAGAATGTCAGGCCCCGCTACATTAATGACATGAGTCCCTGACAATTGAAGAGCTGCCCGAAATAAAGCCGCTGCATCATCAACATATATCGGATTCACCCTTAGGCCATTCCTCCCTTGCAAGCTTATCGCCTGCTCATTCCTAACTGATTCAATCAAGCGAGCAATAAACATATCCTCGCGCTGATTTGGCCCATAAATAAAGAATGGCCGGAGTATAACCATACTTTCAAAAAATTCCTGGAAATTCTGAAAAACAAGTTCAGAACAAAGCTTACTTCCTAGGTAGAATCCCAATGGTGAGTCTACAGCAAGCAAATCAGTCTCAGTGAACTGCCCTCCTAGCTTTCCACCATATATCCCTCCAGAAGATGCATGAACTACTCGCTTCACTCCAGTATCTTTGGCCCATTGCAGAAGCTTTAAATTAGCCGTTACATTTACCTCAAAAACTTCCTCTGCGCGATTCGGAAAATCTCGAAAATGAGAGGACTGGGCAAGAGTAATCAGCACATCAATGTCCTCCGGTAAATCGGGGGTGATGAGGATCGACAGATCCTGCTTTAGAACATGGATGTTCTTATAATTACAATATTCTTTCTGATCCGAATCTAAATCCCTTCTTACCATGGCATATACAACATGACTGTCCTTTGCCAAAAGCGCAACGAGCCTCCTGCCCACAAATCCTCCAGCACCAGTCACGAGAATTTTCATAGTGCCACCCAAGCCTTATTTTTTCGAAGAATGATTCCGCCTACACCAACACATGCAAGCCCGATAACCATCTTCATACACATTACGGTAAAATCAACTTTGTTGGCTTGATATATTATTGATACGGCCGCTATTCCGCACCCACATACAACCAGAATCGTGAGTTCTTTCCATGGAAGCGGCAAAGGGTGCAGTTTCTGTGTATAATACAAATAGCCGCTGGTTAGGACTATATAGGAGGCTGTTGTTGCAACCGCCGCCCCTGCCGCCCCAAAACGCGGGATCAAACAATAATTCAGCAACAAGTTTATCAGCGCGGTCAACCAGCTGAGTCGGGCAACAACATACGTTTTCTTCTCCAGGGAGATTCCCACACCTGTAACTTGCTGGGTGGACTGAAGCACGATTCCAAAACAGAGAATAGCCAGCGGGAGATCGCTTGCGAAGTATTCTGGCGACATAATGAGCCTAATTAATTCTCCGGAAAAAAGGGCAAGTCCACCTCCAATAACCAACATGAGAAAAGTCAGTAATAGGAGTACCTGTGCATATATATCCCTGTATTTTTCAGGATTGTCGGTGCGGATTTTTATAGCCACTGGGCTCCATGCCTGCCCGAAGGCACTAGAAACAAACATCACCAGAGTAGCAAAGCGAAAAGCAACGGAGTAAACGCCCACCTCCTCCACCGATGACATGCCGGCGAGCATCCAGCGATCCATGGATCCAAAGAGCCAAAAGGCAAGTCCTGCAAAAATAAAAGGATATCCGAATTGGACCAATTCCTTGATCCAAGTACGATCAACCTCAAGGGTCAGGTCTTTCCGTACATAAAATAAAGCCAGCGGAATTACCGCCAAAACAACCAGTGCCTGTGCCCCCAAAAGCCCGTCGATGCCCAAACCGAGTATGACCACAGCCCATAATCCCAGCAGGGCACTTCCGGCCTTTGAAATTAACGAGATAAAAAAGAACCGCCATGGCGCCATATGAAGTCGCGTAACATCAAGAAGGTATTGGTTCCATTGGGTGAAAGCCAATAGCAGCAGGGCAGCCACAAGAGCCATCCAGGATAGCGGGAGCTGCCTTTCTACGACCAAAGGGTAAACGAAGGGCAATGCCAGAAGCCCCGCTGAAACCGCCAATAGACCGAAAACCATCTGAGTTGCTAATCCTGATGACACAATAACGGGTCGTTGTTCAGGCCGAGTTTCTTTGTCCCAATAGAATCGCTGTACAGAGTTGTTCAATCCGCAATTCATCACGAGCCCAAGTAATGCTGTAGAGGTGAGGATTAATTCTAGCGTTCCAAATACCATTGGGGATAAGGAGGAGGCTATCAGGGGAAAGGTAAAAAAAGCCACGACTTTGGACAGAAAATCCGCCCCCCCATATATCACCGAGTCTTTTGCGAGGCTCTTAAAATAATTCAATTTCCGATGCGGTTGTTCACCAAGGGGGGCTTCACTCGTGGTTTACGCTTTGGATATTCGCCTAACAAAGGATGATACAGATTGATCAATGACTCTCTCCGTCCATACACATATTCAATTACTTCACCAAAGAGATATTGGGCCGAATCCAAACCGTGATATTTTTCGGCATATTTCCTTCCGGCGACACCCAATTGTTGACGTAGTTTTGGGCGGGTCACCAGTTTTCGCAGAACATCTACCAAATTTTCGGGTGAAGCCGACACGAGAGGGCACTCGGAAAGAAATGACCAGCGCCGAAATGGAAGCACATAAGTATCATCTTCTAAATTCGATATTACCGGCAATCCGGAAGCCATCCCCTCAAGTGCATTCAATCCGTGACCTGTGAAGATTAGTTGTTCAACAAGAATATCTATTTCATTTTGAAATTTATGCCTTAAATCTTTGTTCTGTATTTTTTCAATCAGAACCAGTTCAACATGTAGACCTTCATTTTGCAATTTCTCCACGGCGTGAACCACAAACTCCGTCCCTTTGAAGCCCCTATGGTTTGGAGCGTGTGCTATGCGCACAACTTCCCCTGTGCCATCAGACTGATTTTTTCGGGAGCTGGGCTCCCATTGATCCAAATCAATTGATAAAGAGGAAGGCATCAGTACATCCCATCGCCCAAACCCATCAGGCCCCATACTTCCAGGGATGACTACGTCAGCATGCTTTGTCCAATAATCTACCTGATTGGCGATTTGCTTCTGCCTTCTTGAAGCTTCAGGATAAGACATCATCAAACCATGAATTGTTGAAGTTGAAGAAATCCGATGATAAATATACGAGTCTCCTCCGAATGGTATTACGACAATTTTCTTTTTGGCTAACTTGAAAATACCAGCTTGAATGCGCCACAATGGAGTATCCCCTATAAAAAACCCACTGCAAGGAATAATAAATACATCATACCTAAACAGTGCATGTAGAAATGCTACAAATATTTTGGTGCAAGATGGCAAAAATTGGTATTGCTCCTGCAGAATTAGGTCCCAATCGCTTCTTGAATTTGCCAGAACATGGTATCCGAGTGTGAAAGTTTCGGAAGCATATCCTGCTTGGAACATGGCACGAGACCAATAGATGTTATTGGTAATCGGCTGTGATCCCCAAACCAATCTCTCCTTGCCTTTTTCAGGTTTCTGACTAGGAATAACTCGTGCCAACAATGCTGTAATGAAACATAGCAATACATATATTGGCATTGCTAAATAAAACCCAACCCTAAGAATAAAGCTCACCTTTTTCACTTAAATTACTATCAGTCCAAATGTACCAGTTTTAAGGGTTTATTTTATTTAAGTGTCTTGTCTTTGAAGAACTACTCACAAGAGCCGTTGGCGAATTGATTTGATCAACTTGGTGGGTGTCTCGATGTTGCCGCCTACCTCGACGGTAAATAGCTTTAGTTTGCCTTCACCACAGGCTACTTCGATATTGTCAGAACCGATGTGAGTAACCTGCCCTGGAACCGCGCAATAGTTTTCCTGATCATCCACCAGCTCTGAATCCCAGATAATCATCTTTTCTCCTTCAAATTCACAGAAGGCACCGGCGTAAGGCTTGTTACTGGCATTAATAAGGCGGAGAACATCCAATGCGCCTTTTGACCAGTCTATCTGACCATCTTCTGGCCGCCTGGGATAACAGCGTAGGGCGTCTTTCGTGTCGATGGATTGCCTCTCTAGAATAAATTTGGGGTCTTGTTGTAATGCTTGGACTGCTCGGAGGAACATTTGAGGTACACTAGCACTAAACCATTCATAGATGGCTGTAATTTTTGTAGTGTGGTCGATTGGCAAGTAGTCACGACCAATGATATCACCACTATCGAGTTCACTGCCAATCATGCGGTGAATACAGAGCCCAATTGAATCCTCACCATTGAGGATTGCCCATGCTTGACACGCATTGCCGCGATAGCGAGGGAGATCGCCTCCGTGGGCGTTCAAAATACCTAGCGGAAAACAATCAATAACGGACTGGGGAATGATCCCGTTGTAATTTATACTCACGCCGATATCAGCACGGGACTCCTGAACAAATTCAATTTGTTCTGAAATTCGCGGCGTATGAACAAAGGGAACGCCCCACTCCTCTGCTAGCAGACGAAAATCCTCAGATGTTTTTGTGTATTCAGGAGCTTCTCTCGATGTAATGATGTGGGCAATGTCGTAATTGCTTTCCTTCAGCAACAGCGCTGTTTTATAAAGTATTTCTGTGCGCCCGATAATGCCGATTTTCATAACCGATGCGGATTTCAATATTTTTTAAGCATTGTTTCCTACCTGTTCCAACAACTGCAACAACCTCGTTCTAGTTCCCTCCCCTTCAAATCTATGCTTAATGAGTTCCTCGGGATTTTGGTGCAAATGGCGGGTTCGTTCGTAGCGATACTCGTTTTCAGTATTCAAGAAAACATGTATTGGATGAAAATCAAATATCAATAACTCAGACTGATTAAATACGACCTCAAAGTTTGTTTCTCTATCGAATACCCATTCATGCTCATCGGCCCACAAGTATGGACATTTAATTATTTCATATACCGTTCTAAACGGTTTCAATGCTATATTAGATTCGAATGGTATACAGTCATTAGAGTCATGTGTAATTCCTCGATCGGATAAAAGCTTGAGCAATACACTGCTTTGAGTCACCGAGTGACTGCGTGCTGTTTTAGCTTCTGGAACAATATTTATTAGATTATCGATTAAAGTAGTTGCTGTAAGTTTCTGATCATTTGACCCATCGAGTAAAATATTAAAATTTGGATGGATCCCTAATTCAAAGTTTTTGTTTTTTCGTAGTTCGCTTAGTACCGGCGTATCATGAGTTACAAACCAAGTTGAAGATACGTCTCCGATCAGATCAATTACATCTTTTATAATTTCATTATGAGCCCAGTCGATATCTAACGATAAGAAAATTTTATTTTTATATGTGCAAATATCATCTGGATTTAAATTTCTTATTATTCCTGCTTGAAGCTTTTTCAAAATAATTCTTTTAATTAAATATTGCTAATCCAAAGCCTGCTTCACCAAAATTATCTCCATTATAAAGCATATATGTGCCCGTTTTAATTTTGAAAACACAAGGGTAGCAGATCATTTCTTTAGCATACGCATCATCAAGTCCTATCCCTGCCAAATGATCCTTGCGTTTCCACAATTTCCCATCCAATGACTCGGCGTATCCCATTCTATATTTACCGTGTTTAGAATTAACATATGAAAACCACATCCTATAATCTTTATCTGAAAATTTGAGCACGGACGGGCGAGCAATGTTGGTCTCACCTTCTTGAAAATCGATTGCCACATGCCCCTTACGCTCCCAGTTAAATGGATCCATAGCTTGTGCTGACTTAATATGGTAGTAGGACTGCAACCGGCCATTAGCTTTTCGAGACCACCTCACTCCTGACACATAGTCCATATGCCAAACGCCATCTTCAACATAGACATGCGGAGAAGTAACTAGGCAGGGATCGAATTGGCTCCTGGAAAGTATGGGTGCCGCCGAATGCCGCCGAAATACGACCCCATCTTCGCTGACTGCCAATCCGATGGATGCGTAAAAAAGCGGAGCTTCAAAACCTCGGTTCCAGCCAATGAAATACATGTAAAATTTGTTTTCATACGGCACAACGCATGACGGAAACACTCCGTGTTGATCAAAACGTCCGATCCCCCCAGGGGAAAGAACTGGCTCCTCCGAAATGCATTCGACCTTGAAATCCGCCCGATCAGATGAGAATACGAGATCGGCAAATGCAATGTGCGAGTGCTGCTCGCAGGAGCGAGTAGCAAAAAAGACCCTTACTCGGGTATCCGAAAGTGGCAGAGTACTCGGTAATTGCGCATGACTGTGCATCCATGGATAGCGGTTACATGGAACCTCGAAATATCCAATTTTCCTCCATCCTCCCATTAATCCTTTTTGACGATAATCGTCCATTCAAAAAGCTGATAATCGTGTAATAGGGAAACATACCTGGAATATTTCTTCTTGCAGTGCTCAAACCAGAACGTCGGGTCTCCGTAATAGAGATGATCTTCTTGCCAATCCACGAAGGTTGACAGCAGATTGAACGAAAATCCTTTGCTGGAATAATGATTAAGCTCATCCAGTTTTGTGATGATAAAACGCTTCCAAGCATCATCATCCGTCTCAAAGCATACGTTGAATGTTCCTGAAACGAACGAATAATCGGCAGTGGTTGAAATATCCGGGGTCTGATGAAGCCCTA
Organism: uncultured Verrucomicrobiota bacterium; assembly: GCA_964616045.1. GTDB lineage: Bacteria > Verrucomicrobiota > Verrucomicrobiia > Limisphaerales > UBA1100 > UBA1100. The sequence continues at coordinate 35,732 of CAZTTU010000006.1, read as the reverse complement.
GCGCGCCTTTGAAGGACAATAGGTTTTGTCGCGCAGATTCAAGCATGGGCTCGCTCAAATCATAGCCATTGTACTCCTTAACCCGAATACCGATACTTTCCAAAAATTGGAGGTGGGCACCGTAGCCACAACCGTAGTCGTTGATTCTGACCGGTATAGTCCTATCTCCAATAACGCTAGTGAGTTTTTGAAATCTAAGATTCTGGCACTCCTCTGAACCCCATCCAACAGATTTCGAAGTCATTCCCTTTGATTTGATATTTCCGGAATACAATTCCTCGATCTTATCTAGCTCAGGGAGCTTCCTCATAACTAAAATCCAAGCTGTTCGCTGTCCTTTGGAAAAGGCTTGGTCGGCGCATTGATATAGACCTCCTTAGGCTTTGTGTCCTTAGAGATGATGGCTCCGGCTCCGACAAGGCATTCGTCCCCTATGGTCACACTGTCGTGAAAAGTAGCATTAACACCTATAAAAACATTGTTGCCAATATGACAGGAGCCTGAGATGACGACGTGAGAAGAAATAAAACAGTGGTTCCCCACAGTAGAATGATGCCCGAGGTGGTTGCCGCTCCAAAAGACCGTATTATTTCCAATTGCGGTATAAGGTTGAATGGTGTTGTCCTCAAAAATAAAGACGTTATCTCCGAGTGTGGTCGAATCCTTGATTTCAACATTTGGGTGCACAAAAGTTGCGCACTTGTAGCCCATGCCTTTGATCTCCTCGTATACGGCTTGGCGTACTTTGTTCATCTTTTTGTAGCCGATGGCTATGAAAGCATCCACCTGATCTGGTGAATATTCTTGAGAAATTGTCTCAATAGAATGTAGCGGCATCTCATGAACGGAGTCTAATTCTTTGAATCGTTGGTGGCAGGCAAATGCGATTACTTCAAAGTCGCTCATCTCATTGAAATAGTCCCTGGCGAGTTGCGCGAATAGTCCAGTCCCCACTACTATTAACTTCTTCTTAGGCATGGCTACTCTTTTTCTCTGCAATGAGGTTCTCGAATGGGACTAGAAAAAATCCAGGATAATGCTCGAGCAGATAAGATGGCTGTTGACTCAAAAGTGCAGTGTTGAATAATCGGGTGTAGTAGTAGTACCTGTATTCACTGGTTCCCCAACGCTTTTTGAAGTCGTATACCCCTCTCTGGCTCAGCCAAGTACCACCCCAATTCCAACTCTCGTAGCCTAGATCCATCGCGTCTACCATGCCCTCGTAAATGGCTAGGCTTAGGGCTTGGGTGTTCCGGTATTGCTCTACAACGACTGGAGTAAAGTATTCAACGGTCTTGTTGAAGTAGAAGATGAGCAAGGCCGCTATGGGCTTACCCTCTAAGGTAGCGGTAAATACGGACCAATCCTCTTGGCGCATCATGCGCTGCATCGCTTCAAAAAATGACCGAGGTTTTGCAAGTCCGCCAATGGAGTGGATGTTTTCTACGTGTGTACTGTGCAAAAAATCCAAGATTCTGTCGTCATGTCCCTTAACGACTTTTACCCCTTCTTTGAGTGCGCGCCGAATGTTCCTAGGGCGCGGAGTCTGAAACCTCTCCATCAAGGAGTTCAGGTTCCCATTCCTGGGGAAATGTGTGATCTGGCCAATACGTTCATCTCGGAAGGTATAACCTGTACACTCTTCATAGAAATCGGCGTCTTGATCAAGAGGGTTTGTAATGAGGGTAGCAGAGCAAGCCGACTCCTTTGCTGCCTCTAAATAAAAAGTATCGACCAACGCGGCACGCGAAGTCTCATCAAAAACGTCTTGGATAACGCCTCCGTTACCTCCATAATAGGCCAAAGAATTGAACGCAGGCCCCAGTGGACCTTCTTTAACGTGGAACGGAAGCAAGCCGACCACAATGCCGTCTCGCTTGGCCACATACCATCCGGCGCTGGCATTTAAGTGGTCGGCCACTAGCCTTAAATACCGCGGCGACGAGTAAACCAACGAATTCGGGTTCCGGGTGGTGTACTCGAATTGCTCAGCCCCACCTCCTCCGTCAATCCGTTCAATTGTCAACATTGAAATCCCTCCATCCATTCTTCAATATTCAACAGCGACCAAATAAGCAACCTACGATTCTTCTTCCCATCAAGGTGCTGTTTTACCAATCCCTCAATGGCCGTCCGGTCAAGCAGGTTGTATATTCTAGGCTCGCCCTCTAACAACTTTTGCCTGACAAAATCAATACTTTCTCCCTTAAACCAACTGGCATCCGGAGAAGAGAATCCCTGCTTGACGGAATCCGTAATGGAATCTGGCACGTAACCTTTCATGACATTCCTCAGGATTTGTTTGCCGTCGTTGGTTTTCCGGAAATATTTCCCGGTTTTGTTTCCGGGGTCGTTCTCATTTAAACGCACCACCGCGGCCAAGTCGTTCAACTTCAACCCCACCGGACATCTCATGGCAAAGTCCACCAAATCGTTGTCCAAAAATGGAACACGCGTTTCAAGACTATGTGCCATGGAAAGCTTATCTTCCACCACCAGCAGGCCATGGAGAAAGGTCTTGGCTTCAAAATAGAGGGAATGATTTATATAATCTTCCGGAGTTTTGAGCTCATTTTTATGGTTCAAGAATACATCCCGGAAGATGTCACGAGTCCATACATCCTTTACTTCATCCCAAACTGGAGAAAAAACTTGCTGAACATCTTTATTGGGGATCAGTCGCTGCCAGAACAGGTAGTACTTGTCGATGTAATCTTCAAAGTCGTCATTCACCACTGCCCGATAGTAACGCCAAGGGTATCCACCAAATAATTCATCACCGCCGCCTCCGGATAGCACTACCTTTACAAACTTGCTAGCCAGTCCCGCGGCGTAATAGTTCGGGTAACTCTGCCCAACTCGCGGCTCCTCCAAATGCCAAGCCACCTCGGGCAGACAGCGCTCCATATCCCCCGCCTTGAGCACCATTTCGTAATGCTCGGTCTTGTAACGGGCGGACATTGCTTCAGCTTTGACGCGTTCATCAAAACCAAGCTCCATACCTGAGGCAGACGAAAGGTCAAACCCACAGGTGAAAGTCTTAATATAAGGCAATTCTCTGGAGGCCAAAGCCGTCAGCGTGCCGGAGTCCATGCCGCCGGACAGGTACGAACCCAATTCCACATCCGTTACCAACTGTCGGCAGACGGCCTGTTGCAAAAGGTGATTGAGTTCTTCCTCGTATTCCCGGGTATCCTTTGGCTTTTTCGGCTCTTCGAAGTGATAATCCCAATAGTGATCCAGCTGTAATGTTTTGGATTTTGTGCCGAGGGAAATACGCCCCAGTGTAGCTGGCGGAAACATCCTGATATTTTGCAGGAGTGTACGGTCGGTGAAGATATTCTGGAACGTGAAGTATTCGAGCAGTGCTTTCTTGTCTATTTCCCTCATTGCATCCGGATGCTCCAAGATGGCTTTCTGTTCCGATCCAAAAATAAATGTATCGCCCCACTGGCCATAATAGAGGGGCTTGATGCCATAACGGTCCCGCGCCAAGTGTAGGGTTTGCTCCTTGCGATCCCAACAGGAAAAGGCGAACATGCCATTGAGGCGATTCACGCACTCCGGGCCCCATTTAACAAAGGAGTAAAGCACCACCTCGCTATCTGTCTGGGATTTAAACCCGTAGCCTGCAACCTCCAGCTCCGCGCGCAACTCCCGGAAGTTATAAACTTCACCGTTGTAGCTAAGCACGTAGCGATGATCGGCGGAGATCATGGGCTGATTGCCCATGGGAGAGGGATCGATGATAGCTAGCCGCCGGTGCCCGATCCCCACGTTCTCTTCGACCCAATGCCCTTCGCCATCCGGCCCCCGATGAGCAATGGCATCAGTCATTTTTTGGAGGATGGAAGGTGATGCAGCTTCCCCGTCCAAGTGGAGAATGCCCGCTATGCCGCACATGAATATGAGTCTAAAAAAAATCCCATCAAACTTTTCCTATGCGCTTTATTTCATGAACCACACGCTCATAATTCGGTGCAGTCATGTTGTTATGCAGGGGCAGGGCCATCGTTTGCTCTGCACACTCTGACGCAACCGAGCATTGACCATCATACAGATGACGATAAGCTCCTAAATCAGTAACGGCATGGGTGCCTGGACGTGTGGAAATGCCTGCCTTGTGGAGATTACCCATGAGCTGGTTGCGAGTTAAGGGAGCATTTGCCTTCACTCGCGTCACAAACGACTGCCATGAATGTCGACCCGTCTCCGGTTCCCCTGGACATCGTAACCATGGAATCTCTTTTAGCTGTTCGTTGTACCAATTTGCCCACTTTGCGCGATCTTCGATGAAACCATCCAACTTTTTCAGTTGTTCCAAGCCCAGCGCTCCTTGTAGATCAGTCATACGATAGTTGAATCCATATCCATCAAATACCGGCAACTCATAAGGCCTGGGGCTTCTGTGCCGCACTTCTTCCGGGATACTAGCACCATGATTACGCAACCTTCTTAGTTTTTCGGCGAGTTCATCATTGTTGGTCGTGATCATTCCTCCTTCACCCGTAGTGATGGCTTTCCTAGGGTGAAATGAAAATACACCTGCATGCCCTAGTGCCCCTGCATAAGATTCGCCATACCGTGATCCCGCTGCACATGCAGCATCTTCTATGATTTGAATGTGTTCAGGAACAACACTCCGGATTGCCTTCATATCTGCACAAAGTCCGAAGAGATGAACAGGGATGATTGCCTTTGTGGCAGGCCCAATTTTTTCTTTTATGCATTCAGGGTTAATATTGTAGGCATCACCTTGAACATCTACGAAAACCGGCTTGGCCCCACATTGGACAACCACATTTGCTGTAGCAATCCAAGTGAACGCAGGCACGATCACTTCATCCCCTATCCCAATTCCCAACCCGGTAAGGACTAAATGTAAACCGGTCGTGCACGAGGTCACCGCAATGGCGTGCTTAACGCAGTGCATATGTGCAAACTGCTCCTCGAAAGCCGCTACGCGGGAACCTTGCGTAAGCCACCCTGATTGAAGTACTTCAACAACCGACTTTATTTCGGCCTGACCAATTACAGGTGTGGCAATTGGTATTGGCTTATTGCACGCCATCACGCCAATCGATTAATTTCTGCAGGCCCGTCCGCAACTCAATCTTATGATTGAAACCAAGATCACTCGAAGCTTTTTTCGTGCAGCCAATTCTGTTTTGGACCAACCTCCTTGCGTCGTCTTCACTGTACGGCTGGTACTGCACTTCCAGTTCGGATTGCTTCAATTCCAAAATCAGACCACAAAGCTCCTTGATGCTGGTTTGGCGGCCCGTCCCCACATTGTAAAACTCATCCGAACAATCTGACTGCATGGCCATTATGTTGCATCGAGCCACATCGGCCACATCAATGAAATCATAAGCCTGTGAACCATCCCCACTAATGACTGGAGCTTCATTGGTATCAATCTTATTAAGCATAATTGGGATTACTCCAGTATATGCAGCCGTCTGATCCTGTCGCGGACCGTAGACGTTCATGTAACGAAGACCAACGTAATCCAGGCCGTAACGATCATGATACGCGCGACACATGGCTTCACCGGCAATCTTGGTGGCCCCATAAAAGTTGCGGTTATTAAATGGATGCGCCTCGGTCATTGGAACCTCAACGGCATCACCATAGACAGATGCAGAAGAAGAATAGACAAGCCGTTTGATTTTATTTTTTACACACGCCTCAAGAACGTTAAAGGTCCCTTCAATGTTCACATGAAAGGCCGTTCGGGGATAATCGCGACAATGCAATAACCACATGGCTGCAAGATGGATCACGCCATCCATCTCCTTCATCACGTCATCCAACAAATCCACGTCGCGAATATCACCACCATGGGGCCAGACAGTGCAGCGAGAATCCTGTAATGACTCTGCAATATATTCAAGTTTACCACGGGCAAAATTATCGTATATGACCACCTCATCAACCTTGGTTTTCAGCAACTCGGCAACAACCTGACTCCCGATAAAGCCTGCCCCTCCTATTACAAGAATTCTTGATCCCTTAAGCTTCATGTCTCAAAAATTATTTTTCTCTAACTAATTATCATCCGGCAAATTGCTTTTTGATCCTCCACTCGCAAGTAGGCGCTCATGGGAAGGCTGAGGCATTGAGCAGCGACCTGTTCGGTCACTGGAAAGTCGCCCTTTTTATAATTCAAGTAGCTGAAGACGGGCTGAAGGTGCAGGGGGCCGGCGTAGTAAGCAACCGAGGGGATGCCTGCTTCCTTGAGGCGCGCTTGGAGGGCATCTCGCTGCGGAGTAAGAATGGTGTATACGGCATGCACGGAGGTGGAGCCTTCAGCGATGTACGGTAGCCGAACGCCCCGTAGACCGGCCTCAGTCAGCATCTCGTTGTAGCGCGCCCCGATGGCTTGACGCTGGGCGACTTCCTCCGGAAAAATTTCAAAGACAGCCAATAACATCGTTGCTTGCAGGGTGTCCAATCGGCCGTTGAGGCCGAGGACGGGGTGATGATGCTTGCGCGCCTGGCCGTGGACCCGAATTTGGCGAAATTTTTCAGCCATGTCGTCATCGTCAGTAAAAAGGGCCCCGCCATCGCCAAAGCCACCCAGCGGTTTGGAGGGAAAAAATGAGGTGCTGCCGATGGTGGACAGGGCACAGGATTTGCGGCCCTTGTAGGTGGCTCCGAAACTTTGCGCGGCATCCTCGATCACTGGAATGTTGTGCCGATTGGCGATCTCATTGATCGCATCCATGTCGGCCGGCTGACCGTAGATGCCCACAGGGATAATGGCCTTGGTTCGTTCAGTGATGGCTCCCTCGAGTTGGGCGGGATCCATGTTCCATGTGTCGGGATCAATGTCGACGAAGACCGGTTTTGCCCCGACCAACGCGATGACCTCGGCGGTGGAAATCCATGTGTATGAAACGGTAACAACCTCATCTCCTGGGCCGATCTCCAGCGCCATCAGGGCGATGAGCAGTGAATCCGTCCCGCTGGATACGCCCACGCAATGTTTGGTGCCCACATAATCCGCAAGCATATCCTCCAATTCGGCAACCTCTGGCCCGAGTATGTACCGTCCGTGCACGTGGACGGCAGCCACACGCTCATCGAGTCTGCCTCGAACGCGTGCTAAACGGGTTTTCAGATCGATGAAATCCATCAGGATTGGCCCGTCTTCAAGTCGTGATAACTGACCTGACCTTTAGATAATTTCTCGGGTAACGGCTCATCCTCGGGCAGGTCGAGCCCACACACGTTGCCGTCGGATAGTTTGTAACGCAGCTTGGATTCCGGACAGGTAGCAATGCTCGACTCATCAAAATGCAGCACATGACCGTGACGACTCATCCATCCATGCTGCCGGGCCGGCACACCAAGCATGAGCGCGTAGTCCGGCACATCACTGCGCATCACTGCACCGGCTCCAATGAAGGCATAACGACCTATTGTAATGCCGCTAACAATCGTGGCATTGGCACCGATAGTCGCGCCACGTCGGATGAGGGTTTCCTCGTACAGGTCTTTCCTAACAATCTGCGAGCGTGGATTGGTGATGTTGGTCAGGACACAGGACGGCCCGAGGAAAACGTCATCCTCAATGGTGACTCCATCGTAGATGGATACGTTGTTCTGAATTTTCACGTCGTCGCCAATGACAGCCCCGCCGGCCACCATGGTATTCTGCCCAAGACTGCAACCAGCACCAATTTTAGCCCCAGCACATACGTGACAAAAATGCCAAATGCGCGTGCCTTCGCCGATCTCGCAAGGCTCGTCTACCACGGCTGTCGAATGAATGGAGGAATCAGTGTTCATCAAAGGAAACAGGACGGCCGTTTTGTTCAAGCGACGCCTGACAGGCCTCCAAGACTCGCAGCACACGCACGCCGCTCTCAGCGTCGGTTAATGGTGAACGACGAGTGACGACACATTCCAAAAAATGCTCACATTCCCGGCGCAGGGGCTCATCACCAGAAAACGCAATGGCCTGTTGCCCGTCGCTCTTTAGCACTGGTGTCGCTTCCTGAAAATCCACACGCTGATCATACAGTATCAGCTTGTCTTCGGTGGTCACATCGTCGAACACTGCCATACGCTGCTCACCCACCACCACCAGCCTTTGCTCCTTGAAGGGATTGAGCCAACTCACGAAAATATGGGCGCGTCGACCAGATTGAAATAGCAGGGTCGAGACCGTCACATCCGCCAATCCAGACGTGAGGTAACTGCCGCCGGCGCAGGTGACCTCGACGGGCATTTCGCCAAGCAGACGAAGAATCACCGCCACGTCATGCGGTGCGAAGCTCCAGAGTGCATTCTCCTCTGTGCGCACTTTGCCGAAGTTGAGGCGATTGGAATAAATATAATTCACGTTGCCCAATTCCCCGGCATCAATCAACTCGCGCAGACGAACCACCGCGGGGTGGTACTCCAGCAGATGACCCACCATCAGCACGCGCCCGAGTTTCTGAGCGAGGTCTTTGAGTTGCTCGCCTTCGCTGGCTTGGAGTGCCAGGGGCTTCTCTACAAACACATCCTTGCCGGCATTTAACGCGGCCGCAGCCAAATCAAAATGTGTCTCGGCCGGTGTGGCGATGACCACTGCCTCAATGTCACCGGATCTCAGCGCGTCATTAAACTCGCTCGAGGTTTCAACTCCCGGGGCAATTTCTGCGGCGGTCAATCGGCCTGACTCTGCAGGATCGCACACCAAGCGCAGTGCGCCCAGTTCGTGCAGGTTGCGCGCCAGGTTTTTCCCCCAGTAACCGCAGCCCAAGAGCGTAATGTGCGGCGCCTTGCTCATGCCTTACAGATTTTCGCGGTGCCACACTGCACTCTAGCCATGGTGTTACGAGTATCCACCACGATGGAAGTCCACTCGGCAAGTTGCCTGTAATTTACCTGACTGTGATCGGTTAGAACCACGGCCAAATCATGTTTGCGGATGCTCTCTTCATTCCAATCCACAGATTTGAATCCGACCCAATCGGAATGTTCACGGGTTTGCGGAATCTCTGGAAAATACGGATCAAAATAGCATATTTCCGCTCCCAAACCCTTAAGCCGATCCATTATTTCAAATGTCGGAGACTCCCTGCAATCATCAACATCAGGCTTGTAAGCCAACCCGAGTAACAATATTTGGCTTCCATTGACTGGCTTGCCGGCTTCATTCAAAGCTTCGACACACCGCTGAACAACATGCTGAGGCATGGCACGATTAACCTCACCTGATAACTCAATAAACCGTGCGGGCATGCCATACTCACGGGCTTTCCAGGAAAGGTAAAACGGGTCGATGGGAATACAGTGCCCACCCAATCCTGGACCAGGATAAAACGGGGTATATCCAAATGGCTTCGTCTTGGCAGCCTCAATGACCTCCCAAATGTCGATGCCCATTTCGTGGTAAATTAGCTTCAACTCATTGACGAGAGCAATGTTAACGCTGCGAAAGATGTTCTCGAGCAGCTTGGTGGCTTCCGCTGCGCGGCAGGAAGAAACTGGGACAAGCGTCTCGATAGCGACACTGTAAACGGCTTTGGCTTTTTCCAAACAGGCGGGAGTGTAACCACCGATGACCTTTGGAATATTGGCAACTTTGCTGTCCGGATTGCCAGGATCTTCACGCTCTGGTGAATAGGCCAAATGAAAATCTGTGCCGGCCAAAAACCCGCTACCTTCCTCGAGAATTGGCCTTAATTCATCTTCAGTGGTACCGGGATAGGTGGTTGATTCGAGGACAACCACTATACCTCTAGGCAAATGCGGAGCGATGGATCGGCCGGTGTTTAAGACGTAGGATAAGTCCGGTTCACGTTTGTCATTCAATGGCGTCGGCACACATATGAGGACAGCATCGAGTTCCCTAACACGCGTGAAATCAATTGTCGCCTCAATGTGACCACTTTCGAGCTGTGCCTGCAATTCACTGTTGAGGATATGCTTGATGTAGCTTTCACCACGGTTGAGTGCACTAACCTTTTTGTCATCCACATCAACGCCAATCACTTGCGCGCCAGACTTGGCAAATTGGATCACCAGAGGCAATCCAACATAACCTAAACCAACGATCCCGATCTTCATCTATGAACTTTTTCCACCGAGTGATCGATGTCTTGACATTCAATTTCTATGGCTAAAGAGCAAACCTCAGTACGTACACCAATACACCCGGACTCAAAGGAGATTGCCTTCATGCTCCCAATTCCATTCCCGTTTTGTCAGACTGGTGGACATACCAATTACTTAATCAACCGTTCAAGGATCGGGAGGAATTGCTTGGCTCGCTTTTGCATTTTCACGAGACGCTGAAGGCGCTCCTTTATCAAGGCATGCTCATCGTGACTCATATCATCCTTCTCGTCAGCTAGTGTTTCGACCATGTCTTTGAGATGCCGTTCAGCATTATCTGCTCGCACTCTAAAAATACTGGCGTAGGCCGATCGAATGAGATCGCCTAACTCCAAAACAGCCACAAAATGATCCTTGCGCTTCTCCTGCACCCAAACTTTGCGAATGCAACCGAGTGCCAGCAACTGACGCGTGCCTGTACTAACGCTACCCTTGCTGATCGAAATGGAATTTGCAATTTCCGGTGCAGACATGGGGTGGGATGCAAGATACAATAGTCCATAAATTTCCCCTATCGACCTTGGGAAATTCAATGCCTGAGCCAACCTCCCACATACGTCCACCAACTCTAATCGCACTCGGGGAAGTGGCTTAGTCTCTAATTTGCTCATGATCTTACAGGAGGGAGGAGTCCCCACTGCGGCCGAATCTAGACGCTTCGCGCCCGTCAATTCGAAAATCAACAGGCAATTAATTGTGTTCAGTTTGTGCTAAACTAAATGAACAAGATGAAAATAGTGAAATCTATAGGAATTTGCAAGGTGTTTTATACCAATTCCAAATCTTCCACAGGAACTTTCACGGCGGCAGCCTGACCGATGAAGTCCAAGCGGAGTAGGGCTGTACCTAGCCCATGACGGTCTTCTACCCAGGCTTCGACTCCTGCCAGGGGGCCACGTTGAATAAGTACGCGCGTGCCAGGCCCGATGTTCGGCACGAGCCAAATCTCCTCCATGGTTTCCAGCGCGGAGAGGATACTGCCTAGCTGCGCCTCGAATTCGGCCTGATCCGGTGGCTCCAAAAGATTGGCTAGATAATCGCTTTGAAGCACTTTTCGCCTCCACGGGCGGGGAATTTTTACGAACACATACCCTGGAAAGAGAGGCTTGTGGAATGTGACTTCTTTCCCACGATATTTGCGCACCGAAGCATAGGTGGTCAGTTGGCAGGTTAATTTTTCGAGTTGACACCACGCCTGCAATTTCTTTTCGCACCGAGGCTTGGTGTGAGCGGCAAACCATATGGGCTTGTTGTCCGATGTTTGTTGGCTGTTATCCATTGGATAGGCAGCAACCCGTTCCTCCTGACCTGATGCTGAATCAAATCCCTCCCTCATTGAAAGCTTCATCCGGTAAAGTTATCCACGAATGAAAAATTTCTGTTTCCGTGAATTACTTGTGTTTGCCGAACGCCTTTCATATCACATGATGAGCGTGTCGGGAAACACGTATGGGAAAGCGATCCAAAAAGAGAAGGAAATCAAAGGAGACTCCTGCTCCTGCACGGGAAACCCCGCCGATCCCAACTGAGACGCGCGAATCAGCCCCTTCCCCGAAGTCTGAAAACTGGATCTTTAAAGTATTGCGATGCGCCATCACTCTGGTCGCGATTTTGATCGCCTGGGGACTGGGGGCCTGGCTCCGTTTGGATTGGGTGGGCCATGCTGAAAAAAAACCCGCCTACCAATGGCAAGGGCACTATTTACCAACAACCCATGACAGCTACTATTATACCTCCATCATCCATCAAGCATCCAAAACGAACGCGTTGAAGGATGAACTGAAAAAACATCCCCGCCCCCTAGTGGATGGAGCTATTACTTCCCTGGGAACGGCACTGGTTCGTTATGGCGGCTTTCATGTGGCTGATGTCATCACCTACCTACCTGTTTTCATGGCCGGCCTTTTGGCTATTCCCATGGTTTTGTTGGGGCGCCTTTACGGCTCAACGCTTGCCGGATGTTGCTCAGCGTGTCTGGCCGTGGTGGCCTTTAGTTACTTCAACCGCACCAACGCCGGCTATTTCGATACCGACATGTTCTCTGTGACCGTGCCCGCGTTGATCCTCTATTTTTTGCTGCGCGCCTACAAGGATGAGTCCCTGCTCTTTCTATCGTTGGGTGCCGTTGGGATTTATATTTACCCGTTTTTTTATGGCGCAGGTGTTCCAATCGTCACCGCACTTGGCATAAGCTTCGTGCTCTATCGAATGCATGTAACGCTGTTTGGCTTGCATGGAATACTTGGTAAAGTTCTCCGCAGTTTGTGGTACGGGCCTCTTGCCTTTTTGTTGGGATTCATTGTGGGGGGCTTCTTTATTCCAAGGTTTGGCTGGATCAGTTCCTTGTCAGAAACTAAGCAGTTTGTACTCTTAGTCCTTTTTGCAATGGCTTTTTGTACTATTGTTGTGGTTGGTAGTGTAAAATATAAACCGACAAAGCCGTTTTCGGACAAATCAACCAACTTTACCTTGGGTGCAATTCCTCTCGTTTGCCTCGCAATAGTTTATTGCTCAACGACTACGGGTTTCAACTGGGCGAATAATCCCGAAAAACCACTAATTGGACTGGTATTGTTGATCGCCTTAACAATAGGGCTGGGGTTGCTCTTGACCACTATTTTGACCAAGTGTTTCCGAATAACCATACAACCCTCACATTCCCGCTATGCACTGATTCCATTTGCCGTTGTGTGTTTCGTTTGGATGGTGGGATTCAGCAATTCCTTTGACCGGATTCGCAATGCCACGCTTGATTATCTTCCTGGTATTAAAGCAAGTCTCAACGCGGGAAAGTCCCAAGGGGAGGCCAAACAAAAACCCGTCATCTATAAAGACGTCAAGTCAACCATTATTGAGGCGAGAAAATCACCTTGGTCAGAATTGATGGAACGCATCAGTGGATCTTCTTGGGGATGTATGTTTGCGCTACTCGGCTACCTATTACTCGTTATCCTCTATCCGGAGCTATTGATTGCCATCCCATTTATAGGGATTGGTATATTTGCCCATTGGGGGGGGCATCGGTTTACAATACACGCTGTGCCGATTGCCGCCATGTCAGCCATTTTCCTCCCGCTGTGCCTGCTGGAATTGGTCCGGCGTTTCAAGCAATGGATTAAGGAAAAGGCTCCGCCCGATTGCAGTTGGCCAAACAGACCCCAGGAATATTTCACCAAATTCGGCAATTGGATCTTTGCTGTCGGAGGAGTGCGGATAGTCCTACCATTATTGGCTCTGACCTTGATTTGGCCCAACATTAAGATTGCCCGGGACCGCTCGACCACCCTGCCTACAGTGCTGCAGCGAGATGAGGTGCAGTTGCTGGATAACATCCGCAAGGCCTCCAAACCCGGGGATTATGTTCATACCTGGTGGGATTGGGGAACGGCTGTCTGGTGCCACGCCGAGCGCAATGTCCTGACGCACCCGGGCAGTCAATCATTCGACACCTTTATTTGCGCCAAGATGCTAATGACCGATTCACCACGTTTATCTGCTCATCTTGGTCGCACCGCAGCAGAGTATTACCATCACGGTGGACCGAACGACTTGGCAGTGAACCATATTTTTGGAGGAGAAGAACACACTCCTCCCGAGGCGCTAAAGTCTATCGAGGAGCATTTGCCCGTTGAGCCCACTCGTGATGTGTTCATGTATCTTCCTTACCGGATGATCAATTTTTATCACGTACTTCATATGTTTAGTGAACGAGACCTAACCACCGGGCAGGAAAATCCTTTCCCTCGATTTTCCCCTTTCCGTGCATGGCAACGCAACGGCAATGCGATCCATCTTTATGGCACAAATCCAGACGGGAAACCTGATTTCTTGATTGATCTCACGCAACTCACCCTAACTGATATGCGTCGTGGTGTTTCGCCGGTGCAAGCCAGAACCGCATGGCAGCGTGGACAGAATCCATTTCCTAACGTCAGAGTCATCACGCTTTTATTAAAAAGCAAACAACTATTGCACGGCAACCGAATCCAGCCCAAACCGGACGGATTTGATCTCACGTTGCTTAATAGTAAAACCGGCTTCGTACCCCAGGGTGAGGTCCAGATGATTTATCCGTCCGGCCTGGTGAAACAAGTTGAGCAACCGCATATTCAGGAAAGCCACGCCGTAAAAGGTGACGCCGCCAATAAACCGGGACTGCACATCATCTGTTCACAAAATCCACCCATGGCCGTGCTGGCCGATGAAGCAGCCTACAAGTCACAACTTGTGCAATTGCTTATTCTTGGTCGGGGCGATCCGGAATATTTTGAACAGATTTCGGCCAACGGTACCGGGCGAGTTTTCAGGTTGAAGAAGTAGCTTTGCACTTGCTGCTGCGCGACTGACGAATTACACAAAGGGCTTCCCGGTTGGGGTCATAGCTCAGTTGGTAGAGCGTCGCGTTCGCAATGCGAAGGTCTGGAGTTCGATTCTCCATGGCTCCACCATTTCGTCCTCAAATCAGCGGTAGCCCTCGACCGGAAGAATAGGCTCATAACCGGTGGCATCAGGATCAAGCAAGAGCACTTTAAATTCCCATGTTTTGCCAGGCTCAATGGCTCGGATTTGATCGAAAACATCCTTAACCCCAGGAATCGCGCTGCCAGCCCTATCTTTTTGACGAAACTTTATTTTCACGGCAAGGTACCTATATTCGGATACATTTTTTACAGTGCCATGAATATACAACGCGCCGTTATTCTTATCAGGTTTCAACTCGTGTTTCGCTAAAACTAAATCCGGATCTTTAGCCACAGGAGTAAACGCAAGACTGTTGGTCCCGTCGGTATGAGCAACGGCTGGAGCAAGTTTCACCTCCTCGGCAAGCCCAAGTTTCACCTTAACAGCATGACGGGTGCGCTTGCGTAAGCCAAAAGGTTTGCCTGTGGTTGTCCACTGCAAGCTCAATACGAGAATTTCACATCCAAGAACAATTCCTGCCACCAACCGAAAGACTTTGGTGTTGGACCATTTTCCGCCAAGCGAACGGCGATCACCACATTCCACACAAACCTTATCCTCCGGCATCATAGCTGCACCGCAGCTTTCGCAGGTAAATGGGTCAGGGGCACCTTTGGCTGCTGCATCGGTCGATTGCAACATGTCATGCGGCACGGCATCAGCCAGTGGATCTTCGGAATCCAGCACAGTCTTTGCCCGCCCGTGGCTACCCATGGCGGGCGGTGCAAGCGCCATTGAACTGGAAGGTGGCGATTGAACCGCGTCCTCTTGCGGTTGTCGAAGCAGTGTTCCCTGATCACAGTGCGGACACTTTATCTCATTCCCCTCGTAGTCCGCAGGGTATTCCAGATGCTCATCGCAGTTATTGCAGGAACATTTGAGCATGCCGGGTGTTGTCATCCAAAGGAGATTGAAACGTCTGTATGATTGCTGAGGCAAGGCTGAAGTCACTGGAAATTCTTGCCTGCAATCGACCGCTCGACCACACTAAGCCTCCCGGAGGGGTGGCTGAGCGGTTGAAGGCACACGCTTGGAAAGCGTGCGTAGGCAAAAACCTACCGCGGGTTCGAATCCCGCCCCCTCCGCCAGTTACTCCATTGATTCCTATTTTGTCGGGGATGGATGGACGACTGTCTTCCCTCGAGACTGCTCCCGCTCCACCTTTCTGCTGTCACACCCTTGTCCGGAGCGAAAACCGAAGTTTAACAAGAGACATAGCCGATTAAATCCCATAGTCACCCAACCCAGCATGAAGATTGTTAACGGCGGAACAGCCCCACATCCTCCACCTCCTCCACTTGAGGTGACTGACAAGGTTGCTGTACTGCTCGTAGTCGTTCCAAACGAATTGGACACAACAACATGGTAAGAGCCCTTATCGGATTCCTGAAAATTGGATATGGTCAGGGTTGAACTGGTTTCCCCCACTATTGATGCACCATCCTTATACCACTGATATAACAAACCAGGCCCAATTGCTGAGACTGTGAATGTCACAGCCGACTCAAGACTGGTGGAAACATTCTTTGGATTTGATGAGATCGTTGGAGGTCTCGCGTCCGAAACCGTCACTTTCACCAAACTATCGGCCCCACTACCCGTCTGGGAATCAACCGTGATCTTCCAACGTGAACTGGAAATCGTGAAGGACTCCCCCTTGTCCAACCCCGCATCTGAAACTGTGGATGTCGAGGGATTCATATCCAGTAGTTTCAGGGCCTCATCCGTATGATCATCATCACTCATATAGATAAGCACCCCATCATCTAAAGTGGGTTTCGAGGGAAAACGACTTCTGAACTCTATCCAATAATCTAGATTGCTACTGCTGCCTAGCGAGATCCCGGCTGGAATTTTGATTGCATACGTACGACCTGCGACCTGTGTTTGATCCATCACATGCAAATCAATGGTAGTGTCGGACGTAACCGTGGTGATGGAGCTATCAGACAACCAATCCATTGCGTTTTTGAAACTGGCGTTAAAATGCATCTTATCATAAGAGTAGGATCCGTTCCCCATCATATCAAAATCGAAACCATACTCATCATGTGTACCACTCGGGTCATCGGGAGTAGAAGAGGCAGGATCCCATGAATTAGCGTGAAACAGTCCCAAGTTATGGCCCAGTTCATGGACATACACATCGGCAGTTTGGTCCAGCTCTGAGCCACTATTATATCCATCAATCCAATTGTATTTATCACCCACCTGCCCTCGGCCAGCCCATCCGGAATATAAATTATGATTTATCACAATACTCACAAATTCATAATCATCGGGATTATCCCCGGCAGCTTGTGATTTAGAAGCCGCGTCATTTTTCAGGACTGTGTAGCCCTGCGCGTTGTAGTAAGTAGCATTATTGTCCAGTAATTGAAGTGGCGCCACTGTTACCGTCGGCACAGTAAACGTCCCGTAAGATACCGTATTGAAATAATCCTGAATCGCATTTATTCGGTTATCACGAACCGTAGTGCTTGACCAAGGAGAACCTGTTTTATCAGGAAACTCCACGGGAATGAGCAATAACTTTTTTTCTCCGGTATTATTATAGGCTCTTCCTATGACAGCAGCAGTATTGTCTCCTCCACTCGCTTTTGTGCCCAAATATGCATCATAATTATCCCATTTGGCTTTTGCACAGCAGAGACATTTATAGCCCTCTTTTCCCTCGGCAAAAAACGGCCCGATTCCACCTCCGCGCACCCGATTGGCTAAACTCGGGCTTACCGGATGATTAGCTTCAACCTTTTTACCCGAGATCAAGGATTCTCCCACTTCCAAGGGGCGCATCGGGGTATCAGCCAATGCCAATTGATCTCCTACCGCCACGCCATGGAGATAGATCTCGTCCACCGTGCCAAACCTTTTCATCTGGCCATAGACATGTGCCTGATAAGTCCCTTCCAGTAACCGGGCCGATCTCTGCACCAAAGGTCCGAGGGCTTTTACCCCGGCCTCAGGCGTAACGATCGCCACCTCCAAATTCCCGACACCTGAAATATGACGCTCGGAGTGAGTCAAAACCACCGCGGGCAGTTGCTCACGCACATCTCTGGGAATGGCGGAGGCCAGCGCGACTTGTGGATCCACATTTATCAGTGCCAGCATCATTTCACGCCTCGCCTTGGCTCGTCCCACTCCCTCGGCAACTAGCTCCTGGCTGCGTTGGGGCGTTTTGGCATACTCATCAGCCCATTTGGAAAAATCGCGCAGTTCGGGAATAACTTCCCGCCCCCAATGATATCCATAAACCGGGAAAAGAGATGATTCATCAACACTTCTGCTTTCCTGATCGGAAAGAGATTTTTTCTGTTGGGAATTTTGCCTCGTTGTAGCTGATCGGACGTTGTGTACCCGTTGGCTTTCAGTCGCTCGTGTGCGTTGAATCTTAAGCCGGGCCTGCGCAGTTAATATGTTTGAAGTACCAACTTCAGTCTCCGGTGCCACGAAAGTCTCTCGTACAAGCAAGGCCAGTCCCAATCCAAACACAATTACCCCAAATATATATTGTACCTGGTTTTTCACTCCTCCTGTTTACAGGTAATCGCCCATCCAAATGCAATCCTATTGTACAACCATCCAAGTTCAATCAAAAGACATCCTTAAACGGTAATACTATTTTAATGACTGAACCTCAGGTAATAGCAAAAATCTGCCTGTGAGTTCTTTGTGATGGAAATTTCTGGAAAGACAATACATCCGCTGGCCATTGCCGGTATGGTAATGGCGTTTATCCCACTTTTCAATTGCTTTGCGTTCCCTGTGTCCATCATTGCGCTGGTGCGAACCCATAACAATGAATTGGAGTATAAAGGCGCTGGGCTCTGCATTGCCGCATTGAGTGTCAGCCTGATTACATCCGCATTGATGATCCCTTTGATCCAGTTGGTTGTGCTGCCGAAAGTTGCGGATGCAAGAAGAAATACCTGGGCAATACAAAGTATTGATAATCAACGCGGCATTGGAGTGGCCTACACGCAATATCTGGATGATAATGAAGGTTGGTATCCGGTCGTTCGAGGGAATGCCGGGGCGGGAGGCAAACAAGGCAATGCCCTGGGAATGGATCGCCCGTTACCCCATATAGTTTCCAACCTCTACGGAGCCAAGGTTCCGGAAAGAGACCGACCGCTTAATAAATATGTTGGTAATCTTGAGATCTTTCACGACCCAGCGGATGAAGGGGGCGGGGTGTATAATGTGCCAAGTTATTGGGAATCTTTCGGCAATAGCTATCAACCTCAGGTGGCTGATGATATGTTTCGGGTGAAACGCGTACTGGGGGAAAAATCTGAAATAAAGGGTAGCTACGCTGCCACCTCCATGAATGAATCGGAGCTGGTTAATCCAGTAAACAAGATCATCCAAGGTGATTGGAATTGGCCCTATGATCGTGAGGCGGCTTGGTATGGCCGTACCGGTAATGCAAATCACATCATGCTTTATGGCGATGGACACGTAGATCAGTTTGTCTTCCCCCCTACCACCACCATGACCAACTGGTTCTTAACACCTCCCCCAGACCCCAATTATATCTGGTGGTAGATGCAGTTTCTCCTTTTTTTATATTCCTAATTTTCATGTCAGGGTTAGCATAAGCCATGCTCTCCAAGGTCCATGCCGCAGCGTTACGTGGCGTGGATGCGTTGCCGGTGGAAGTGGAAGTCCACGTAGGACCCGGCGAGGAACGGGTGGTCATGGTGGGCCTGCCGGATGCTGCCGTGCGCGAGTCAATTGACCGCGTGTCCACCGCTCTCACCAGTTCGGGCTATCGCCCGCCACCGGGCAAAACAACCATCAATCTCGCTCCTGCCGATTTGCGCAAGGAAGGACCAAGCTTCGACCTTGCCATCGCTTTGGCGTGGCTCATGGCCAGCGAGCAATCCAGCATTGGTGATGCGGCCGACTACACCATCATCGGCGAGCTTGCGCTGACCGGTAAAGTAAGAGGTGTGAAGGGCGTGCTCCCGGTGGCACTCCAAGCGAGGGCAGAAGAGCGACGCGGACTTCTCGTACCTCCAGACAATGCGGCTGAAGCCGCCGTGGTGAGAGGCCTCAAAGTTATCCCCGTGGACAATCTTTACGAAGCCGCAGGTTTTCTTGCCGGCACAGTACCCATCACGCCCGCGCATGTGAACACGGAGGCATTATTTCAACTTCACACCGATGGAGAATGTGACCTGAGTGAGGTAAAAGGGCAGGAGACGGTGAAGCGCGCCTTGGAGGTCGCTGCTGCTGGCGGACACAATCTCATTCTCATCGGACCGCCTGGTACCGGCAAGAGTATGATTGCCAAACGCCTCGCCGGCATACTGCCTCCCCTAAGCTTGGACGAAGCACTGGAGACCACGCGCATCCACAGTGTAGCCGGGTTGCTGGAGCCCAATCAGGCGCTGGTCACTCAACGGCCATTCCGCTCGCCGCATCACACTGCGAGTGATGCCGGTTTGCTGGGCGGAAACGTTAATCCTTCTCCTGGTGAAATTTCCCTCGCGCATCATGGTGTGTTGTTTTTGGACGAACTGCCCGAATTTCGCCGGAGCGTTTTGGAAACCATGCGCCAGCCGCTGGAGGATGGACATGTGACCATCAGTCGCGCAGCAGGCACAATGACCTTCCCCTCGCAGTTCATGCTGATTGCCGCGATGAACCCCACACCCGATGGGAAGATGCCCGCCGAAAGCCGCAGTAACCCACGTGAAATACAGAATTATCTCGGACGCATATCCGGACCGTTACTGGATCGCATTGACCTCCACGTGGAGGTGCCGCCGGTCAAGTTCCGTGAGATGAGCGCGCAAGCCGGCGACGAAACTAGCGCTACCATTCGCGAACGCGTCATCGCCGCTCGAAGCATCCAATCCAACCGCTTTAATGGCAAAATCGCCTGCAACGCCCGCATGGCCCCGCGTGATTTACAACGCTACTGCACGTTAGACAATTCCACCCGCGATCTGCTGAAGATGGCCATGGAGGAGCTCGACCTCAGCGCACGCGCCTATGATCGGATTTTAAAGGTGGCCCGCACTATTGCTGATCTTGCCGGGGCTGAATCGCCCGGAGTAGAGCATGTTTCTGAGGCCATCCAATACCGCAGCTTGGACCGACAGATTTGGACATGACTATGGTTTTTAAGTTGAGCCAATCGGCGGCATTTGCCTAACTCCGGAGTATGTTCGGCTTGGGACAGCGTGAAGTTCAAGATCGGTTCTCTATGCGTGCGCTAGGCCGGAAGTATCGCTTTGAGCCGCCTCACTTCGGCACACTCGTGCCCCGCATATTGCAACAGGCACTACCTTGGTACCTCAACCGGAAGTATGGCATTACCCAATGGGAAGTGCGCGGGGCAGAAAAACTACGTGCTTCCGTCGACGCTGGACACGGTGTGTTAATCGCGCCAAACCACTCGAAAGACAGCGACTCTGTGGCCGTAGGCCTCATCAGCATCCCATCAGGCATCTATCTGCACATCATGGCAGGCTGGCACGTCCTGCTGGAAAGCCGTTTCCAAGCCTGGGTTATCAAACACTCAGGCGGTTTTAGTGTGTCTCGCGAAGGAGCCGACCGTCAGGCTGTGCGCACAGCCATTGACCTTGTGGCGCGCGCCTCAAGACCGCTGGTAATCTTCCCTGAAGGATATGTCACCCGTACCACCGACCAGCTAAAAATATTACAGGAGGGTGTCGGACTCATCGCCCGCAAGGCCGCTATTCGACGCGCCCAAGAAGTTGGGGGGCAGGTGGTGATCCACCCGGCAATATTCAAATATCAATTTAAAGGCGATCTGTCGGAAGCAGCGCACCCGATGCTGGCTGATCTCGAAGATCATTTCGGGCTAGCACAAAACAATGCGCCCCTCATCAAACGTTTGGAACGCGCGCGTGAAACATACGTTGCCAACCTCGAACAAAAGATGCTGGACATCGAACAAACCGGATCGCTTTCAGATCGCATTCCTCAACTAATTGAAGCCCTGCTTGCGCCACTGGAACAGGAATGGAAGCGTTCCAGAAGCATGACAAATGTCTATGAACGCGTGCGCCGGTTGCGCACAGTCATTCTCGAACGATCCATGGAATGTCCACCAAGCGGTAAGGATGCCAGCCACCTACGCCAACAACTTGATGATTGTACCTTGGCACTGCATTTGGCTTGCGGAAATCCCGCTCCACTGAAGGATGGTCCCACCGCTGAGCATTTCATGGAAACCCTCGACGCACTGGAGGAGGACACCTGTGGGTCCATACGCACCAACCGCCCATGGCGGCTGGTCATCGACATCGGCGAGGCCATCCCGATCAAGCCAAAGACTGGGTCGCCTGTCCCCCAGCTCCGCGAGGCTCTGGAGTCTCAACTAACTTCACTGGCAGTGGAGCTCAACCAACCCTTACCAGAGGGCCTTTCTTAGAAGAGTTCTTTGTGTGACTTGATGAAAATCGTGCCTTCAACACGCTTTTGATATAACTGGAATTGGCCGATTTGCCCGTCTTCATCGATTCAGTCAATTCATAACAAGATATAATCAATTTCCGGCCATGACTATTTTCCAGTATGGTCAAAACACTATGAACAAACCATTCAAAGTAATCCTTATGGTCACAATGACTATAGCATTTATCTCAGCATCTGGATGCCTGTCTGTGGCGGGACGAGGGGATGCCGATCTTTATGGTATGCGCAAAGTTGGAGGTGTCTACCCGTTTCGAGATGCCTTGAAGGGAGCCAAGCCAAAGTCTTTGACAAAGCCGACTAATTACAAACCGCAGGAAGGTGATCTGATTTTTCAAGCCTTGCCGCTGGATTTGGATCTGGTTATCGCCATTGAAGGCGTTACTGAATCTCATTACTCACACGTGGGAGTGCTGCACAAGCATGATGGCGAATGGACAGTGATCGAGGCAAGTGGTCCGGGTGTGATATACACTCCTTTTAGAGAATGGAAGACGCACGGCCGCAATGAGCGATGGGCAGCATATCGCCTTAAAGCCATCCACCAGAAACACATTGCTCAGTTTTTGACCAACCTTCATCCGCACGCAGGCAAGGCGTATGATTTTAAATACGAACTCTCCGAAAACAAACTATACTGTTCAGAGTTGGTCTACCATGCTTGGAAGAAGACCACTGGACAGAAGATGGGCAAGCTCACAAGAATCGGCGACTTGAACTGGAAGCCGCACCAGAAGACAATCGAGAAATACAATGGTGGCCCAATGCCGCTGGATCGAAAGATGATCAGTCCGGTTGAGTTATCAAAAGCGGACCAATTACAACGGGTTTACAATCATGGACTGGATAAATGACAAATAAACCAACAGGACGAGCAATTGTCACTTTTGCGCGTGGGTGGCAAACCCTGGTAGCAGTGCGTAGCTTGGGTCGGCGTGGAGTGGAGGTGATCACTGGAGATCAATACCCGATGACGCCGGCATCACTTTCCAAATACAGCACCGAATCATTTCGATATCCCGATCCCTCGAAGGAACCTGAGGCGTTTCTGGATGCGCTGGAGGAGGTAGTGGTCAAACATAAACCGGATGACGACCGGCCGTATGTATTGATGCCGATCCACAAAGAGAGCTATCTCATTGCCAAATACCGAGATCGCTTCGAACCGCACATCAAGCTGGTACTGCCGGAAATCGACCAGATCTTGCAGGTGCACAACAAGGGCACATTGGCGGCTTACGCTCAGGACAAAGGTCTGTCAATGCCGCGCACGTGGATTCCTAAAAGCGTGGACGAATTCCGTGGGCAACTGGACGAGATCGAGGTGCCTGCGTTTGTGAAGATCCGGGAATCAGCATCAGGAGTCGGCATCAAAAAAGTCGACACGCGCGAGGAACTGGAGACAACGTTCAGTGAATTTGTTGAGCACTTCGAATTGGTGGACAAAGACCTACCCATCATCCAAGCAGCTATTCCCGGAGAGGATTATTGTGTCACCACATTGTTTAACCGCGGGGAGTTGGCAGCGTGTATGACCTACCGCAACCTCCGCGCCTATCCGGCCAACCGGGGTGCGGGTGTGTTGCGCGAAACGGTGGAAGCCCCCGCCATGGAGAAGATCGCTGGAGAAACACTTGGGCCTCTGGAATGGCACGGCGTGGCTGAGCTGGATTTCCGCTGGGACGGCAGCAACGATTCTCCTCCCCGGCTCATCGAGGTAAACCCGCGTTTCTGGGGCGGATTGATACAAGCGGTGGAATCGGGCTGGGATTATCCGTGGCTGGTTTTCGAGCTCGCCTCGACCGGCCAGGTAAACCTGGATAACGAACAACGCGTCGACATCAAAACTGAAACACCCATCCTCGCTTTTCTGGCCACTCTGCAAGAGATGTCACACAGTGAACAGGGTAGCGCGGCACTTAAAACCGGCTGGGAGGAAGCTAAATCGGAATTCCGAGACGGCTCCAAGCGCGACGGCCTTAAGGCCCTGTTCAAGGGGCTAAAGACAGGACTGGATCCCAAGGCAAGGTTAAAGGAAGCACAAAAAGAGCTAAGTGATCACAAACACAATATATATGATGTTCTCTCCAAGGAGGATCCTGGCCCGACCCTTGGAATCTTTTTCCCGCTAGCGGTTTTCTTGAAACACGGCAAGGTGAATCTGGAACTCATCACCGGCGAGGGTGGACCTACCGCGGATGACGGAGACAACGGAAAAATCTGACGCTGAATTCGCTGAACCTTTGCCCAAACCCGGGCGCTGGAAGCGAGGGCTGGCAATTGCCATAATAGCTGCCGCATTCCTGTATCTTGGTTATCGTATTGGATTTCCAATCTGGATGGAAAGCCGCCTGCCACAGGATGCCCCACGCATAGCCTTTTCACCTAATGACACTTGGTTAAAGGAACTGGGTATCAATAAAACCTATAAATTATCCTTCACCTTGGCTCGTGGTCGGCTTGTAGAAATCCAGCCAAGCGACACCGGCTCCAATCCCCAGCACATCGCAGTTTGGCTGAAGAAGAACCGTATCGATGGCGTGCTCCTTGCTGGAGGAGGCGATGTAGACCCGCGTCTTTATGGCGGAGATTCGACCAAGGCCACAGAGGTAAATCGTGCGCGTGACGATTTTGAGATCGCACTGATCAAGGTCGCAATGGAAGAAAACCTGCCCATCCTCGGCATTTGCCGGGGTTGCCAAATCCTGAATGTCGCCCGTGGAGGCACTCTGCGCAACCTGCGTGATGATGAGGAACTGGCAGAGAGCCACTTTAGTATAAAAGGACATGCGGTTGATTTGACCGATGGCAGTCAACTGACCAGCATCCTTGGCACGAGTCATCTATCACAAGTCAGCAGTTATCATCATCAGGCTGTTCACCAGATTGGGCGAAACTTGCGCGTGTCCGCCACTGGACCCGGTGGAGTCGTTGAAGCCATCGAGGGAAATGGCCCGGGTGATCCATGGATTGTTGCCGTGCAATGGCATCCGGAAATGGATCTGGGCGATCCCCACCAAGAAGCACTGCTACGCGCATTCGTGATGGAGGCAAAGAAAAAGTGAGTCGATTTACAGCACCGGCTCTGCGCATTCCACCGAGTGTGCCTCAGCCACTGCGGGGCAGGTGACGGTTCCATCCATCACATTAATGCCAATACGCAACTCGGGCTTAGCGGCGCAAGCGGCAGCCAGGCCGCGATCAGCAATAAGTTCCACGTAAGGGAATGTCACATTAGTCAGCGCCTGCGTGGCAGTGCGCGCATAGGCACCGGGCATATTGGCCACGCAATAGTGCGTTACCTCTTCCTCCACATAAACGGGATCATGATGTGTGGTAGGTCGGCTGGTCTCAGCACAACCGCCCTGGTCAATAGCGATATCCACCAAAACACTGCCAGGGCGCATGGCGCAGAGCATTTCGCGCGTGATGAGCTTGGGCGCCTTGGCACCAGGGACAAGAACCGCGCCGATCAGCAGGTCCACTCGCGGCAATTGCTCCATTAAGTGCGCATGATCTGAATACAATGTGTATGCGGTGTGGAGCGTGATATCCAGAAATCGCATGCGCTCGACATCCACCTCAAGGATGGTGACATCCGCACCCAGACCAGTGGCCATGCGAGCGGCGTTCACACCGCTCACGCCTCCGCCGAGCACAACCACCTTGCCTGGGAGTACTCCTGGCACGCCACCGAGCAGGATGCCACTGCCTCCGTGATGTTTGGCGAGATAATAGCCTCCTACAATGACAGACATCCGGCCTGCGATCTCGCTCATAGGCTCAAGCAACGGAAGTCGGCCATTCATTTCCATCGTCTCATAGGCAATTGCAGTACAACCGGATTGCATCAACGCCTGTGCAAGATTGGGGTCTGGAGCGAGGTGCAGATAGGTGAACAGCACTTGGCCTTGGCGTAAAAGAAGCGTTTCTCTCCGTTGTGGCTCCTTTACTTTTACTATAAGTTCCGCTTCTAAAAAAACGGCTTCTGGAGTTTCAACCAATTCTGCACCAGCTTCAGCAAAATCGGCATCGGGATAACCGCTGCCCGAGCCGGCACCGGTTTCAATCAACACACGATGGCCACGTTGAGTGAGTTGGTAAGCTCCAGAGGGCAGAAGGCCAACACGGTGCTCGGCGGGCTTAATTTCGCGAGGAACGCCAATGACCATGACGCACGTTACTCCCAAATACGTGTAGAATCAACGGACATCGTGACTTATATCTATTCGTAAGTCTCGATCACCCGTTTGCCGCGAGCCTCACATTCGGCCTCGACCTCAGCACAAAGGCGCGAATTTGCATACCAGCGCGTGAGCCACAGACAGCCCAGCGCCAGTATGATTCCCGCCAGCACATCCACCCCATAGTGGTAACGAAGGAAAACTGTAGATACCCAGAGGCCAACCGTTGGCCCAAGCACCCACCAGAAATGCTTGCGCCGATACCACCAGTCGAAAACCAGCAGAAACAACGAAGCCGCCATGTGAATACTGGGAAAAACATCTACGCCATTGGAACGTTGGGCAACAAAGCTGCCACCCACCTCGGTGAGCCACCCGCCCTGACGCAGCTCGAACCCTTCCTGCGACAACGGTCCGATCGCGGGCATCAGTGTATAGCCAACATATCCCAACGCATACACAGTGCACAATCCCACGGCGCAGGTACGGTAGGTGTCCAAGTTTTTCAAAAAGAAAAAAACCTGCGCGCCAATGAGGTAGTAAAAGAAAAACAGGTAGCAGCCCATGAACATATCCGTTACCCACGCACCGGGTTCAGTGAGCATCAATTGCTGCGGCAAACCACCAAAGAACATGATGTCCCATTGCTGCAGTACTACGTCCTTGTGCCACCCCATCGCTTCCAACCCGTTGGGGTTGTTCATCAATGGCACTGCATATTTGAGAGAAAAATAGGACGATGTGCTCAACACCAAACAGCACAGCAAACGCACCCGCCACCGGTGAGGAGAAGGTTTGTACTGACCCCAAACAACCGCCCACAGGAGC
Source organism: uncultured Verrucomicrobiota bacterium (assembly GCA_964616045.1). Taxonomy (GTDB): domain Bacteria; phylum Verrucomicrobiota; class Verrucomicrobiia; order Limisphaerales; family UBA1100; genus UBA1100. The sequence goes on along the minus strand of CAZTTU010000006.1, from coordinate 8,688 downwards.
GTAATAAAATAGAGACCGAAGAGCAATGTGCTGGTATTGGAAAAGCCAGCCTCTACCCAGAGTCGCAACCATGTGGCTCCCAAGAATAGGCCAAAAACAAGCTCATGCGGCAAAACATGCCAGCGTTCTGGAAGCTTGACTGAACCCGTTATCGGATCAACCCACTCCCGGTGTCTTTCAGGTGACGTAGACATCGCACAGGCGCCAACACGCAGCGGCTGATTCACTAGTATAAAAGCACACTGCCTAAATATGCACAAGACGAAGTTTTATCACCTCACTCCAGCAAGTCGTTCTTTCCATATGCTGTACAACTTGGTGGTAGCCACGACATCGCGCACACAATAATCTGCAATCTCGCGGTAGCGCCCCTCGTCCATAAGATTGTTCATATCCATACCCGTCACACCTTCTGCTTTGGGCGAGGCAATGCCAAATACTTTGCAATAGAAATCCAGATTGAATCGCCGCGCCGCGCCACCATAGCCACCCACGTTATAAAAGGTCATTTGATCGGCAAGGTCACAGTGCGGCTCGGTCTGGAATCGGTAACCTAGCCAATCCTTCCGACTAATTGGTACATTCAGCGTTGCTGATCGCAGGTAAAGAAAAGGCACATCAAAGGCCCTCCCATTGAAAGTGCAAATCTTGTTGTATTTAGAGGCCAGCACCCAGAACTGCGACAACAGATCGCTCTCATCCATACATGCCACATATTCGACCGGACCTTCACCATCTTCCTCAAAATCGTCGGAAAGATACAACACCTTACCCCGTCCGCTGGCGGAGTTGATCATACAAATACACACGCATTGCGCAGTAAAAGGCCAAAGATTAAACTGCCGCTCAATCTCTTCACGTTTACAAGCTTTCTCAGTTTCATTCGTCAAGGATTCCGCCGGGCGAAATAAATACTCCAGCTGGGCTTCATCAAAGTCGCCCTGTGGCAAAGCAGAGGTTTCGATATCGAAAACAAGGCAAGACATGTGAGTACGTTGGGCTGCGTCCAACCAAAAACAAAGCATAAAAAAAGTGGCGGACTTCCGTCCGCCACCGTGTGGAAATAGTCCCAAAAGAATCAGGCTACTTCTTTTTGGCTTTTTTCTTTGCAGCCTTCTTCTTTTTCTTGGCTGGCTTTTTTTTCTTTGCAGCCTTCTTCTTTTTCTTGGCTGGCTTTTTCTTCTTTGCAGCCTTTTTCTTGGCTGGCTTTTTCTTGGCTGGCTTTTTCTTCTTTGCAGCCTTTTTCTTTGCAGCCTTTTTCTTTGCAGCCTTTTTCTTGGCTGGCTTTTTCTTCTTTGCAGCTTTCTTCTTAGCTGGCTTTTTCTTTGCAGCCTTCTTCTTTGCTTTTTTCTTTTTCTTTGCGGCCATGAAGTACACCTCCATTTAGTTGTTAGCAATGGAACCGCAAACGCGATTCACGTTTCCTATACTATACTTTACATGCGTTTGCATAGTTCTTTTTTATACTCTTTCACAAAAATGTTCACACGTTCTACACAGGAAAATATTTCACTTCGTGATTTTTTTTTTTCGCGTTAGCTTTGCGCGCATGGCGATGCAACAAAAACAAACACCCATGATGGCACAATACCATCGCCTGAAAGGCGATTTGCCCGAGGGAGTGTTGTTGCTATTTCGTCTGGGTGACTTCTATGAAATGTTTTTTGATGATGCCAAAACCGCCGCTGAGATATTAAGCATCACATTAACCAAACGGGGGGTCACACCCATGTGCGGCATTCCGCATCACGCCGCGGATAACTACATCGGTAAGTTGCTGCAAGCCGGGCACAAAGTGGCCATGTGCGAACAAGTCGAAGAAGCCCAACCGGGCAAGCTCGTAAACCGTGAGGTGATGCAGATTCTGAGCCCCGGCACGCACTTCGATGAAAAAATGCTCTCAGCCGAACGCAACAACTATCTCGCCGCTCTGAACCGTAGCGGCCCGACCTATGGATTGGCTGTTATCGATCTCACAACCAGCGATTTCAAGACCACCGAGGTCGGTACAATTACCGCTCTTCAAGCCGAGATTGAACGCCTAAAACCAGCAGAAATTGTGTATCCGACTGGGGATCCCCACCTCACTGAATCCCTCGTCGATATCCGCGCTATTATCAATGATCATGAGGATTGGATCTTTGCCGTCGACTCAGCCGAATATACCTTGCGTAATCATTTTGGTGTACAATCACTCGATGGTTTCGGCCTAAAGAACCGCCCCGCCGCCATTGGCGCCGCAGGCGGAGTACTGCACTATTTGGTGAATACTTTGCGACGCAATGTCACACATTTGCATCGCCTTAGTTTTTATCAGAACAGCGAGTTTCTCACGCTCGATGCAACCACATTACGCAACCTAGAAATCCTAGAGCCACTCACGCGGGATGCCCCGAAGGTCACGTGTCTATACAACGCCGTCAATCACACAGTCACGCCGATGGGTGCGCGACGCCTCCGCGATTGGATCACACAACCCTTAGCGAATGCTCTCGCCATTCATGCCCGCCAACAAGCAGTGGAGACTTGGGCAGAAGATGGTCCGCGTCTAGAGCAACTGCGCGAATGCCTGCGCCAAGTACGCGACCTTGAACGCACACTCACTCGGTTATCGGTCGGCACCGGCAACGCACGTGATCTGTTGAACTTGCGTTTAGCTATCGAACAGTTTCCCAGTTTACGTTCTCTCATTGATAAGGCACTGGATAGCAAAAATGAGTTGGAGTTGAATGACACCAATGCCTCCCCTTTGCTTGCTCAACTCGCTACTCAACTCAACGAGCTCCCAGAACTCGCTACCATAATCACACGTGCAATTGTAGATCAACCACCTCTTACCTTACGGGAAGGGGGCATGATACGCGAGGGCTTCAGCCCTGAGCTTGACACTCTACGCGCTGGTGCAAGAGAAGGCAAGGAATGGTTCGCTCGGTTGCAGAAACAGGAAATTGAAAACACCAATATACCATCCCTCAAAGTGCGATTTAATAACGTCTTTGGCTATTTCATCGAGGTGACCAAGACACATCTAGAAAAAGTGCCCGCTCATTATGTACGCAAACAAACGGTGGCTAATGCTGAGCGTTACATCACGGATGAGTTGAAAACGATGGAGGATAAAGTACTCGGGGCGGAGGAGCGTAGCGTAAAACTGGAGTATGAACTTTACCTGCAGGTGCGCGAAGCGGTGCTAAAGCATTTACGCGAAATCCAGCAATCGGCTGATGCGCTGGCACAACTGGACGTACTAACCGGATTTGCTGAAACCGCCCGCTTGCATGGCTATTGCAAACCGAATGTTGGAAACAAAGGACTGTTGATGATACGCGAAGGGCGCCATCCTGTACTGGAACAAACGATGCTGGATGAGCGGTTTGTGCCCAATCACACCGATCTCGACAGCGATAACCAAGTCGCACTCATCACCGGCCCGAACATGGCAGGAAAAAGCACCTATATCCGACAAGTCGCGCTCATAGCGTTGCTGGCGCACACTGGTAGCTTTGTGCCAGCACTAGAGGCACGCGTGGATATACTCGACAGAATTTTCACGCGGATAGGTGCACGCGACAATCTTGCGCGCGGTCAATCCACCTTTATGGTAGAGATGAGCGAAACGGCGAACATTCTGCATCATGCCAACGAACAAAGTCTTGTTATCCTTGATGAGATTGGTCGGGGCACGAGTACCTTTGATGGCCTCAGCCTTGCATGGTCCATTGTGGAGAGTCTACACCAGCAACTCGGCTCCAAAACACTGTTCGCCACACATTACCATGAGTTGACCGAATTAGCAGAACGTCTACCACGAGTATTTAATCTAAATGTTGCTGTTCGGGAATGGAATGACCAAGTGGTCTTCCTCCGTCAAATCGTAGATGGTGCCGCCGACCAAAGCTACGGCATCCAAGTCGCTCGGTTGGCAGGAGTGCCAACGCCTGTACTTGAGCGCGCAAAAGAGATCCTGTCAAACTTGGAAGAAACGGACCTCACCGCCGCAGGAGGAAAAAAAGGAGGCGCACAACCGCACGCAGAAAGAAAAAAGCTACGTGACCTTACGCCATCGCCACAGCTAGATCTCTTCAGCTAATCTGCACCCGATGTACGCTTGTATACGATCATCACTCCAAAGTCGGTACCTTTCTTTTCATCAGCAGTATACTGCACAGGATGCACTCCCATCAAAGATTCCTCATCCAATTCATTCAGGAATTTGGATAACGTTTCATCGAACGTATCTTTCTTCTCCTTCACACAATCGCTATGAAGAATGGTTTTAACCGAAATTCGATGAACAGAGGCTGCCTCGCGTTCCAGTGAAGCCCCCTTGGAACCATGAAAGCCAAACGAGAAATCATCGTCTGTGCCTTTCGATTGTGTTTGGGAGGCTGGTGGATTTGGAGGCACCGCGGATTTGGGCGCAACTGCGGGAGGTGGGGTAGACTTTGCAGCCGGATTGGCCTGGGGCGGTGGGGCCGGAGCAGGAACCGGTTCTTGGTTAGTGGTCGGTGTAGCCGATTCCAAGGTGGGTTCAGATTCTTCAACAGCCAACCCGGTTGCGGATGAAGCAGTTGGCACTTTCAGTTCAGCCGCTTCCTTAGCATTTGGAAATTCAATTTCCTTACCGCAGCCCTCGATTGGGCAAGCGTATTGCCCGGACAGTCGCGTGTTGATTTGATTCAACTGACTTTCATCAACCGCCACTTCATTCGAGCAATGAGGGCAATTAATGGCGAAAATTCCGTCCGCGTATTTGGCCGTTTGATATTTCACAATAAGTTGACCTCGTGAAAGCGTAGTGTAAGCCGCTCTGTCGGGCGAGGCAAAACCACCGTTTAACTTTGCTGAACACGCTGCACTTTGCCGCCTAACTTCCTGAGTTTTTCATCCATGTGCTCATAGCCTCGGTCCAGGTGATAGATGCGATTGATTCGCGTAATACCCTTGGCAACCAACCCGCCGATAACCAGTGCCGCGGAGGCGCGCAGATCACTTGCCATCAACGGCGCACCACTCAACGGCGCACCACCTTTTACGATGGCACTGGGACCCTCGATTGCAATGTTAGCACCCAATCGTCCCAGCTCTGACGCGTGCGACCAGCGCGCCTCAAAGATTCGCTCAGTGATGATGCTGATGTCTGGCACGAGTGTCAGCAGCGCCATCATCTGCGCCTGCACGTCCGTCGGAAATCCCGGGTGAGGCTGCGTCGTGACATCCACTGGTTTGAACTTGCGGGGGTGTCTACACGTAATTTTACCACGCGTCTGTTCGATCGTCACACCCATAGCCCGGAGCTTGTCAAAGACCGCCTTGAGATGGTCGGCGCGCGCGCCTTTCAAGGTGACCTTTCCCCGAGTGGCAACGCCGGCGATGGCATAAGTGGCAGCCTCAATGCGATCAGGGATAATGGAGTGTTTGGCACCACGCAATTTACGGACCCCTTGTACAGTAATAGTCGGGCTACCTGCACCCGTAATACGCGCTCCCATGGCATTGAGAAAATTTGCCAAGTCTACCACCTCGGGTTCACAGGCAGCGCTCTCGATGACAGTAACACCCTTTGCCAACGTAGCAGCCATTAGAACATTGGCAGTACCTAAAACGGTGGGGCCAACCCGTCCTCCAAGAAAGATGTCATTGCCCGTTAATCGCCTTGCGGAAGCACGCACGTAACCAGCGGTATTTCGCACGCGTGCACCCAAACCTTCCATCCCCTTGAGGTGCAAGTCAATAGGCCGCGTTCCAATGATGCACCCTCCAGGCACTGACACTTCCGCTTGCCCCAGTCGCGCGAGCAACGGGCCCAAGACACATATTGACCCACGCATCTTTCGCACCAGATCGTAGTCAGCGTGAGGGCAAATTTGTGCAGCCTGAATGGTAAGTGTTCGGTTCTTGAAATCGACTTTGGCCCCCAATGAACGAAGAATAGCGGCCATATTCCGCACATCTTCAAGGCGAGGAACACGGCGGATGAGGCACGGCTCGGCCGTCAGCAACGTAGCCGCCATAATTGGCAGCACGGCATTCTTCGCACCGCCAATTTCTACTTCGCCATGCAGTGGCGTGCCTCCCTTGATTTCCAAGCTATCCATGTGGGTAAAACTCCTCTTGCGGATTGTTCACGGATTGGCGGGCGAGGCAATCACGATCCGTTGCACGTTATTCAGATCGGGAAACACCTCCAGCACGCGCCAACCTGCCTCCAATAATAGCGACGAGACGGCCTCAACTTGCCCATCCCCAATCTCCAGCATCAGCCGACCGGACGGCTGCAACCGCGCCAGTGCGTGAGTTGCAAGGGCACGGAAAAAAAACAGGCCATCGGCGCCACCATCCAATGCCAAATGAGGATCATGATCGCAAACTTCAGTTTGTAGTTTGGGGATCTCAGTTGTGGGAATATAAGGCGGGTTGGAGACGATCATATCAAAGAGCATTTCGCCCGGCAGCCCCACCTGACCATCGGCTTTATGAAATCTGATACGCTCTTGCACTAAATGACGCGCTGCATTCGCACGAGCTACCAGCAGGGCTTTCTGCGAAACATCCAGCGCGTGCACCTCGGCTTGTGGACAATTTACAGCGATAGATATGGCAAGGCATCCACTACCCGTACCGACATCTAAAATCACAGGCCTCTCGATAACATTGGCAAATTGCCATGCTCCTTCTGCTAGCAACTCGGTTTCCGGTCTCGGGACAAGAACATTTCCATTTACCTCAATCACTAAGCCGCAAAATTCTGCCGAACCCATCAAATGCTGCAACGGTATGCGCTCAGCGCGACGAGCCATTAACCCTTCCCATTGCGATTGTTGGGATTCGGTCAAAATCTTGCTTTGTTTCAAAACTAATTCGGGTCGCGGGCAACCGAGCACATGTGTCATGAGCCATTCGGCATCAACACGTGGATTATCCACCCCAGCGGAGACCAACGCGTCGGTCCCTGTTTGCAATGCCGCAGCAACATTCACCGTCCGAGCTTGCGAACTGGCTGATGCATCGCAAGTCTAAAAAACAAAACAACAACACGCTTGACGCTTGAAATGGGTGCAGAATAACGATAGTTTGAAGGCATGAGGAGTGACATAAAATTTCCTGCCATGATAATCTTGGGGTTTATAGTAGCTGTGGTTTACGCACAAGAACCACCAACCCCCAAAGAGACCACCCCACCACAAACGCCCAAGCCTGCCGCCGGCCCCAAAGTTACCCCTCGTAATGTCAGGTCAAACGATTACATCGTAGAACAATTAGGCCAACTGCGTGGTGCAATTAAAGATCTCCAGGAGGCATACACCCAGCAGTTACGCAAAGCGGCATTGCTTGCAACGGAAGTGAAGCAGCTGCGAACGGCAAATGAAAATTTTAAACGAGATTTGACGCTTAAATTTGCCAGCAACAGGGATATCGATGAGCTTGCTAAAAAGCTCGTGGAGCTGGATAACAACAGACGCAACGACTTGGATGTAACGAACAAGCAGATCGATGAAATCCTGAAGATTGTGACAAAGCTCGCCGTAGCTCCGGTACAACCCCGCAACAACGGCGCAGGCATCGACCCGGCCCCTGCCAATTTCAAGTTTCGCCAGCACGCGGTTCAGCCTGGGGAATTTCTTAGCAACATTCAAGCGGCTTACAACAAGGCGTTTAAGGATGAAGGCTTGAACGGGCAGATCACTCAAAGCCAGATACTTAAGGCTAATCCAGGACTTAAGGCCAACCGTCTTTTCGCCGGCCAAAAACTTCGCATCCCGGAGCCGGGAGAAATCAAGTAGGTGAAGCAACTCCGCCGTATACACCTTTATCTCGGCTGTTTCATCACGCCGTTGTTGATCGTGTATTTGGTTTCCGGGTTTTATTTCATTTTCAGCCCCGAACGACAAAAGGACGATGGCGAGGCGCAGACACTGATGCAAAAGCTGTATTGGATGCACACCGATCAGCAACTGCCGCGCGGGACAAGCGGTATAATCGACCCCGAAGCCAAATTTCAGCCAAAAACCATCACCGCTTACGAAGCCGACACCACATTATTTAAATGTCTTGTGTATGTCATGGTCATTGGCGCGGTGTGCACCATGATCCTAGGAATCGTACTCGCCATTCGCACTACCAAGGAAAAGGCTCCGGTCCTTGGCTCCATTGTCGCCGGCATCCTTATCCCGCTTATTTTTCTTTGGGTGGGACAAAGGAAGGTGGAGAAACCCAATCCGTTTCATCCCGATTCCCAAGAGAAAATCCCTGGCCCGGGAATTACACCTTTGCCTTTGCTCCCGGACAAAAATGATGGTTCCGGCCCATCCATCCTGCCGACAGGCATACCGAAGCAATAACTATTCCGTCATCTCTGCCGCCACTTTTACCACGCCCTCGGCCAGTGCCTCCCAATCTTCACGGGCTGTCTCCCAGCCACTGCTAAAACGCACCACACGATCAGTCTCCTCATCGGCAATTCCCATTGCCTTAAGCACATGGCTTGGCGCTTCCTTGCCGCTGGCGCACGCGCTGCCGGTGGAAACAGCGAAGCCGGCCTTGTCCAGTTTCACAACCCAACGGGCCCGGCAATCACCCGGTAATTTTGCAGAGACCGTGTTCCAAAGACACGCCTTGCCCTGACCGAGAATCATTGCCTCAGGAATTCTAGAAATAAAATTATCACGCATGGCCTCTTTCGTGGCC
>CAZTTU010000005.1:0-53344 GCA_964616045.1 uncultured Verrucomicrobiota bacterium | reverse complement strand
ATCGCGTTGAGCGGATCTTCGGAATCGCTCGGTCGATCAACCGGCCACGGAAACTGAACCCCTCGGGGAGAAGTTTTCACCTAGGCCTAATGACCTTCGGGTTTGCGGGTTGGCTTTCTTTCGGGAAAGTTGTGGGGCTGGATGATTGTTGCCGCACCAAAGGCATAGACCTTGATAGTACTCTCGAAAGGGAGCCCCTTGAAAAGGATTGGTAGCCGCCCTACGGTGAACCTCGGTTCGCTTTAGGGCGGTGATTTTTTTGCCCTGTCAGGCGCGCGAACCATTATCCGGCCCCCCAAGTGGATTGGTTTATCGGGCAATTATTTGGAGGATGTCTCCGGGTTTTCGGCCAAAAGGTGCTTGATGGCCTTTTCCACGTCTCTATTCACGATATCCGCCCAGCGCAGTACGCCCTTGCGATCAATGATGTAGTAGTCTGGGTAGCTGTTGGCCTTGTAGGCGGCATTGGTGCCTTGGTCAATGGCAACGGGGTACTGGATGCCTCGATCCTTCACGGTGGCTTCGATTTTCTCTGCTCCGCGTTGGGCGCATACGCCGATTATTACCACGCCCTTGTTGGCATATTTTCCCATAAGCTCATTGGTGTGTGGGATGGATGCAATGCATGGACCGCACCAGGTGGCCCAGAAATCGAGGACTACGATTTTGCCCTTGAGTTGATTGAGGTCAAGCGCCTTGGAATTGAGCCAGCCCTTAAGCTGTAACTCGGGGGCGGGTTTGCCTTGCAAGGCATCGAGGGCCTCGCGTACACGGCTGCCTTCCAACGCTGGCTCGACGGCCGATAGGCTCAAAGTAGTTAGCAGTAGGGCAGTATAGTAAATGATGTTTTTCATGGAGCAGAGAGTAGGGCGCAATAATGGATAAAGGCAAGCTTGAGCACGACATGAGCTAACCCGATGGAGATTGACCGGTCTGCGCAAGGCCATTAGGTTTCGTTTTTTTATGATCATCGTCCTCAAACCCCGGATCACGAAGCGCCAGGAGAATAGTGTGCTGCGCGAAATCAGGAAGCTAGGCTATGAGCCGCACGTGATGCGCGGGGTGGCGCATACGGTGATTGGCGCCATTGGTGATGAAAAGAAAAATCCATCGCTGGAGACGCTCTCATCGTGGTCGCAGGTGGAGAAAGTGATGCCTATCCAGAAACGATTCCGTCTCGTGAGTCGTGAGGCGCACGGGAAAAACTCCACCGTCAAGGTGGGGAAGCGCGTGATTGGTGGAAAGAAATTTCACGTGATGGCTGGGCCCTGCTCGGTGGAGAACGAGAAGCAGCTCATGGAAACCGCCCACTCCGTACGCAAGGCAGGCGCGACGATCCTGCGTGGCGGGGCATTTAAGCCGCGCACCTCGCCCTATGAATTCCAGGGACTCGGCGAGCAGGGCCTCAAACTGCTGGCCAAGGCGCGTGCGGAGACCGGTATGCCAATTATCACTGAGCTGCTTTCACAGAATCAGGTCGACCTCGTGGCCGAGTATGCAGATATTCTCCAGATCGGCACCCGCAACGCGCAGAATTTTCAGCTCCTCATTGCTGCCGCGCGCACGGGCAAGCCGGTTCTGCTCAAGCGAGGCATGTCCATGCGGATTGAGGAGTGGCTGCTGGCCGGCGAATATATTTTGGCCAATGAGAACCCCGGGTTGATGTTCTGTGAGCGTGGCATTCGCACGTTTGAAGACTATACGCGCAACACACTGGATCTTTCGGCGATTCCCGCGGTGAAACAGGAGTCGCATTGCCCGGTGGTTGTCGATCCCAGTCAGGGTTGCGGCCGGGCCGACCTTATTGCCACACTCTGCAAAGGTGCGGTGGCCATGGGTGCTGATGCCTTGCTCATCGAAGTGCACCCCAATCCAGCTGAGGCCTGGAGTGACGGTGCTCAGCAGGTTACACTGGATGCCTTCAGGAAACTCATGCGCGAGATCAAGCCCTTCCTCAAGGCTGCTGGGCGCAGCTGAGGAGAATGGTTAAACAGTTATTTTCTCCTTTGAATTTTCCAGCGGCGTGCCTAGCCTCAAGGCACCATGACATCACTTAAGAGATTCTCCTTTACTCTCGCCTTGCTGGCATTGGTCAGTTTGGTTCGTGCTGATGAAAAATCTGCGATCGCCAAGATCGAATCGCTCGGCGGTCGGGTATTGTACATTGCCAAGGATTCCAAGGAGTACAGTGTTACGATCACCAAGAATATGTTTGGGAAAAAGAAAAGTTTTGAGGTGGCTGATGCCAAAGTGCTGGCGGAAATGAAAAATGCCGTGGAAATCGCCTTCCAGAACCCGGATGCGACTGACGATTGGGTGACACCGATCAAGGGTTTGACCGGCCTGAAAAAGTTGCATCTGGAGAAGACAAAGGTAACGGATAAGGCGTTGGATACGGCTGCGGGCTTGGTCAACCTGGAATATTTGAATGTTTACAAGACCGGCGTGACCGACGCGGGTCTGGACAAGTTAAAGAACCTGAAAAAACTCAAGACATTATATTTGTGGCAGACGAAGGTGACCGAGGCCAAGGCCAAGGAGTTTCAAGCGGCCATGGCCAAGGCTGGCAACAAGGACCTCGCCATCAACCTCGGTGTGGACAAGGACCTGCGCAGCGTGAATACGATCGCGCGGTTGAAGAAGCAACGGGCGTCGTCCACCAAGGCCGCCAAGGAGGCCGCCGCGAAGGCTGCGAAGGCTGAAGCCGAGAAGTATGCAGCCATAAAGGAGCCAAAATTCGAGAAGGACGTCCTGCCGATTTTAAAACAGAACTGCACGAAGTGCCATGGCAAGGACAAGCCGAAAGGCAAATTCAGGCTAGATACCTTTGCTGAGTTGCAGAAAGGCGCTGATGGGGAGTCGGTGATCACGGCCAAGAAACCCGATGAAAGCTCATTCTATAAACTCATCAACCTGCCCGTTAGTGACGAGGAACGTATGCCCAAGAAAGGTGACTCTCTATCCAAGCCGGTTATCGATCTTGTTCGTCGCTGGATCGAACAGGGAGCCAAGCAGAAGTAGGCATTTTCCCGGTCATCAACGCGCGGATACTTTCCGCGTGTTTTTTTGTGCCGATCAGTAAAATTTCACGCATTATAGAGACCTTAATATATTGGAAAGAAGAGCTTTAACGGTTTTTTGGAGGAATAAAATGCGTTGGCACTGGCATGCATTGTGCTCTGTGTTAGGTAACTAAAGGGTTAGAACCGACTCTAAAACTAACTGCAATAAAGTGGAAAAAAAGAGGTCTGTTCAGCCTGAGGAGCTGGGGTAGCGTATGCTACCCCTTTTCTGTTTCTTCTTGAGAAAAACCTGACTGCTCCTGTTCCCAGTGTGTGTTATCGCCAATATTCCGTTGGACAAAACTATTTGGATTTCGTTAGATTTTCCAAAGTTGAACTAGTCACTGAATGTTTTTGATTATCCCATGAGCAATCCCCCAACCCCGCCGTCCGGAGACGCCCCTCTTCCGTCAGGAGGTGGTGCGCCAATGCAGCCCATGCAAATGGGTGGTGCGCCGGCCAAGTCTGGTAAAGGCAAATTGATCGGAATCCTTGCCGGCGTCCTGATCATTGTTGGAGGTCTGGTTTTTGCCGGAATAACATACGGTCCGGATCTGTGGGCCAAACACATGGGCGACGGCGGTGATGTGAATACGCCTGATGGCACCATCGAGTATGTACTTAACGGTGTTGCGAACAACAAGCCGGAGGTTCTGTGGGAGGCGTTGCCCGCATCGCATCAACAAACTCTTAATGATGAACTCAAGAAATCCATGACCAATGTGGATTCGGAGGTGCACGAGCAGATTTTCGCAGTCCTGCAGAAGCTGACGGGACTACTGAAAAACAAAAAAGCCCTCATTCTTCAGTCAGGCAATGGTTTCTTCGAGCAACAAAGTGGGCCCAATACGATGGCCTCGCCAATGCCCCAGATTACCGAGAATTGGGATAGCGCGGTGAACCTGTTGGAGATCGTCGTAAATAGCAAATTCTCTGATACCACTTGGGTGAAAAATCCGGATTTGGGGGTGTTACTCGAGGAAGATGGCAGTAAACTAATGGGTTCGCCCGATTTAGAAAAATTGATCAATTTAGCCTTGGCCGAAGATGACGATCCGGATGCTCCAGAGAACATGGCCCAGATGCGCGAATGGCTTAAGGGAATTGAAGCAACTGTGGTTTCCTCCAATGAAACCACAGCCAAAATGAAACTCAGCTCGGCAGATTTCAAGACCAAGGAAAAGGAATGGGACATGGTAAAGGTTGAGGATCGTTGGTTGCCCAAGGAGGTGGCCATGGGGATTGATCAGTTCATTGCCCAGCTCAAGCAGGTTGCTCCGATGGGATCCCTTGCAGATAAACCAATGACTGCGCAGCAAAAGGCAGTGACACTCAACTTCCTGAAATCCGTGGACGGAGTGCTTGATGCCATAGACAAACAGGAAACTCCGGAGAATCTGTTGCAAGCTGCCATGGGAGGGTTCAGTGGTTTGGCTTTGCAGCTTGAGCAATTGCAGAATGCCTTTCCTAACGTGGGGGTTGCCGGGGGTAATCCCGGTGCTTTTCCAGGAGGAGGAGGTAACCCAAGTACGGTAGGTCTACCTGTTCCGGGTGGCAATCCCGGTGGGTTTCCAAGTACAAGGCCAGGATCAGGTGGCACCGGCAAGGCTGATCCTGTCTTGCCCGGTTTGCCGCCCCCATCCAATCTCCCTGCTGGCAGATTGATAACTTGGACCATCAACGGCGGCAAGCCAGCTGTCCGGATTGACCAAATTTATCTCAATAAACCCGAAACCACCGTCCAGACGGCTTTTGGTGCGCCGGACGAAAAGGACGGTATTTATTGGATTTACAAAAACATGACAGTGCGCAATATTGCCGGCGGTGGCACCATGACAAAGGTCCGTTTTGGCATCCAAAACGGAATTGTCGTTGATATACAGGCAAGCCCATGAAGAAGACATTTATTTCTCTGATCATTCTTTCCCTCTCCTTGGGCTGCACAAAGAAAGCCCAAAGTGATTCAGAGAAGGCTGCCGAATCGGCCGCCGATTCACTTGATGATGTCGCAAAGACCATACGAACCGTGGCGGAGACAGTGGAGCAGGTGCAGGAGGTCGGCGCGCGCATCAATAACTTCAAGGGGCTTGAAATCAAGTCAGTCAAGCCTGTATGGGAATACAAGGTCGTGACGATGATCAAGGCTACCACTGATTCCACGGAAAACGAATTAAACCAACTCGGCCAGGATGGCTGGGAGCTCGCCACCCGCTTGGGTGGAGGCGATGGCGGCACGCTTGTGTTTAAGCGATGCAAGGCCGAGATGATCTCAGGTAAAAATGTACAACCTGATAAACCAAAAAAATGAAAAAAATAATACTATTACTGACTACGGTTGCATTTATGGCCGGTTCTTTCGGTTTCGTTGGCTGCTCAGGCGAAGTTGCTGAGGATCCGGATGCCGCTGCAAATGCAGCCAAGGAAATCGATACCACATCGGATACTGACGATCCGGATAAGGATGCCAATGATGGCGAAGGAGATGGTGAGAAGGCATTCGCACCTAAAAAAGACCCGGATGACCCGGATGATGAGGGTGATGAGGGTGAATAGCCGTATTCGTTAACCTTCTTTTTAACCGCACATCCTTTGGATGGGCGGTTTTTTTATTTCTGGTTGGGGGGGTTAGGTTCAGGCACAAAAAAAGAAGCACCGACTTTCGTCGGTGCTTCCTTGAGAGTCGCACAAACCAGGCCCACTACCTATTCTGGTAGGGGCGCAGGATCGTGAGGCAGGGCGCAGTTGTCGCTGCAGAGCCTTCATTGAAGGTCCTGTCGGCCATTTTCAACTGGTCATTGAACTCGCTCGATGAACCTTGCAGTACGGCGCCACCACCGGTCACCCAGTTGGCTTGATCCTTGGCCATGCCGGTCATGCTGTATTGCATGCTGCCGGGGCCATAGAAGCCAACGGTGTGATTGTTGACGGTTCCGGTAAGGTGCGTGCGGTAGTTGTGCCAGGTGTAGGGGAATGGATAATGCGGGAACAACCAACGGTTCTTGTCTGTATATCCACCATACTGGGCGTAGTAGTCCACGTGACTGCCACCAGACACATTGCGGGTGAGGCCTAGAACCGTGTCCTGCACGTCAAGGTCTCCCTGCATGGCAATGGCGTAGCTTTGAAGGTAGTAAGGCACTGAGCATGCCCAATCCCGACCTGGATTCCATTCTTTACCCCACTGATCGAAGGAATTCATCAAAACGCGTCCGCCGTTTATCGTTCTGTTGTATGCGCGTTGCCGGGCAATCGTCTTTTGATCCAGTGGCGAAGCCATCGTGGTATACGTGGCAAGGCCCTGCCGGATCGGATAGCCGTTCATCCAGCGGTAGCCCCTCTGCATATGATTCCAGTTGGAGTAACCCATTGCCCGCGCTCGAAGGGTTTCGGGCCTGGGTTGTGGATTACCCCACCGGGGTGCGTATTGCGAATCCAAGTGCGCCGTTGCGCCTTGAGCTTCCGTGGAATAGGAATTGTAGGCGGAGTGGATGGTCTTCAAGTTATTGGAGCACTTCATCCGGTTTGCCTTGTTCTTGGCCTTGGCCAGGACAGGGAGCAGCATGCTTGCGAGAATGCCGATAATGGCAATCACTACCAGCAGCTCAATGAGTGTGAATCCTTTGTTTGTTTTCATGATTTGTTTGCCTTTTTTTACTGGGTTTACAGGGTTGTCGGTCTGCTGAAAAAACAGGCACCGAGATTACCGTGCCGTTACTTTAGCAGAATATATGCCTAAAAAGTAAGCGACAAAAAATTAGATTTATTGGGGGGATTATTGTTTTTTAGGCCCACGCACAGATGTTTTGTGAATAAAGTTGCGCAAAATCAGGAAAATATGCGTGAAAATAACGCATGAATTTGGCGTAGCGACACTTTTTACGCTTCCCGGACATCAGGGGAAATGCAAAGGCAACGCTGAGCGTTTGATGGTATATTTAAGCCCTTGATGTGAAACAACATAATATATATCGTTTGGGGCAAAGGGGTTTGAAGAGAGCCCCAAGGAGAAGGAAAGATAAATATGAAGAGAGCATTAGTTTTATTGGCGGTATGTGCATTCGCAGTTAGTCCCTTTGGATTTGTGGGATGCTCCTCGGGAGTGCCGGAGGATCCGGATGCGGCGGCCAACGAGGCCAAGCAAAAGGAGCTTGCCCCGGACCCAGGCGACCCGGACGATGCCCTCAAGGGCACCACCGACCCAAGTGGGAAGTTTGGCTTTGGTGAGGAGGAGAAGAAAGACTGACCCAGCTCAAGGGTTAAACAGTTTTAGTCTGCCAGGAACCTCCGTAAATACACCGGTCGGTGTATTTGCTTCGGTGTGTTTATTCCCTATCGCAGCGGCACGCTAAAACCTGTAGGCTGAAAAAGGGGGGCGACAAAAAGAGAGTGCCGGGTTTTACGCCGGCACCCCCTAATCCGATTATATATATTTATTGATTTGCGGCGGCTATTGCCTCGGCTGAATGATGGTCAGGCAAGGTAAGGTGGTCATCGCCGATCCGTGGTCAGCACTTTTATCCTCAAACTTAACCTGCGCGCCATACAACGCGTCGTTGAGTTCGGAGTTTGATCCCTGAGCCACTGCCCCACCGGAAGTTATCCAGTTCCCCTGGTCCTTTGCCAAGCCGGTCATGCTGTAGTTAGCACTGCCCGGGCCGTAGAAATTTGCATCGGGCCTGTTACTACGCCAACCAAGGAACGATGGGGTGACAATCCAGCCCCAGTACATCCCGTCCCGTGTGGCCTGATGGTTCGGCCACCAACCATTGCGAGGGCGCCGGCTTCCTCCCCTATGCATTCCCGGGACTTTGTCCTGGATGTTATAGTAGGAGTAAGGGCTTTTCCCCACGGTATTTCGGGTCAGGCCAATGACTGTCTCCGGGCAATCCAAGTCGCCCTGTATTGCTATGGAATAACTCTGCTCATAATACTGGACGTATCCACGACTATTCCATCCCATGCTAGTCCATTCCTCAAACTCCTTAACGCGTTGCCGACGTAGCCTGGCCACCACTTTCTGGTCCAGTGGCGATCCCAGTGCGGCGTATTTTGTCAAGCTTTGACGGATGGGGTAACCGGCCATCCAGCGGTAAGTGCGCCACGGGCTGCACCATTGGTAGTAACCCATCGCGTTGGATTGGCGCTGCGGACCTCCAGATCCTTCAACCGTGTAACGGGTATCCCACCAAGGAGTCATGCCGTCTGACTCGGTGGAGTAATTAACAAAGCCCTTTTGAATGGTGCCCAGATTATTGGCGCACTTCATGCGGTTTGCCTTATTCTTGGCCTTGGCCAAGACGGGGAGTAACATGCTTGCGAGAATGCCGATAATGGCAATTACCACAAGCAACTCAATCAACGTGAATCCTTTGGTATTTTTCATGGTTTTTTAACTGGTTAGGGTCATTTATCAGGGATGTCGGGTCTTTTTTTAATCAAAAAAAGCCGAGCTTCCAGTCTGACCGCTTTCTAGCAGGTAGTGTGCCGAAGATTATTGACTAACTTAATGGGATCTAACTAAGGGATATTTGTTGGAAGTATTGATGATCCTCCTAAAATTATGGATATGATGAATGGAGATTGCGTAATTTTGGGGGTATATGCGTGGAAATAACGCATAAATTTGGTGCAGCGCCATATTTTTTACTGTGAAAAGAGTGATAGCGACAGCGATCTCATTCAAAATGGGTTGTCACATGACCGTGCCAGAGAAGTGACACGCAAGAGAATGGTTAAATTCCACGTATTTTCTTCGTGATTCTCATTTGCATGGAATGGAGGTTCTCTTGACAAATGAATTCGCCTCCCTTTCATTGACGGGCGTTTTCCGCGGGCGATTGGCGCAGCGGCTAGCGCAGCGGCTTTACACGCCGTTGGTCGGGGGTTCGAATCCCTCATCGCCCACCATTTTTTGTTCCAAAGTTATGGGGAACTTTCTCAGTGAAGCAGTTTCATCGGGCGAGGATATTAGCCTTAGCCCGGTTAAATGAAGAACCCCCCGTGTCAGTAGTGGGGGCAGTATTAAAAGTGCATGGTGGTTTTGCCTTTGGCAGGATGCCTCCACGCCAACAGGATGGCGGGTTTGTGGATGCGTGGCGGTGATGGGGGTGGAGAAGAAATCCCGTGAGTTTGTCGTCCTTTGATTATGCCCCCTTCAAGATGCGCTCGATCTCTTTCTGAAGTTCGGGCGCGTGTTCTGTCCCCCATTGTTTCCCTATTCGTTGGTAATTTCGCATCAAGGCAGGCAGCGTCTTCACTGCCTTTCTCCCGAGAGGAGTTTTATTGAATTTGATTAACCCTTCCAATTCTTCTTCGGTGAAATTCTTAGCCGTCTCTAGCTGTACCTTAAGAGCCCACTCCGGATCTTTGAACATACGAAACATCCAATTCGTATAGGCCATTTTAATTTGGTTGTATTGATCGGGAGGGAATTTACGAAATGGTGCGAGCAACGGTTCGATCATTGTAATCACCATATCCTTCAGCAGCTTTTCATCTTCAGGAGTTGAGTTAACCAATTCGTAATACTCCTTGGCTTTTGCCAAGTGGCTTTTGGTAAATTGGGGGCTGTTTTTTTCCGCATCTTTACCAGCCGCTACAACACCCATAGCCAAACCAACAACAAGTATCAGAATTGTATTCTTCATGCGCCAACCCTACCACCACAGCTGCCACCGTAAACCCGAATTTCTCCCAAATAAATGGCTGCAAACATTGCGAGCAAGGAGCCCACCCAAATTCGTGCCGGAGCCATCATCAAATGGAAACGATTCATGGATGGCTCCCCCAAGTTCAGTCCTTGAGTAGGTGTGGCGGTAGGCATAGGATGTGGCGAGTAACAAGGCCGCGAATGAGAATTTTTATATGCTTCATCCTCCTTGTTCTCCCGGGTTCCCTCATCGCAGGGGAACTCATCGATACTCCTCGCTCCGATCTCCGTGTTAGCCTAGGTCGCATCTCACAGACGAAGTCGGGTTACCTCACCGTCGTGGGGCCCAAAGAACGTGCCGTCCGCACCTCGGGTGAGCATTCCAGCGCAGTCCTGCAGTTCCGCTATCGGGGCCCCTCAGAAAAAATTTCATTACTGGATTCTGGCTCTTTCGTGCGGCAGATCGGTCTGAAAATGCGGGCGATGAATACCTGCAATTTGTTGTATGTCATGTGGCGAATCAAACCCACGGAAGAGATTTACATCGCCATCAAGCGAAATCCCGGGAAGTCAAAATACAAGGAATGTCAATCTCGCGGCTACCTACAACTAGGCCGGGTCCCCTTGAAACCTCTTGGCATTACAGCCGCAACCCATAAGGCACATCGCCTGGGTGCGATGGTCACCGAAACAGATGGACGATATACCTGCACCGTAACCATTGACGGGCGCAGGGTTTGGGCGGGCAAGATTGACGCTAAACACATCTCCGACATCAAGGGCCCCGTTGGGATTCGATCCGACAACGGAAGTTTTATCTTCAAACTTTTTTTTGCCGATACCGTCGCCGGAAATAAATAGCACCAAGCACATCGTTGCACACCAGCTGACGCACCGTCGCAAACCCGATCTATTACCACAACAAAAGCGGCATGAACCTCAAACTATTCGTGGACATTTGTAACCGCAAGCTGTTCAAGAGTAAAATCAGGGTTTTCCTGTGAGTCCTTGGCTGGTGATATTTTACCGCTGGAGATCAGTTTCCTCACTCAAAAAAAACAACCAACCCCGGGGTTGGTTGTTTTTTTTGATATTTATCGTTTGGCGAAGACCGGAGCGGGGGCGTTGAATTCATCACCGATGCCGCCGAGGCGCTTGAGGATGTTGATGACTTTTTTCATGTCTTGATGAACGTCCTTGAGGGACTCGTTGGCGGTGGCGAGGTCGCCGACGACTTGGGCGGCGTAGAAGAATTCCCTCTCATCCTTGATGACCGGGAACAGTTCGGCCAGCTCGGTATTCATCGTGCGGACGAGCGCAGCGTTTTTCTCGATGCGCACGGCCTTGTCGGCGGAGACTTCCCCAAGGCGGCGATATCTCTCGGCAAGCGCGTCGTTGTCCTTGGCGTCGGCAGTCTTGACACACCACTCGGCCTGCTGGTTGGCGAGGCTGACGGCACGGGAGATTTTCTTGGCCAATGACCCGTCGGCTGTGGTGATCTTGATGCCGTAATTAATCTGCGCAAGAATTTTGTCGAACTCGGCCATCTTTTCTTGTTGCGAGCGGTTGAGCCCCTCGAAGATGCCTAGCGAACGCTCGATGCTTCGAACCATCTGGTCGACGGCCTGTTTCAGGGTTCCGTTTGCCTGAAATTGCGCTTGTTTTCTTGGGGCGAACTCTTGTGCGTTTGTGATATTGGCCGAGACTAATGTCGCGACGATGAGGGTGGTGGTTGCGATGAGCTTCTTCATTTCGATCCTTTCAATAATTTTTCCCTTGGTTCATGGCGTTGTTGCCTATGCCCTTACTCACCGGCGGTCGGTCAGGTTTCTTTCAGTAGATTGGAATTATTTATTGATCGTTCATTCTACTGGAATTTTTCGAAGGTTTGGGTGATATTGAGATTAATGGATGAGAAAGATGTTTCTGTTCTCCTTCAACCTAAGGAAATTCCAGATTACGAGTTGATCCTCTTAATTGATGAGGGCGGCTTTGGGCAGATTTGGATGGGTCGGGATGTCCTCGGGCTTCATCGCGCCATCAAGATCATTCGGCATGAGAATTCAAGCTCACTGGAATCCTATCAGGCAGAGTATCATGGCCTCCAGCATTACGCGCCCTTTTCCAGGAAATATGAGGGGTTGATCGAAATCCATCATGTGGGAATCCGAGAGCAGGATGGGTTTTATTATTATGTGATGGATTTGGCGGATGACTTGCATTTGGGTGATCAAGTTGCGCCAAATTATCAGCCCAAAACGATGCGATCATATCTCGACAGCCATGA
Source organism: uncultured Verrucomicrobiota bacterium (assembly GCA_964616045.1). GTDB lineage: Bacteria > Verrucomicrobiota > Verrucomicrobiia > Limisphaerales > UBA1100 > UBA1100. The sequence continues at coordinate 41,346 of CAZTTU010000005.1, read as the reverse complement.
GGGTAGGCGAATTCCTGTTCGGGAAGCCATTCAGATTGGGATCGAGGCGGCCGAGTCCTTGAGTCATCTGCATTCTGAAAATCTGGTTCACCGCGATGTGAAGCCGGAAAATTTTCTGTGCATCAACGGCAAATGGAAGCTGGCGGACCTAGGTTTTGTTTCCACTAGAGGTGGAAAAACCTATGTCGGGTCTTTGGGATACATCGCCCCGGAAGGGCCGGGTAATCCATCTGCGGATGTCCATGGACTGGGGAAAATTCTTTATGAAATGGTTACCGGCAACGAGGTGGCGAATTTCCCGGAATGCCCCAGTTGGGTTTTTGATGTATCAGATGAAGCCGACCTGTTCAAGGCCATGAACACAGTCGTCCTCAAGGCGGCTGATCCCATTGCGCAAAATCGCCAGCAATCTGGACTGGAGCTGCTTGCGGATCTGAACTCGATCCTGCCCCGGGAACAGACAGACATCACAGTCATCCAAGGCAATCAGGGTTGGGGTAGATATGTTTATGCGCTGCTGGCCCTTCTCTTGGTTCTGTTCGTTATGATATATATCCGCATGATTGACCAAGCCTTGGCCGAAACCACTGATGCGCCTATAGGCCAATCCATAAAGGCTGTTGAAATTGATTAGCCCCTATGGTCTTGTGTGGAATTTGCAATTCTTGACAGAAACACCTGCTACTTCCCGTGTCTATACATATGGAAACAACATCAGTAAAAAACAGCTGGTCGGACACCCGCCGAACCTTGCTCGAGCGACTGCGGCGCACCCGCACCAATGAGGGAAGCTGGTATGAATTTTTTGACACTTATTCCCGATTGATTTTTAGTGTGGCACGCAAATCAGGATTGTCACATGCAGATGCCGAGGACATTGTTCAATTCACAGTCCTTAAAATATCGCAGTACATCGGCCGGTTTGAACCCCGCCCGGCCCGCGGAAAATTTCGCAACTGGGTCTGCCTCATCACCAAGCAACAAATCGCCAACTACTACCGCAAGGCCAACCGCCAACCTCTCATTCGGGAAGTGGAGCCGGGTGATGAGGCTGCCCTGCCGGAAATCGAGGATCCCGTGAACCAGTGGGAAGACATCTGGAAAAGGGAATACCTTGGTCGCGTAAATGAAATGGCACTGGCGAAGGTGAAACAAAAAGTCAGTCCCAAGCAGTACCAGATATTCCACTTGTACTGCATTAAGGAACATGACGTGACACGTATCGTGGAAATGCTGGAAGTCACGCCCAACGAGGTTTATCTTGCAAAAAACCGCGTCATGCCAATCTTTGAGCAGGTCACAAGAAATCTCTTGGCCTAAGCCAATACCAGTTGATTTAGTAACTGAGCGACATAAAAGAAACTCGGTGTTTGGCCCTATGATCCTCTCACCGCATCCTCGATGTCAGGCGTTTTAGTTGATGTGGCCTTGTGCTGGGTTGGGCGAATCGTTACCTCCAGTACTAATGGGTCCAATGCTTGAAAAGCTTTTTTCATCTCGGTTTCCTCAAAAAGTGAAACCGGTGTTCTCAGGCTTTTTACATTGGGCAATTCCTCTATTTTCCACCTTGGTTTAGGCCGACACCCGCCGCGATTGATGAAGCCGGTTGGAATGGGCGGCTGATGCTGCTCTGAGGTTGGCCGATGGTTACTCCCCCTCGCGCTTTCAGGTGAGAGGTGATTTGTTCGTCAAATTTGGCATCATTCGTCTGATCCACACTGCCATCGCCCAAAGCCATTTGCCCCTGACCTTTGTTGAGTTGGCTCATGATGCAGGGTAAAAGTCGTCGACTTTCGGCAGGAGGTGTGTTTTCGTTCAGTTCATCAGCACCCATGAAGCGGGTGGAATTTCCCGGTGGGTTTCGCGCCACATGGCAAAAGTATTGACCACGCTTGGAATGCCATTTGCTGGAAAAGGGCTTGAGGGCTATATGTTCAGTATTGCGTGTAAGGCTAACGATGGTGGAGGGAAGCATGGTATCACCTCCGTGACAAATTGAGTAGCTGATGCCTTTAAGGTCAAGCTGCTTAAGGTTGCTGAAGTTGAGTTCCATCGTTTCATTTGCTGCTGCCGCTGTTGGGTCGCAGGGTGACAGCAGGAGTTTGGAATTGTTGTCTAAGTCGTTGCGGATGGCAGGGATTAAGAACAGGGTGGTTACATCCCGAACGCGTTTGTTGGCAGGGTGTTGGCCACGAAACGGTGCCGGACCGGCAAGGCCTTGTGTCACAATTGCCTGTTCTGAAAGCGGCAATAACCAAGGAAGGCGACTGTTGTTCTCGTTGCAGAATCCCAGGAGGGAAATGCCCACCTGGCGCAGGTTGCTTGCGCACCTCATGCGGTTGGCTTTGGCCTTGGCGCGAGCTAACACCGGCAACAGCAGTACCGCCAGAATCGCAATGATGGCAATCACCACCAGCAACTCGATCATAGTAAACCCGGCACGATGGGTTGGGGTTTTTCGCACGACAATTACAAATTAACTGAATGCATGGCCTTTTGCAATGGGAAAGGAAGTGAGAAAGCCCCGGTCCGAAAAGATGCCGGGGCTTTCTGGTTAACAACCCTTTGGAGAATTTCTGTCGCTATTGCCACCATTTACGACTGCGCTTGAAGGGTTTGCGTTTCTTCACAACGAGCCGGCCGTTTATATCACCCTCGGCGCCACTCCATCCGTCTACTGCGAAATGATAGGTGCGACCCTTGCGTACGTTGAATCGAACGCGGCTGGTGAGTTTGCCGCCGCCATCATCATCGCGCGCCACGCGACGAAGATTGTCGAGCGTGCTGCCCCGGTAAACCGCCATGACGGTATCGAAGTCACTCCCTTTTAGCCAGATATCCGCCCGACCGGTGCGTGGTGACGCCCACGTGAACCAGACAGATTTCAGTGGTTTGGACCAGTAATGCCGCGGCTCATTATCCTCTGCGGTGGCTGCGCGATTAGTGAACCCACTAAGGCTCACCTTGCGTCCGCTCAAGCCGGCGCGTTCATCAAAGTTATCATTCGCCGGCGTATGGATTACAGCAACAGTAAGGCTCGTGCTCACAGGGGCCTTGTCGGTGGCTTCAGCCGTGGCGTAAATCATTACGCTTTCAACCGATGTGTCGTCCGACACTTCCATTGTCGCGGTGTAAATCCCATCATCGGCCGTTTCGTCCGGCACGTTCCCATCATCAGCAAAAGCAAGGGAGGTGCCATCCATATCGCCGGTCACATTAGCCCCAGTCACGGGAGTTACGTCGCTCACCTGTGCCATCACGGCTGCCTTGCGCCCGCCGCGAAGCGGGTTATCAGAAACAGTCAGGACAATTTCTAATTCACCATCATCACCTCCATCCAGTGCGTTGGCGGCATTGACCAGTCCGCTACTCACGGTGCGATCACGCAGGTCGTCCAAAAGTACGCTGGTATTCAAGAGTTGCGCCTTTATTTTGCTGACCGACAGTGTGTTGTCATTCGCGAACAATAGGGCTGCCACGCCGGACACGTGGGGAGTGGCCATGCTGGTGCCACTGTAGGAAGAGTAACTGCTGTCCGAATCCGCCACGCTGGAGAAAATGTCTACTCCAGGCGCGCCGAGATCCACGGTGGTATGGCCATAGTTGGACCAACTTGCCAATTGACCGTTTCGGTCGATGGCAGCCACAGCGATGATATTTTCCAAGTCATACGCGCTAGGATATTGTGGGGATGAATCTGTGTCCTGCCCGCTGTTGCCGGCAGCAGCCACAAAGACCACACCCGCATCGCGTGCACTTGCAATGGAATCGTAAAGGCCCTGACTGAATCCGCCACCGCCCCAACTGTTGCTGAGCACTTTTGCGCCGTTGCTTACGGCGAAGTCGATGCATTCGATCGCGCCGCTGGTGTAGCCCCAGCCGTCGCCGCTAAGGAACTTGCACGCCATGAGGCGCACCTGCCACGCAACGCCCACGTGCGCATGACCATTGTTGGCGCGCGCGCCAATTGTGCCGGCGCAGTGTGTGCCATGACTGTTATCATCCATCGGGTCGCCGTCATTGTTGATCACGTCAATGCCATGCACGTTGTCAACGTAACCGTCATTGTCATCGTCCACACCGTTGCCGGGAATCTCTCCGGAGTTGATCCACATTTGCCCTTCAAGATCCTGGTGCGTATAGCGAACGCCCGTGTCGATGATGGCTACTATCACGTTGGAGGAACCAGTGGTCGTGTCCCAAGCTTTGGTCGCACCGATATCGATTCCGGCCGTGCCGCCGTTTTGGCCGGTATTGTGAAGGCCCCAGAGCCAGCCTTGATTGTAGCCTGCATCGCCGGGAGTAGCGGTGTGCGTGAGCAAATAATCCGGTTCAATCGCCTCCAGCGTGCCGGTGCCTTGCAGCACTTTCATCCGGGTGAGCAGGGTGGTTTCAGCTCCAAGTGCTTCGTCCTCGGGGGTCGTCGGAGCCAAATCTACTGTTAGCCAGCCACTCGGGTTTGGATCGATAGCGATGGAGGCGCCTACGCCATCCAGCGCGTTGGCCAATGCATCACGGCTGATTTCTGGTCGTATTCGTGCCACTACTCTTGAAGGATGTACGGGAATTCCACGCACAAATGCCGTGCCTTCCGGCAACGCGACGGGAGCAGGGTTGATCTTCGCACCCTCGTGAGTGCGCCAAGCTTGGGCAATCGAAAATTGCTGTGAGGGTTTATGCGTTGGATTTTGACGCGAACCCGCGTGTTGTTTTGGTGTCGGATGATTGGCAGACACCAACGGTGACCTTGGGCTCGAATACAACATCGCCGCGCGTGCCCGAGCGGTGATCGATTTGTTATTGGATACTGATTCGCGCGATGGCGTGTGTTTGGGGCCAGTCCAGATTAGGGTGAGGGCGAGGCCCAAAAATCCGGCAAGGGCTACAGGTCGGGTAACATTGTTTCTCATGGCTGGTTTCCTTTCTGAGATCCCAGTCTGAGGAGCTTTCACAATCTCACACATCAATCGCTTTCTCGCAATGGATGGCGTGATTATTGTTGTTACCTGTTATGCACGTGGGTGGTTTGAAAAGAGCAGGGTGCTATTCCCACTCGATGGTGCCGGGAGGCTTGCTGGTAATGTCGTAGCAGACGCGATTGACGCCATCAACTTCATTGATGATGCGGCTGGAGATGGTTTCGAGTAAAGTCGAGGGAAGTTTCACCCAGTCGGCAGTCATGCCGTCCTTGCTCTCAACGATGCGCACGGCGATGGTATATTCATAGGTGCGTTCGTCACCCATTACCCCAACGCTGCGAACCGGCAGCAGCACGGCGAAGCTTTGCCAAACCTTGTAATACCAACCGGCGTTTTTCATTGATTCGATGACAATACGATCGGCATTGCGGAGGATGGTGAGGTTGTTTTTGGTCACCTCACCAAGTAGGCGTACGGCTAAACCGGGCCCCGGGAAGGGTTGTCTCCAAACGACTTCCTTGGGCAGGCCGAGTTCGAGGCCGAGTAGACGCACTTCATCCTTGAAGAGATTGCGCAGAGGCTCGACGAGCTCAAACTTCATGTTGTCCGGCAGTCCACCGACGTTGTGATGGCTCTTAATGAGCGAGGCGGGGTTGCCGGCGATTGGCACGGACTCGATTACGTCTGGATATAATGTGCCCTGTGCCAGGAACTTTGCATTGCCGACCTTGCGCGTGGCCTTCTGAAACACATCAATAAACGTGTTGCCTATGATCTTGCGCTTGGTCTCGGGGTCGGTGATGCCCTTGAGTTTTTTCAGGAATAATTTTGCCGTGTCCTCATAAAGGAAATTGCACTTGAAGTTGTCACGGAAAAGTTTCTGCACCACCTCAGCCTCATTCGCCCGGAGCACGCCGTTGTTTACGAAAATGCAGGTGAGTTGTTTGCCAATGGCCTTGTGGATGAGTGCGGCGGCCACGCTGGAATCCACGCCGCCTGACAGCCCAAGAATCACATGCTCATCGCCGACCTGCGATCGAATTTCCTCAACGGCCAGGTCGATGTAGTTGCGCATTGTCCACTTGCGTCCGCAGCCGCAGATCCTGTGGACAAAATTGCTGATGATCGTCTTGCCTTTTGGCGTATGGACAACTTCAGGATGAAATTGCAGGCCAAAAAACCGTCGCTTACGGTTTTCCACCGCGGCAAACGGTGAATTCTCCGTGACAGCGACGGTCCTGAAGTCCTTGGGCAACTGGGTGAGCTTGTCGCCATGCGAGTTCCAGACTTGCAGGGTGCCGGGTAGTTTGCCAAAAAGCGCGCATTTGCCGTCCTTTACCTTTAGGAAGCCTTTGCCATATTCGCGCTTGAGGCCGCGCTCAACCTTGCCACCGAGATATTTGGCCATAAGCTGTAGGCCGAAACAAATGCCGAGCATTGGCACGCCAAGATCAAATATCTTCTTGTCCGGCAAGGGTGCTGTGCGGCTGTAGACGCTCTGCGGTCCTCCGGAAAGGATGATGCCTTTGGGGTTCAGTGCGGCAATCTCGCCCACGGGAGTATTGTGGGGCAGGATGATCGAGTATACCCTGCATTCGCGAATGCGCCGGGCAATCACCTGCGTGTATTGCGACCCGAAATCGAGAATGACAACTTGCTCCTTCATGCTCGGAAAAGGCGAGCAACTTGCCGGTTCTCAACTCGTTAGCCAGTAAAATCTATTCCCAACTGGCGACGGTGCGCGGTTGACTTGCTTTGCCGGTCTGCTTACGGTGTTGTTTCTCTTTTTCATGCACGAGGAAATTGAAAAACTTTTGGTCCTTCAGTCTCGCGATCGCGCCATCAAAGATGGGCGTGAGGAATATGTGAGGCTGGAGCACGAGCGAACCGAGAGCCAGAACCGCTCCACCATAGCGGAGGATGCTCAGGCTGCTGCCGATCAGAAAGCCAAGGAACTTGAGGTCAAGAAAAATGCACTTGAGTCGGATATACAGGGGGAGCAGGCAAAGATTCGTACCTATTCCAAACAACAGTTGGAGACCAAGGACAACGAACACTATCGCGCATTGAGTCGGCAGATTGAAGCCTGCCAGAAGAACATCTCTGACCTCGAGACTGAGGAGCTGATGGCGCTGGAGGAAATTGATGCGCAGGCGGAAATATTGAAGCAGGCGCAGGCAGCCCTTGCCGAAGCCAATCAGGATAAAGCTACTGCGCTGGCGCAGATTGATGAGCGCGAGACAAATCTGAATAAGACCATCGAGGAAATGGAGGGTCTGCGTATGGAGGCTGCCGGGAAAATAGATGGCACCACACTTGCCCGCTACGACCGGTTGCTTGGCAAAAAGGGTGCCAATATCATTGTGGGCATCACACATGGCACATGCGGCGGTTGCCATATGAAGTTGCCTTCTTCTGAAGTGGTGGCCGTCAAGGGCGGTCGGCAGATCAAGTACTGTCCGAATTGCGCCCGCATTCTCTACTACACGCGCGACATGACCCTTGAGGAGGCTTGAGCTTTAGTGCGTTTCCCTCTATGATCCATTTCACCTTGGAAGGGTGGAGGATCGCTTTCGGCATTGATTTGCTGGGAGAGGAAAGTCCGAACACCGCAGGACACGATGCCGCGTAACCTTGGTTCAGCCGGGGGTACACGCGGGCAGTTTATCCGTGAGGAAAGCTGACGGAAAGTGCCACAGAAAACAAACCGCCACGGCTTTGGTCGAGGCAAGGGTGAAAAGGTGGGGTAAGAGCCCACCGCGCCAAGCGTAAGCGAGGCGGCACGGTAAACCCCATTGGGTGCAAGGCCAAATAGGGGGCTAGGGGCGGTTCGCTCCATGATCGGAAACGATCACGGCTCCGGGTAAGGTCGCAATAGATAAATGATCCTCTCCGCCGGGCAACCGGTGCAGACAAAATTCGGCTTACAACCCTTCCAAGGTCATTTTTCTTCGAGGCATCCAAACCGCTCAACGGGAACGATTCGCTGCAGTTGATTGCCGGAGAGGAGACGGCCAAGATGGAATGATAGCTCCAATTATATAATTTGGGGAAAATTTCCCGTTGCAAATTTCAAGGCAGTCAAGGCAGCATAAATCTTGTCTCGTTTTGGGTTGCCTTACTGAAAGGGAAAGAAAATGGATGTTATTTTAATGCTCGCAGGGTGTGCGATATCGCTCGTGGGTTTGGTAATGTTTTTGATTGTGGCATTCAGGGCAAGTGTTTGGTGGGGGCTCGGATGTTTGTTTTGTGGTCCAGCTTCATTGGTCTTCCTGATTTTGTATTGGCATACTGCCTGGAAGCCATTCTTCATCCAGTTAGTCGGTATTGGCCTGATAATGGTTGCGGGTGTGATATCGGGATGAATACACGGCAAGATTGAACAAGCAAATAAAGATTAGCGCTGCGCCATGGTTGTCTGGCGATGGGCTGTGGGAGTGTTGGCGGGACGGCTTTGGTTGACGTAGCCGATGCGCAAGTTCAGGCGCATTTGCTTAAGCGAAGATGCGGGAATTGATACCCTCAATTACTGTAGGCTGCGTGCCGGTTGACCGGTAGAAATGGGGTGAGGTTAGGGAATGGCCGATTGACCGGGAGATAGGGGAAGCAAAGCTGTGAATGCAATCACGCCACAGAATCGCAAGTAGCTTGCTGGCCACCGACACATCACGCCCCAAGTTAACACAGCAAGTCGAATTTCGCTGATCATTTTTGCAATAACGCAACATCTGATTGGATCAGTTCCAATTTTGCGCTCCATTGATTGGCCAACCATTGAAGGGAGGTGTTGCTCCAGAAGCAGACGTGTGTGGGGTCTTGTTTATAATGCCACTTGGCAAACGCTTCGCGACTGTGTGCACGCTTGGTCATTATGCCCAGCCAGCCGCCGAGTTGCAGGCAATTCCAAATGGCATCCAAGTCGCGCCGCGGATGATGTAGGTGCTCTAGGACCTCGGTGGCGGTGATGAAATCGTAAGTGGCCTTGAGTGCCGTCGGGTTGGGGAGGAAAAATGGATCATGTAAGGCAACTTGATGGTTGGCTTCCTCGAACATCAACGAGAGTGTTGGGCCGGGGCCACAACCAAAATCAAGGCCGGAACTGTTGGGTGGGAGTTTCTTCAGCAAAGGCTCAGCCAATCGATTGAGAAACTGGCGGTAGCCGGGAGCGTTGGGATTGTTTTCGTGAAGATCATACTGCGCCCTTTCCTCATCGCGCGTGAGGTGGAATTCAGCCGGAACAAAGATGAGTGTGCATTGGCCGCACTGCTGATATGAACGGCGCTCATCCTCAAAAAAGAATGCGTCTTTACCATGGCAGAGCGGACAGGGCATGAGGAAAGGCTTTATGTTCAATGTGTCAGAATGAAAAGTATTTTCTAGTGGAGGGTTGTAGGAATGGGAATAAATACATTGCAAAAATCTGATTTACTTTTACTTGCGCCAAGAAGGGAAATAAGCCAGATTTCCCATAGACGGGACATGAAACGCATGACTTCTTTTCTGTTAAAACTTTCTTTCGTAGCCGCTTTAATCAGTGCTACAATAGCCGGGGCGAAACCCTCTAAGATTGATCAGCTACTGTCAGCTGATAACGCCAAGGCCGAAGGCGGTCCAACGCAAGCTGCCCAAGCGATTGGTGACTTGGAATTTTTGCGCAAAGCAAACATCGACCTTATTGGGCGCATCCCGACCTATGAGGAAATTGAGCAATACCAGAAATGGTCAAAGCAACAGCGGCGAACCAAGCTGATCGACAAGCTAATGGCTGATCCGCGCTTCGCGGACCGGTGGACGGTTTATTTCGCTGACATGCTGCGCGTCCGCAGCGGCGCTACTGGCGGCAATGCGCTTCTAGCTTACCTGCACAAGGCAGTCGACGAAAATCGGCCATGGGATGAATTGGCGCGGGAAATGATCTCCGCCAACGGCTCCACCGGCAAAACGCCGGCAGTAGGCTTCATTCTTGGTGAGTCGGCTGAACCGATGGCACTGGCAGCGGCGACCGCGCAGATGTTCATGGGCGTGCGCATGTTCTGCGCGCAATGCCACAATCACCCCTTTGACGTATGGAAGCAGAAGCAGTTCTACGAGTTGGCGACCTTTTACGGAAAGACGCGCGTGGTGCAGAATGAGTTTGCACGCCGAACCTATACTACGGAGGCCAACGATACCTCAGTGCTATGGCCTCCGGAACGTCGCAAGCCAAAGACGCGCGCTGCGGTTATGCCAAAATTTCCTTTCGAACTTAATGAATACGAGGTTAAGCCGGATTTCATTAGGCGATTTGAGGCCAAGCGTGCCGGACTTGAACTGGCTGTGCTGAAAGGTGACAAGGCAAGAAAACTTGATGCCCTTCTTGAGAGCGCTGATCCCAACAAGGTCTTTGACAAGGATCGCGGCTTTGCCCGTTCTGTGAAGAACGAGGTGAAAGCCCAAGGCCGCGCACTGGATGTTAAGGGTGATCTTTATCGCCAAAGTGAGCAGCGGGCAAAGTTGTCTCAATTGGTTACCAGCCCCTACAATCCCTATTTTGCGCGAAATATGGTCAATCGTCTTTGGGGCGAGCTGATGGGCCACGGTTTTTACGAGCCCTACGATGATTTTCAGGACATTGTTAGTCACCCCCAAACCATCAAACACCTCTCCCATGAATTTATTGCCAGCGGGTATGACATCAAGAACCTGATCCGAATGATTGTTGAGACCGACGCCTACGCCATTGGCCACCTTGATGCCACCGTGCCCAATAGCGAAGTTGACAAGGCGCAAAGGGCTTTCACGGCAGCCAGCACACGCCGCATGGTGGGAGAAGTGATGTATGACAGCGTGGTGGTTGCCGGACATCTAACCGAGTACAAGTGGCCCGCCGGCGCCAATGTGCGCACCTATACTGAGCGCGTGCGCGTAACGCTTCCACCGGAAAAGGGGGGAGGACAACCTGCGCCGCCCCTGCCGGTCGCTGGAACCGAGCCCAAGATGGTTCCCAGCATGATGGCAGCCAAGGCTGGTCAGGGCTACAACCTTGAGGAGACCATTGCGCTTGATTTTGACGCCTTACTCAAAGGGGAGATGGCCAGAGATTTGGAGATGATGAAGAAAATGTCAGACGCAGAACTTGAGCGTAAAAAGAAAATGGCGGAAATGGCTGAGCAACGCCGCCAAAATATACGTGTGCGTTACAAGTATGAGACGGTGGAGCGCAAGGCGGATGACAACCCGCGCTTTGGCAGCACCATGCGCATGGCCACACCGGCGCCCCCGGCGCATTTTTTGCGCGTCTTCGGCCAAACACCCCGGGAGCAACTGGGCGAATTCCGCGACCACACCCCCTCCATGCGGCAGCAGCTGATGATGCTCAATGGGAAAATCACCCACGAGGCTTCCCGAGTGGGAACACTGGAGCCAATCCACCGGCACCTTGACGGGGACAAGCAAGACATTACCGCCGCCATCAAGCTGGCCTACATGGAAATCCTCACGCGCCAGCCCGATGCCCAGGAAATAGAGTTTGCCAGGGTAATTGTTGGCACCGGCAAACAAGCCCTTGAAGGCATGGCGGACCTGCGCTGGACGCTGCTCAACAGCAACGACTTTCGCTACCTGCCGTAGCCAGAGATTTGAAATTTAATTATCAATCAACCAAATGAATAGGAGCACACACATGAGTCACGGATGTTTGGATTATCAAATGACGCGCCGCCGGATGCTGGGGATGTCCAGCGCCACGCTGCTGGGCATGCCCATCGCACAGATGCTGGCGCGCGCTGGTGAAACGAAGAAGGCGACTGCCAAGCACGTTATCCTTTTCTGGAATGGTGGGGGTATGAGTCATATCGACACGTGGGATCCCAAGCCGGGCCGCCCGGTGGCCGGTGAATTTGAGCCCATCAAGACCTCTGCCGATGGTGTACAGATCAGCAGCATCTTTCCGCTATTAGCCAAGCAGATGCATCATGCGGCGCTCATCCGCTCCATCCAGGGCACCAACGCCGCCCATGGCCGGGCGTCCTATCAATTGCAGACCAGCTATGACGAGAACCCGCTCATCATGCACCCGGGCATTGGCTCTATTGTAAATCACGAACTCGATAGGATTGGGGATCTACCCTCATTTATCACCATCAGTGGTCAGGCGCGTCGCGCAGGCTACCTGGGGCAGCAATCCGAGGCTTACTTTGTGGCCAAGCCCGGCGATCGTGACCCCTATCTTGCCTTCCCCACGGGGATCACGAAAACCCGGGGAGACAAGCGGCTGGAAATTTTAGCTCGATATAACCAACGCACCGCTCGCAGGTTGGGCGGCGATGAAGCCAAGGCGGTTCAGACTGCCAACAACGAAGCGGTGAAACTGATGCGCAGCCCGGCTCTGAAAGCCTTTGAGCTTCACAATGAGTCGCCTGACACTCTTGCGCGTTATGGGGACAGCGATTTTGGTCGGGGGGCCCTAATCGCGCGCAAGCTGGTCGAAACTGGTGTACGATTTGTCCAGGTGAACCGGGGTGGGTTTGACACCCACAATAACAACTTCCCGGCCATGCAGAATCACGGTGATATCATGGACCCGGCTTTGGCTTCGCTGATTGAGGACTTGGCTGCCAGCGGCAAGCTAAAGGAAACGATGGTTATCATGCTCAGCGAATTTGGCCGCACCCCCCGCATCAACAACAATGCCGGTCGTGATCACTGGGCACGCGTCTTTAGCGGATTCATGGCCGGAGGGGGTATCCAGGGAGGCCAAGTGGTTGGCAAGTCCGACAAGGACGCCATGGATCCGGCTGAGCGTCCGGTCAAGCCGAGCGACCTTCACGCGACGATCTGTCACGCCATGGGGATCGACTACAGGAAGAAGCTGCAGACCAAGCTGCCTGGCGTGAAACTGGAAATGATCTTCAAGGAAGGCAAGCCGGTTTTGGAGTTATTTGGTTAAAATCACGAAGTTCACAGAAAGACCTCGCCCTATTTTTAGGCGAGGTTTTTTTGTGCCAATGAAGTTTGCTTTTTACAGCAAATAAAGTACCTTCGCCCTTGTCGCCGAAGCCTGTCCTTAAGGACAATTGGATTGATGAAGCGGCTATTTAAACGCGTCAGATGTTAGCCATGATTTCCAGACCTGTTACCATTGGGGTTGTCTTTCTTTTTATCGGATCAAATGTCCTTCTAAATGCCGGTGCTGCGCCAGCGAAACCACCCCGGGGTTCCATCATTGAGGATCGCGCGGCGCGCAAGCTCATTCAGGCCGGCGATCTGCGCTATGATGCGGGCGAGGAGGAAAAGGCCGTCGAAATTTGGCAATCTGTCATCGAGCGGTATCCGCGTAGTAAAGTTCGTTATCAGGCACATATGAAACTGGGTGAGTATCATCTAACCAAGGGTAATGCCTATGATAAAGCCCGTGTGAGTTTTGACGCGGTAGCCAGTGAAGAAAACAAAGATGAAGAGCAACGTGCTGCGGCTACCCTGAAGGTGGGCGTTTGCCTCTTTGAAGGGCGCCACTATGGGCAATGTTACAAGGTGATGCGCAAGGTGATTGCGGAATTTCCAGTCGCCGAGCAGGTGAACGAAGCCTATTACTACATTGGTTTGGGCCATTTCAAACAGGGTCATTATGGTCGGGCTATTTCCGCGTTGGAAAAGGTGGGTACGGCTGTTGGCCAGAAGGACAAGAATGCTGAGAAGCTCGAGGCAGGCAAGCGGTTCTTTGTGAAGATTGAGGACGCTGATCTGGCGATCCTGGAGAAGGAAGAGTCTGTGCAGGTAAAAGTTCGTACCACCGAGGGCGATGAGGAACTGGTTGAGTGCCGGTCTGTCGGCCGCAATGTGCGCTTGGCGTTGGGTTCAATTCCCACACGGTTGGGTGAGCCGCGCAAGGGCAATGGCGTCCTTGAGGTGACTGGCACCGCCAAGGTGGAAGTGGACTACGTGGATTCTCACACGGCCGATCGCAAGTTTGATACAGTGCGAAAAAAACAAGTGACTGTGGTGGGCAATGCGATGGTGCAAGTGATGGACGGTGCCTTTGCCGAGGCATTGCAGGGTGTGGTGCTGGGCAAGGAAGCCAATCTGCAGGTGGCCGATGCTGATCGCGACGTGAGCGATAAAGCTGATTCCCTGACGGTGAAGGTCGATGTATTGAGGCAAAAGACCCCTGCGGAGATCGAGGAGGAAAAAGCCAAGCTCATCGCCGAGACCATCAACAAGCCCAAGCCGGTCGTGCCTGATCCTGAGGAGGCCGAGGAAGAGGTGGATCCGTACAAAGTGATTGATACCGTGGTGCTGTCGCTTACCGAGGCAGAGCGCGCGGGCGATGATGGCCTTATTGAAAAGCCCACGCCCAAGCCTGCCAATATTGGCGATGGTGATGAGGATTCCATCGGGCGTGAAGGCACTGTTGATCCACCCAAGTCACCCGTGGGAGAGGATTTGGTGAGTGAGATTGAGGATTTGGTGAGTGATGGCACAATACACACCGGTGTTTTCCGCGGTACCGTGCCCGTGGAATCTGTGGCTGAAGTGGTGAAGGGAGATGCTAAGCTGCAGGCGCAGCCCAGAGATCTCATTCGCCTGAGCTACACCGATAAGTTGAACATCACTGCCGGCCCGCGCGATTTGACCCGCGAGGCCAAGTGCGTGGAAGGCAACCTTGGCGGAGTGCGCGTGACCCGTACGGAAATCAACGACGCCGAGCTGGCACTTAAGACGAAGCTCAAAACCGCCAGTGCGCTAACCCAAATCGGCACCCAATATCGTGATTTTGGCCTCGATGCTAAAGCGAAACTTAAATATGAGGAAGCACTGAGCGTTGGCGAAGAGATTGCCGATGAAGCGCGCAAAATTGGTGGCAGCTTGTTGGAGGAAACCTATGTGCAGCTCTGGCGTATTTATTTTGCAATGGATCGCCTAAATCTTGCTGCAGCCATGAGCCTGCGCCTGCAGCGGGAATTTCCTGAGAGTGTTTACCTTGATGAAGCCATATTGCAACAAGCACGTGTGGCTCAGAAATCCGGAGACTACGCGCGCGCTGTATCTCTCTACAATAACCTCACACGGTTGACAAAGAGTCAGCTGCGAGGGGAAGGGCAATACGGCATTGGTGAATGCTATGAGGAAATGGCCAAGGCAGCGGGTGGTAATAATGGGCAAATGTATGAGCGTGCCTTTCTGGCTTACAAGGCGGTCTTTGACCAATTTCCAGAAAGCGGCAAGGTTGGAGATGCTGTCGCCAAGATGGCTAGCTTCTATTACCAAAGAAAAGATTACGCGCGCGCGGTGGATGTCTTTGAGAAAGTCCTTTCCGATTATCCCGACGGTAATTTTCTGGATGTGATCCTTTTCAACTATGGTCGCTGTCTCTATCGAATGGAGCGCAAAGGGGAGGCTCGAAAGCGGTTTGACCAGTTGATTGACGAATTTCCCCAGAGCCAGTTGGCTCCCGAGGCTAAGCGTATTGCTCAGGCTCTCGCCAAGGGCGGATTTTAACCCTCTAATTTGATACCATGATAATCCGATTTATTGTTTTTCTCCTCGCATGCCCGCTACTCCTGTCGGCTGCTGATAAACCTGAATCCAGCGCAATCGATAAACAGGCTGCCGCGTTGGAAACCCAACTTACCAAAAGCCTTGATACCTCGCCTGCAGCAGCCAAAGTTATGTTGGAACTGACTGACCTATATTACCAGGAAGGTCGAGTATTCGGTTTGGTGCGTGTGAGTGAAAGATTCGTAAAGGCACAAAGTAAGCACTCCAAGCACCGCGAGGTGATGTTAAAGTTAATCGATGGATTAGAGGTAATGGCTCGCCGCGACGATCTTATCACTGTTGGGCGTCAATACCTGTCGCGATATTCTGGCTCAACCGAGGCATTGGATGTTGCGCTGCGCGTGGCGGATGCCTTGGAGCGTAACCGGAAGCGACGAGAGGCTGCTGATGCATTGCGTCTTTTGTGGGAACATAAGCCAGTTGCCGCCAATCGACCGGCGGCTGAGCGCGCCTCGGAGTTGTACGGGCAAGAGGGGGATCCTCGTTTGCGCATACGGTCAGCTCAAATGGCCGAGAGCTTGTTGGATAGACTGCCCGGCGGCGAATACACCCTGCGCGCCGGTTTGCGCGCGGTGAGTGAGTATCGTTATCTTAGTCGCTGGGTTGAATCCAATCAGGTTATCCAGAAGATGTTCAAGAAAGGTGGGCTGCCACTTACGCGCCTCATTCGGCATGAATTATATCGGCTGCAGGCCGAAAATTTCATTTCCCAAAGCCAATGGGCCAACGCCGTGGTGGCTTTGAAGCAGGCGCGCGGTCAAGGTGAAGGTTGGCGGCCAAATGAAGGGTGGCAGTTGCATGAGCGGCAAATCTACGCCATGTATCAGGCTGCGATGAAGGCTGCTCAGATCGTGCCGGAGGTTAATTCCTTTGCCGCCCGTTTTCCCAATGAGCACGCGCGCTGGAGTAACTACAATCGCATTGGTAATGCCTATGCACGCGAAGGAGATACAATGCGTGCTGCGCGCGCGGTGGTTCCGGCTCTGGCCCATGCCGCTGGAGATGGCAGCATGGCGGCCAACTACGTGACGTGGCTAATGGACAAGGCGGTGGGTGAACTCAACACAGCCAACAGCACCAAGATGGCGACCCAGACTAGTCTGGAAAATGCCCGGAAGGACGAGAAAATCAAGCTGGATACTTTTAATAAGACGAAGAATCCTGACGCAAAAATGACTACCAAGGTGGCCTATGACAACGCCGTGAAGGCGCGCCAAGCGCTTGAAGTTAAATTTCGCACTGATACAGCCGCACATGCCGCAAAGCAAAACACGGTGAACACCCTAGCCAATGAGGCCAGTCGTACGCTTACCGCAGCCATATCACAGGCCAAGCGACCCTCCGATAAGCTGGGCCTGCGGATCGTGCTGTCGCGCAACCTGTATCGGGACCGGATGAAGAACGAGGCCACCGCCTTGGCTCACGCGCGCTTGGCGGTGAAGGAAGTGGCAATTTACTCCAGCTGGATGGCCTCGATGTTCGAGGACTTGTTGACGCGCCAGTCGTTGAATAACCAGTTCCGCGCCGACGTGGCCCTTATGCTCAAGCAGCGGCGAGATCATTTTCTGGACAACAACTACCGAAACTACCTTCCGGGATGGGCCACGGCTAATAAGGGCAACAAGGATCAAAAGGCCAAGGCCCAATATATCGCCGCGGAAGTGGCCAAGCAGAACACCGAACCGCTGCTGGCGGCTATCACGCACTATTCATCAGCTTCAACCTCCTCCAAAAAAGCCGTGACAGTTCGCGCAGCGGCCATCAAGGGATTAGCTCAGATGGGTCGAAACAATCAATTTCACATCGTCGGCACCCAACGCGGCACATTGTTCAGCTATGCCAAGAAACGTGACCCGGAACGTGCGCACCAACTGGGATTATTGCTCCTGAAATTACACCCCAATGATCACACTGCATTGCAATGGGTGATGGAGGATAACCGAAACGAAGAGACCAAGGCGCAAGCCAAGGTCTATGCCCAGCGCATTTTGCGTATACCCTTGAAGAGAGGCAATTCCGGATTGGTTCGCAGCCTGATGCAGGTTGCCGAATTAAACAAGGATCCTGCGCTGGCGCTGGCCATATATCAGTGGGCGATCAAGATTCCAATTGATACTGCCTACAGCGACTATGTCGGAGATGTGCTCTACAAATTCAACCAAAAGACACAGGCGTTGGACTGGTGGCGGCGAGTGTCTGATGCGAACGTTTCCCATGGCCGATATGAGGAGCGTAATTGCGCGGAGAGATTTCTTGCCAACGGCGGTAATCCTCCTGAGCCATGGCGCGAGCAGGCCGATTATCGTTGGCCGGATCTGAAACACCGGATTGCGGCCCTTAAGATCACGGATATCCTGCGGTTGCAGGGTAATATTCCGGCTTTTTCACAGGCTGTGCAAAAGCTGCGGGCGACGGCGAGGGAAACGCCATTTGCAAGCCAGAGTTGGCGTGACGTGGGTTATACTTGGCGTGAATTTGCCTATAACAACAAGACTTTAACTGAGAGTGAAGACCCAGCATATAAGGATTTTAAGGTGCTGGACGATGTGGCCAAGTTGAGTGTCTACAAGGTCTTGCGCGATATTCGTACGCGTGACCAATCAGCATATTCTACCTGTGATCTGCTCTTGGCGGGAGCCTTGGATCAGGAGCCCGCAATGCAGCGATTGTTACGGCTGATGCGAATTACGCAGGCCAATGGTCGTTTGCAGTCGATTAACAATGACCAGACTCGCTGGAACTCAATCCGTAGCTACGCGCAGAAGACCTTTGAGGCGAAGCGTTACGTCGATAGTGCAACACTTCTGACGGGTATGCTGTCAAACATAACCAGCTCCTCAAAAGAGTCACAAGATGAAGGCCGTGGTGCGGTGCTGCGTGCTCATTCACGCATGGGCGCGGTGGGGTTGACGATTGACGAGGACAGCCCGCTGGCTCCACTGTTGCAGGCGGCACTTTACCTTCGACTGGGCGACAGGGATAAGGCGCGTGAGCTGTATCAAGACAACGTGGAGTTGTTTAAGGAGCATCGCAACGACCTGCCGCCGGACTTGATTGAATTTGTTTGCACCCATCTGATGGCGGGTGGTGGCGAGGAAAAATTGGCGGAGGTGGAGGACATTCTGCGCTCCTGGTTGATTAAGTTTACCGATCCCGATAAGCCCGAAAGTAAGCAGCAAAGTGAGACCGCAAAGGCGCGTTTGCAGCTATTGCTAGCCAAGAGCTACTACAAGGGGCAGCGCTATGACGTGGCGCGCGCGGAGTATTCCACGGTGACTAATCGTTATTCCGGCACACCACACGCCATTGAGGCTAAGTTTGGTATTGGGGAATCGTTCATGGGTCAGAAAATCTACGATCAAGCTTCCCAAATGTTCAAATCACTGGAAGAAAATCCGGATTTGCAAATTTCGATCCGTGCAGAGTTCCTCAACGGCCTTCTGGCATTTCGGCAGGAACAACGTGATGAGGCTCGTGAGAAATTCCAGCATATCCTCGAGCGCGTGCCGGATGTGGAGCTGGCCAACCGAACCTTGTTTAGTTTGTCGGAAATTTACGGACTGGAGCAGCGTTACCTGCAGCAGCTGAACCTTCTGCGTACTGTTGGTCGACTGGGACAGGCCAGTAAGCGTTTGCATGTTCCGGGAAACGCATTGTCCATCGTGGTGCACGATCGTGATTTGGGTGTGAGCCGCGGGAAAAATCGTATTCCAGTGGTAGTCACCACAAAACCCGGTGGCGATGAGGAACTGGTGTATTTGCGCAGCACGGCAGGTGCTGGCAAAGGATTGTTCCGCGGAGAGGTGGATACCACTCTGGGTGTCATGGAAAAAAATGACGGACTGCTACAACTCACCGGTCGTGACGTGATCGAGAGTGATTACCCGGCTAAGTTTAAGGCGCAGTTTCGCACCGTGCCGCTTAGCGATGTGGAAATACGCATTGCAGCCGATGGTCAATTTGATGTGGCCAGCAGTGAGATTGTGGACGTGGAAAAGGAAACCCTCACTCAACAACTTCAGCGCGAACAGGCCGAAGAAGCAGATCAGGACCGACGTGTTTCCCAAGGTCGTCCATCCAACCAAGTAAAGCCAGGCAACCGAATTTTCATGCGCCTGCAAGATGTTGACCGCGATCTTGGTGATGAGCCCGACCGGGTGGCTGTGACCCTGCGAGCGAATAGTGGTGATCAGGTGCAGGTGGAATTGCTGGAGACCGGGCCTCACACAGGCGAATTCCGCGCGGCCATTCCTACTTCCGAGCTACCCGCCGGCGCGTCTGCCACTGACAGCGCAATTGACCATAACCCGCTGATGGCCATCGATCATAGCAGTGATACTTACTGGCAATCCGAGCCTGACGGCGTAACACCTAAGTTGCTGACGGTGGACATGAAACAACTGCACACCGTTTCTCGTTTGCGCGTGGCCACACCCAATGCTTCGGAAAACAACCCTGTGCGTGGTACACTGCTAGGCAGCCATGACGGAGTTTTTTGGTTTACCATCGCTGCGCACCCCATGCTGCCTCAAGCTGAAGCGGTATCCGGTCGAACCGACCAGCTACGGCAGCGAATTTATTCCGGAGACCATACTGGCCTTAAGAGTTGGTCCCAAGTGGTATCGCTTTCTCGCACGGGTAAACCGATATTGGATGAAAACGCCACGGAATTGTCGTGGATTCCTGAGCCGAATGCTGAGGGTGCCGACCAGCCGCACGCGTCTTTGTGGAACGGTCAAATAGTGCAATTACGGGAAGGCGCAATGCGCATTGGCGTGACGGGTGACTTGGCCGCCGTGGTTGTGGATGGCCGGGTGGTGATGCAACCCTCCGCAGAGGTCAAAACGGTGGATGTATGGCTGACTTCTGGCTTACATGAGATTGCCATCTTTGTCGCGAACAAGACGGCCAAAAAACCACTCGAGGCCACCCGGGCGCGATCCAATTACAGTAATAGCAATCCTCAATTGAATTCCTTTACCGTGGAGGATTTTGACTTGGAGTCAGCCAAGAGATTCCTGGACCTAAAGCCCGACCAAGCTGTCGTCGCACAAAAATCTATTGAGATGGACATGAACAAGACGGAGTTTCACGTAAAAACCGAAAAATTCGGAGTGATCACCGTAAACAATGCTCAGCGTATCGGAAATTGGAAGAATATAGAAGACACGATGAAGTGGCTGTTTACGGTGCCCAATGTCGGCGCGTATGAGTTGTGGGTGAATTTGTCACATCAGGATGGAGGATCGAAATTTCGCGTGGAATTTGGAGATCAATTGATCGAAATGGAGGTGCCCAAGACTGGTGGCTGGAACACGTTTGCTTGGCATCGGGTAGGCATAATGATGGTGGATTCTGCCGATCCACAGGCGCTCTCGATCAAGCCGCTGGAAATCAAGGGCAGTGGCTTGATGGATGTGGCCGGCTTGGAATTGCGGCCGGCTGAGAAAGTGGGAATGGTCCAGCGCGACCGGGAATGGGAATTTTTCTTCGATCCGGTGAAATTACGCTACGCCCGGTTCCAGATAGATGAATATTTGGGTGACTCGGTGGCGATTAATCACGTTGAAATTCGAAACGGAGACAAAACGTTTATCCCCACCAAGGTGGACGTGAGCACGTTGGCCGAGAATGAGACATTGGAGATTGCCGGTGGCGACGTGATTACCGCCAGTTATACCGACGAAACCTCTATTGCCACACAAGGTGGTAGCCGGTTGCTTACGCGGGAACTTCAGGCCACCTACAACAACGCGGAGGTGTTGCCAATCGGTTTTGACTTCAGTCGCAATGTCGGAGGTGGCGTGCAGCAAACGCGCAAGGAATTGCTGCGCATCGACCCGGGTGATCGCATCACCTTTGAAGTGACTGACTACGACATGGACCAAACCGATGAGCGCGATACCGTACCTGTGGAAATCTGGGCCAACGGCGTGAAATGGAAAGAACTCACCGCGACCGAAATCGGGGAATACTCCGGTGTTTTCCGGGTGGAGGTCGACACTGCCGCAGAGGCCGATGGCGAAAAGCTGGTGATCGGGAAGGGAGATCGAGTGTTTTGTCGGTATGTGGATTTGCAGAACACCTTTCCCGGTCATTCCGTTCAACGCGAGGCCGTGGTTTTTGCCAATGAACCGACCGATGGCGTGATGCGCATCATCGGTACTCGCCGAACCGTGCCTCAGCCCGACAGTGAGGCCAAGCCGCAAGCGGTTTTCCTGCCGGCAACTGAAGGTCAGGAAGAACCTGTGGGTGTGAACTATTTCGTGCCGTTGACTGTGGTGGTAGTCGATCCCGACGCTGCTAAGGACAGTTTGAGTACTGTGACCGTGCAGTTGGATGCCGGCACCACCAATGCGGTGGAGATTACTTGTGTGTTATCCACCCAATTCGGCGATGTCTCTGGGGTTGAATCAGGCCAAGCCAGTGCCGCCCTCATGATGGGGAGATTTGTGGGTCAGGTTAAAATGCAATTGGGTGGCGTGGCTTCCCCTTCTAGACTGCCTCGCTCACTGGGCTCCGGCTCTGGACTTACTGGTCTTGCCCGTCCCGCGGGTGAGGATAAGGAAACTGAATCCAACAACTTGCTGGATACCGTGCTTAATGTGAACGGCAAGTCGCTGCTTTCTGCCATTTACCATGACCAGGTGCGTCCGGATGCCACGGCTGTCGATTTATCCTCAAAGGCACGGCTTGTAACGGATGGTTCCATGGCCATAACCGACGAGGGTTATGAAAAATCAACGGAGCTGTTGCGCGTGGGAGAAAAACTTTATGTTATGATAGCCGACCCTGATCTCGATATATCCGATGATCGAGACAAGGCGGAGTTAGGCATTGCCACTGGAACTGGGGAGAACGAGAAAGTGACCTTGGAGGAAACCCTTAGTCACAGTGGCGTTTTTGTAGGCTCGTTCGAATTGAAGGCGCGTGAAAAACCCACTGCGTTAAACTTCAGCGATATTGACAGGGAGATAGAGTGCTTCTTTGGTGACAAGCTTATTGCTACCTACTTAGATGCCGCCTCAGGAGCGGAAGAAGGCGAGGTGGAGCTTAGTGTTGAGTTGCCTGTGGCGATTGGTACCGATGGAATTGTTTCGGCGTTCAGTAAAATATTTGGCAATCAACAGCTCGCCGTACAGACCCAATTCCACATTGCCGAGAGCTATTTTGAATTATTCAAGAATAACCTGAAACTTGAGCGTGAGGATGAAAGTGAAAAAGCACTCAAGGCGGGTCGACGGGTTCTTAAGGAGATCATGGTTGATTATCCAGATCCGAAATATCTGCCTCGTATTGCCTACCTGAGTGGGCAATTCTCGCAGGAGCTGGAGGATTGGAATGAAGCCGCCAACAGTTACGCGCTCATTGTTCGGCAATATCCAAACCACACTCTGGCTGCGGATGCGCAGTACAAACTGGCGCAGTGTTTTGAAGAGGCGAATGACTTCGATCGTGCATTGGAGGAATATGTTACTCTGGCTGCGACCTATCCCAAGAATCCGCTGATCCCGAACGTGATGATCCGCATCAACGAGTATTTTTATAAGGGGGAAAATTACAAAGTCGCTGCGAAGGTTGCTGAGAAATTCATGGATCGCTTTGCCGACCATGAGTTTGCTCCGAAAATGGCATTTCGTTGGGGGCAGTGCCATTACAAGGATGAGGGCTTCGCCAAGGCCGGCGGGGTGTTTGACCTCTTTGCAAAGAAGTTTCCGGACGATCCATTGTGTTCAGAGGCGTTATTCTGGGCAGGCGAAAGCTATCGTAGCGCCAACAATGTGTCTTTTGCTTTCCGCCGTTATAATCGCTGTCGCTGGGATTTCCCAGAGAGTGATGCGGCAAAGTACGCACGAGGTCGCCTTGCCTTGCCGGAAATGTTGTCCCAATTCGAAAGCGAGGCTAATTCTATTGACAATGACAATTAACCCGAGCGGCCAAGCTCCTTTGCAATTGAGCAAATTGTTCACCCCAGACCCATGTTAGTCCAATTTGCCCAGGTCACCAACGAAGTGGACAAGAATTCCTCCGCCACGAATGTCGGCGGAACTAACGCAGCATCCGTAGAATCTGCGCCCACACCAGAAGCGGGAACTGACTCGGGTGTTGAAGCAGTTGCTGAACCGTCATGGATTTCGGATTTATTCGATTCTGGTGCCATTGGCCTGCTACTGGAGGGCGGCTTTTTTATGTGGCCTATCCTCATCATGGCCATCATGGCATTGGCGGTAATTATTGAACGATGGCGTAGCCTGAAAATGTTGGACACTAATACCGAAGCCCTGCGCCAAGCTGTGCTTGATGACTTGACCAATGAACGAGTGGAGGAGGCATTGGAACGTTGCGATGGGGAGCGTGGGCCAGTGGCGGCAGTTCTTGCCAACGGTTTAAGGAAGTACATGGTGTTGAATCGGCTCAACTACGACCCAGCAAGGCTGGAGGAGCAGGTAGTTAAAAGCATGGAAAGTTATGGGGTGCATATTGTAGCAGCTTTGGAGCGGCACCTTCCTGTGCTCGCCATTGTGTCTAGTGTGGCGCCAATGCTTGGGTTCCTGGGCACTGTACAGGGCATGATTGTTGCCTTCGATAACATCGTTGAGATGGATGAGTCCGGAGGTGGTAACATCATTCAGGCAGCTGCATCGGGCATTTCTATTGCACTGCTGACCACGTGTTTTGGGTTGATGGTAGGCATCCCGGCTTTCATGGCGTTTAATTATTTCTCGAGTGTGATCAATAACTTCGTTCTTGATGTAGAGGAAACCGCTGCGGAGTTGATGGAAGCGGTGACGCTGCAACTCACCCTGAAAAAAGCCGAGGAACGATCGGATTCATGAAACTGCGCCGTACCAGTTTATTGCTGGAACCGCCAGCCAGCGCCACGAGCGATATCGCGTTTATACTGATCGTGTTTTTTCTTGTCTGCGCCTCCGTGGAGCCGGACAAGGGCAGGGCGCAGACACTGCCGCGGAGTGAGCCTGAAAAGGAGAAAAAAAAGCAAAGCCAGAACATTGAGGTGGAACTTACGCGTAATGCGGTGATCTTAAATGGAAATCCGCTTACACCGGATCGTTTTGAAAAGACCATTGCCATTAAGCTTGCAGATAAAACCCGTGAGGAGGATAAAATCGTGACGGTTAAGAGCCGCAAAGAAGTACCCTACAGCCACTGGATTCACGTGACAGGACTTATTGAGGGTGCTGGTGGCGTGATTACGCTGCAATTGGAGGAGGAACAAACCGTTCAGGTAAAATGATCGTTAAACGCAGGCAGATGGATGCAACGATACCCGCCATGGCGATGGGGGATATTGCATTTTTGCTGTTAATTTTTTTCGTGATCCTTGCCCGCGCGCGGGATGACAGTCATCTTCAATGGAAGCCGGCACCTGGGCAGGAATTGGTGCGTCCCGACACGATGAATGCCAGCGTGGTGATTGATAAACATAATGTAACTCACCTGAACGGTCGAAAAACTTCCGTGAACGCACTGGCAGAGGAGTTAAAGGTGTTGCTGGGAGAAAACCCTTCCGGGAAACGAACGGTAATGGTAAAGGTGCACCATGAGGTAACGGCGGTATATTTTGAGCCGGTCATTGAGGCAATTAGTGAAGCTGGCGGTGAGCTGCATCATATATTGGAGGAAGAGAAAATTGCAGCGCCCTGATTGGGAAGAATAATGAACATCTACGTGGTAGACGATGGAGAAAAGCGCGGCCCCCTGACGGTTGATGAGGTAAAGGGGTTGGTCAACGCCGACAGTCTTAAGCCAGATGATCCTGCTCTTCTGGAAGGTGACACTGAGTGGGGTACGGTGGCTGAAGTCCTGCGGCTTTCGGTGGGGTCCAGTGCTGGTTCGCCAGTCGCAAGTGGTGGCGGGGTGCAGCCTATGGCGAGCATTTCGCGGGATTTCAAGAACCTCAAACGCAACTCTTCGGTCACCGTCAGTGAGTTGCGGGAATTCATGCGCGAGATGCGCGGCAAAAGTCCACGCGAAATGCTCGGTGCCATTGCCCAAAGCACCTTGGTGCTGAGCACGATAATTTCCACAGTTGCTATTATTATCCTGCTCGTGGTTCTTACCGTTGTGCCCTATGGAGTGAATGTTTGGCGCAAAAGTAAAAGTGAAGCGGTTTCCCGTATTGAAGAGGCGCGTGAAAAGGAGAAGGCATCCAAAGGGAAGGCCAATATTGAACTGATCACCCCTGTCAGCAAGCCGAAAGAGAATAAACCCGCAGATGTGCTTGGCGTGGGCCAGGAGAAAACCGGCAAGCCCAAGGAAGTGAATCCATTTGAGAATAAGGGCGATCTACTGGTTGATCCATTAGGCAAATAGAAAATCGATTGATCGTGGAATTAAAGGAAATCTCCTTTTTTTGGTGGCTCATTATCAGTATTGGCTGCGTGGCCACCTCCGCAGTGGTGGCTGCGGTCCTGCTCCTGTGGACACGGAATCGTGGCTGGTCGCAATGGGTCCAGTGGCTGGTGCTGTCTATAGGCGTAATTCCATTGTGGACTTGGCTGGTATATATTGCGCATCACTTTGGCTGGATTGAATGGCACAGGATCTTCGCCATGGTCGGGCGGGCGTTATTGTTTGTATTGTTTGTTGGAGGATTGCTCTGGGTGATTTGGTTTGTTGAGAGGAAATCCCGTCAGTTCCAATTACTGCGCAAAACTGTCACAGGGGGGCAGTTAAAGAAGATAGGCCCACTTGAGGCCATGAATAGTTCTGCGGGTGAGCCCAGTGAGCTCGCGCGATTTGCTTGGGTGCCTGTGGTTGTTGTCGGTTTCCTGGGCCTGCTGGGATTGCTATTTTGGCTGCTGCATGGCTTTCTGCCCACGCTGAGCAAGGTGTACTTTCTGATTTTAGGGGGGCTCATAGGAGTGGTGATGTTGGGCTATTTGTTGGCGGTAATATCATCCTGTACGAGTACCTGCCAAGGCGGGTTGTGGAACCCGGTGGATCAGGGCGCGTGGTATTATGGCCGCCGCCGGCAAAAGCTGAAACAGTCTTTCTGTGCCGTTACATTTTACACTGGGTGGTTTTTGGTGCTGTGGATGTTGTTTTCATTCTCCGGTTGCGGGGAGATTTATGAATTGCCTGCTGGAGGCGGCGAGGAGCAACTCAAGCAGAAGGTGGTGAAGATCAAGAAGGTGATTCGCAAAAAATATGTGATCAATCCTTACAGCGCCATTCTATTCAATCCCCCTCCCATCGAGCAGATCAAGTTGGAGCTTCTGGAGATAACCAAGCATGTTTATCAGGTAGGGCAAGGAGAAGGAAAGGGCGCGGGTTTTGCTGGAGGCACACGCCGAGGAAAAGTTCGCTTTATTCGCCTTCGGTATGCTGGTGGAGATTGGGATCAGGATCTTGGCCTTAACTCTGATCTAAACATGCTTGTTTGGTATGCTGCCAATACCGGTCACGAGATTGCTGCCAAGCCGGAGGTGCGCACCCTGGGGCAACTTGCCAAGTTCCCCATCGGCAAGAGCCCGCCAATGGTTTACATGACTGGCCAGAGAAATATCTCATTTTCACGAAGCGAAATCGAGGTGTTGCGGGAGTATCTCACCGATAAGCACGGCATGCTCTTTGCCGACAATGGTGGCAGCCCTGGTTGGCACAGTCAGTTTTTTAATACCATGCGCCAGGTCTTGCCGGATGTGGAGCCGATCAAGGTGCCACTGGATCATCCCGTCCATCGCGGCATGCCGTTTCTTCCGATTGTGGCGCCGCATGGAGGCAGGACTGCCTACGGATGGGTGGTGGAAAGCCGGCTGGTGGCGTATTATCATCCCGGCGATATCGGGGATGCTTGGGCGGACGGTCATGCCGGGGTGCCCACCGGTGTTTATGAGGCTTGCTATCGGCTCGGTGGAAACGTGATAATCTACTCCCACGCTGAGTACAGCAAGTGGCTTCAGGCCCGAAAGAAAAAGGACGACAAATGAAACAATTCCTCACTGGCATGCTCGTTTGCTGGAGCCTCTTGCCAACCTCTGCGGCGACCCTTTCGTATCTCGAACAAATCCCCGTGGATATCTTCGCCAAGATGCGCG
Organism: uncultured Verrucomicrobiota bacterium; assembly: GCA_964616045.1. GTDB lineage: Bacteria > Verrucomicrobiota > Verrucomicrobiia > Limisphaerales > UBA1100 > UBA1100. The sequence continues at coordinate 13,829 of CAZTTU010000005.1, read as the reverse complement.
AGACGGAACGATATCAGTTGAAAATTGCGGAGAAGTTCTATCTTAAGGGCGAATACAAGGTGGCGGCTTCGGAGTACGAAAAGTTCCTGACCCTTTATGAACGCAGCGCAGCAGCGCCTTATGCGCAACTCATGTGGAGCCATTGCCTTGTGAAGCAACGCAAGGTGTATGCCGCCATTCGCGATGGCTTCCAGTCTGTGGTTGATTACTGGCCTGATTCACATGAGGCTATTCTTGCAGCCTATCTTATAGGCAGGAGTTATAAGTCGACGGGAGAATTACCCAATGCTGAGAAAACTTATGCGCGTGCGATTGCTTCTCACCCAGATCATTATACTGCCGTCTTGGCCAAGTGGGATCTTGCTGAAATTTACCGGATACAAAAGGCTGAAGATAAGCGGATTAAGGTCTGGGAGGACCTCGCCTTCAAAACCAAGCGAACCAAGGAGAGTAGCTACTACACCACACACGCCGCAAGCTACCTCGGGCAACACCACTTTTATGCCGGCAATTTCCAAGATGGGTTGAAGGCGTTTGAGACAACATACAAGGGCACCAGTCTGGTGCGCCGACTCTATCAGCATGCGCAAAGTCCTATTAGTCAGCTGACTGGAAAAGAGGAGGGGAAGAAAGTCGGGGAAAAACTGGCCGACGAATTGATTATGTTTATTGAGCAGCAAATCCCGCAGGACTTGAAGGATGATGCCAACATCGTTCGCGCGAGAGAGTTTTATTATATCATGGCTGGAGTGCATAGCCACGCGCGACGGGATGCGGAGGGGTTGGAATTGTACGCGCGGCTGGGCAAATTGATCGGAGTGGATGACGACCTGCGCGGCAAACAGGCCGGTTGGCATCGCGGCCGAAAACGATATGCCGAGGCGCGCAACATTTACGGGCAGTTCGCGGACAAGGTGGCTGGTCAGGTGAACATTGCTTGGACTTACCGGCGTTATGAGGGTAAGCACGACCAGGCCGTGGCGGTGTACAGCCGATTGATTGGAATGGAGAAAGAACGTGCAGGCGAATGGCATGAACACATTGTGACCACCTGGCGTGAGGCCAAGAAATGGGATCAAGCCATCGCCGCCTACCAGGCACTGCTCAAGGTTGTGCCTGGCCGGTTCGGTGACTGGTATTGGGGTATCGCCGAATGCTACGAAGCCACCGGAAAATTGAAGGAAGCCATTCAGAGCTATCGGCAGTCGGATAAATATCCCAGCTTGTATTTCCGGATGGCTTCCTGTCACCGGCGCCTCAATCAATACAAGGAAGCGTTGGTGTTGTACCATCAGGCCCGGGTCGACAAGGGCTCGGCTGTCGAGGCCACTATTAGCATTGGCTACACCTACGAGCAATACGGACAGCGCGAAAACGCAATCAAGTGGTTCCAGAAAACCTGTAAGCTGTATCCCAAGGCCAGTCAGGCCAGTCGGGCCCACGCGCATCTGCAGAACAAATATAAGATCAGCGTCACGCTTGGTGGCGCCAATGAGAAAGAATAGGGCCCGGCAACAGAGCCTATCCCCACTTCGAGTGGTCTGCGGTCACAGCGCGGTCAAGGTGCGTGTAGCCGCCATCCACAAAGATCATCTGGCCGGTGGTATGACTGCTGCAGGGTGAGGCGAGAAACACGATCATGTCGGCCAACTCCTTGGGCGTGGTCATGCGCTGGCCCAATGGCACCAGTTGCTCAATCGCTGCGCGCGTGCCATCGGGATCGTTCAATGAATCAAACCACCGCTGATACTGTGGGGTGATGCATTCGGCCGGGATCACGCAGTTAACGCGCACATTATCCGGAGCCAAAGCAATGGCCCATTCACGGGTGAGGGCGTTCATAGCCCCCTTGGCCGCAGCGTAGCCTGAAGTGCTTCCCTGTCCTGTTACGGCCACTTTGGAACTTACGTTGATGATGGCACCCTTGTTTTTTGACAATTCTCCGCGGCAAAGGTGCGCCAGAGTGTAGACGTGCGAGAGGTTCAGTTGTACTGATTCGATAAACTCAGCAGGTGAGGTGTCCAGATCGCGCCCATCATTGAAGCCGGCGTTATTCACCAGCACATCAATTTGGCCAAAGGCGTTGAGGGTGTCATCAACCACTCTGCGGCAGGCTGCTTCCTCGGCCAGTTCAGCCTCAATAAAAATGCCGCCTACTTCCTTGGCCAGTGAGATACCCTCGGTTGGGCTGCGGCCGGCAATGGCCACCTTGGCTCCTTCAGTGGCGAAGGATTCCACAGCGGCGGCACCGATCCCCTTCGCGCCACCGGTTACGATCACTGCCTTGCCCTTTAGTTGCAGATCCATGGGCAAAGCTTTTCGCGTGAGAGCCGGCGGGGCAAGGCGTAAATGGATTGGAGAATGCGCCGTGATGCGGCATTTTTAACCATGTGGGGCCGCTACTCTGAGACCGTTGACCCCATGCAATTGGTAGAGAGGCCGGCCATTGACCTTTGTACCTACGAGTTTGCCTCGTGTCCGGTCATTGTCCCCACCCAGACTGCCTCGGTGATTGTGTGCAAAAACGGCCAAATCGAGCTTAAGCCTATGAGTTGGGGGGCTCATCCCCCACTGGGCAAATAATGAGAAGATTGGTCACAAGCTCTTTAATGCACGTAGCGAAACTGCTGCTCAAAAGCCAGCTTTTCGCGAGGCCTGGCGTCAGCGCCGCTGCCTCGTTTCTGCCGATGGATTTTATGAATGGAACCATCTGAACCTCTGCTCCGGAAAAAAACAATTGTTCCATTTTCATTTTCCTGACCGTTCCTCTTCTGCTTTGCCGGCCTCTGGGACCGCTGGCAACGTCCGCCCACTCGCCAAACTGGGGTTTTTGCTGAAAGCTTCAAGACTCCGGTGCCTCGGGTGGAGACCTTTACGATTCTAACCACCTCACCCAAAGCCGCCGTGCAACCCTATCACGATCGGATGCCTGTTATCATCGATTTTGATAAGGCGGCTGAATGGATTGCTTGATCATCGGAAAAACTATGGCCATCAGATTTTTCTCTTGAGATGGCTGAGGTCTGATTTTCTTGAGTCGACTTGCCAATTTGTTGCTTGTGTCCCATGCTGCGTGGATGCGCTTCTTGGCGGCATTTTTGCTGGTGATGGTTGCGGCTTGCGAAAAAGGGCCCTCTACCAAGCCTCCGCCCTGGCCGATGCTGACCAATGCGGTTCCCGAAATTCTCGTGGAACCCAGTCAAGCCCAACCAAAATTGCCGGCTGTCAAGATGTACGTGGGCACGGTGGAAATAGAAGTGGAGCAAGCGTTAACGGAGATCCAAATCCAGACAGGGATGATGTTTCGCAAATCAATGGGACCCAACGAAGGTATGATTTTTGTGCATCAGGATGTGCGTGAGCGTAATTATTGGATGAAAAATTGTTTTGTAGCCTTGTCCATCGCCTACATCAACCCGGTGGGCAGGATTGTAGAAATCCACGACATGAAGCCGCAGGATACGAATACAGTTGATTCTGTGAGTAACAATATCAAGTACGCATTGGAGACGCCGCAGGGGTGGTTCAAGCGAAATGGAATCGGGCCGGGCGTGATGATCACAACGGGGAAAGGCACGCTGCCGGAGACGTATTTTCCGCGACGATGAAAAAGTGATGAAAGTTGCCTTGGCGCAAATAAACACCACGGTGGGCGATTTTGCCGGGAATGTCGCGCGCCTGCGCGAAGGCTATGAGGAGGCTGCAGCCGCCGGGGCGGAAATTGTCGTGGCCCCCGAGCTGGCAATCACCGGATATCCGCCACGCGATCTGCTGCTAAAGAGTGGTTTCGTTGAGGGCAACCTGGCGGCGCTGGATGAATTGGCGGCACATGTGGGCGAGGCGGCCTTGGTGGTGGGGCATGTGGGGCGGAATGAAAGGCAGCCCGGGCGCGTGGCAACCAACGCGGTGTCCCTGATCCAGAATGGGAAAGTTACTGCCACGCGAACGAAGAGTTTATTGCCCACCTACGATGTGTTTGATGAGGATCGTTATTTTGAACCGGCCACGGAAAACGCGCCGGTCGAACTGAACGGTCACCGACTCGGCCTCACGATTTGTGAGGATGTCTGGAACGATGAGGATTTTTGGGATGACCGCCGGTATCGCGCCAACCCGGTTGAATCGCTGGTGAAGCAGGGTGCGGAGCTTCTCATCAACGTTTCTGCTTCGCCCTGGAGCCTCGGGAAAAATCGCATGCGCAGGGAGATGCTGGAAGGCACGGTTGCGAAAGTTAAGCGTCCGCTGATTTATTGCAATGCTGTCGGCGGTAATGATGAGTTGATTTTTGATGGCGGCAGTCTGGTGTTTAACGCGGAAAGTCAAATCACCCAGCAGGCACCATATTTTTCCGAAGCGGTTCTGGTAAGCGATCTTGACGGGCCCGTTGTGGAGATGGGAGCAACTGAAGAGGTGGTCATGCTCCATGATGCCCTCGTTCTGGGTGTGCGCGATTATCTTGGAAAATGCGGTTTTACGCGCGCGGTCATAGGCCTTAGTGGCGGCATTGATTCTGCCGTGACGGCAGCAATTGCGGTTGACGCGCTGGGTGCAGTAAATGTCTGGGGCGTTTCGATGCCTTCACAATATTCCTCCCAAGGCAGTTTGGATGACTCCAAGACCCTGGCAAATAACCTGGGCATCCAATATGACGTGGTGCCGATCAAGACGATTTTTGAAACGCTAAAGGAAAGCCTGTCGCCACTCTTTGAAAACCGCGAAGAGGATGTTGCCGAGGAAAACATGCAGGCGCGTTTGCGCGGCCTGCTTTTGATGGCACTTTCAAATAAATTCGGGCCCCTTGTGCTTACCACGGGCAACAAAAGCGAATTGGCCGTGGGCTACTGCACCCTTTATGGTGATATGTGCGGTGGGTTGGCAGTGATCAGTGATGTGCCCAAGACACTGGTGTACCACCTTGCGGATTGGATCAATCGGGAGCGCGAGGTGATTCCTGAAGCTACGATCAAGAAACCACCTTCTGCCGAATTGTGGCCGGATCAGAAGGATGAAGATTCGCTTCCGCCGTATAAAATCCTTGATGCGATTCTGGATCGTTATGTGGTGGGAAATGAATCAGTTGATCAAATCATTGCGGCTGGTTTCAATGAGGAAACGGTTTGCCACATCGTGCGCCTCATTGATCTCAATGAATACAAACGCAGACAGGCGGCCCCTGGCCTGAAGGTTGCCAGCAAGGCCTTTGGTGTAGGTCGCCGAATTCCCGTGGCACAAAAATATCAAGGATAACATTCATGAATGTAAAATCTAAGGAACTATTTGCCGAGTCGCTAAATCATATTCCCGGCGGAGTCAATTCGCCGGTGCGCGCCTTCCGCGGCGTGGGCGGCCAGCCATTCTTTGCGAAACGCGCAGTCGGTTCTCACGTATGGGATGTGGACGGGAATAAATACATCGACTATGTGGGCACCTGGGGCCCGGCAATTTTGGGTCATGCCAATTCGGCCATCATTGAGGCGGTGAAGAACGCTGCGGAGCAGGGCACCAGTTTTGGTATTCCCAATAAGCATGAGGTGCGCATGGCGCAGCTCGTGAAGGAATGCGTGCCAAGTGTGGAGAAAGTGCGCATGGTCAATTCCGGCACCGAGGCCTGCATGAGCGCCATTCGCGTGGCACGTGGATTTACCGATAGGCCCAAGATCATCAAGTTTGATGGCTGCTATCATGGGCACGCAGATTCACTTCTGGTAAAGGCAGGTTCGGGTGCGTTGACTTGCGGCAATCCCGATAGCGCTGGAGTGCCAGGGGAATTTACCGCGCACACGATCGTGTTGCCATTCAATGACAAGGCAGCCGTGGAAGAGGCGTTTGCGGCAAATCAATCACAGGTGGCTGGCATCATTCTTGAGCCAGTGCCGGGTAATGCTGGGGTGTATCTTCCGCGGCCGGGATATCTGGAGTTCCTGCGAGAAATTACCCGGTCCAACGGCAGCCTTTTAATTTTTGACGAGGTGATGACTGGCTTTCGCGTGAATTTGGGTGGGGCACAGGAACGCTTTGGTATCACGCCGGACTTGAGTTGCTTCGGCAAAATCATAGGAGGCGGTTTGCCGGTGGGCGCCTTTGGCGGGCGTGGGGCAATCATGGATGTACTCGCACCCGATGGCCCGGTATATCAGGCCGGCACTCTTAGCGGAAATCCGCTGGCAATGGTGGCTGGTATTGCAGCCCTGGAGCAGCTGCAGTCGGGTAAAATACATCAGAAACTCGAAACTTCCGGTGCGCGGCTGGAGGTTGGCTTGAATGCCGCGGCAGAGAAGAATGGCGTTGCGGTGACAATCCAACGCATCGGCTCCATGATCTGCACTTTTTTCACCGATCAGCCGGTTCACAATCTGGCCGAGGCCATGCAGGCTGATCGTGAGCGGTTCAAACAATATTTTCACGGAATGTTGGCTGAGGGGGTGTATCTTGCTCCGTCGCCATTTGAGGCCGGTTTCATTTCCGCGGCGCATTCTCATGAGGATATCGACGATACAATTTCGGCGGCAGAGAAGGTAATGGCGACGTTGCAATGAAGGCGCTTGGGATTGATCACGGCGACAAACGTATCGGCATTGCGGTGAGCGATGATCTCGGCATGCTCGCGCATCCTTTGGAATTTATTTTAACGGAGCCATATGAGGCGTTTCTAGAGCGACTGAAAACAATCATGGTCGAGCGGCAGATTGAGCAGATAGTTGTAGGTATGCCCCGCAACATGGATGGTAGTTACGGTTCGCAGGCGTTGAAAGTGCAGGATTTTTTGGCGACATTGAGGAAATCCGTGGTGGTGCCAGTCCAATCATGGGACGAGCGGCTCACAAGTATATCTGCCGTTAAGAATCTGCGCGAAGCCGGTGTGAACGCAAAGAAAGCAAAGGCGAAAGTGGATGCTTCGGCGGCCGCAGTGATGTTGCAGGCCTATCTTGACAGTCTTTCCGGTTAACATGCTGCGATTCAAGCTCACCATTGCTTACAACGGCACGCGCTATTTTGGGTGGCAAGTGCAAAAGGGCAGGATGACTGTGCAGCAACGGGTGGAAGAGGCATTGCGTGAATTGTTCCCGAGCGTGAAGCGCGTTCATAGTTCAAGCCGTACCGATACGGGCGTGCATGCGATGGGCATGGTGGCGCATGTGGACATTCTGGAGGCCGAGTGCCGAATGGATGAGCGCAAGCTACTGTTGGCGGTTAATTCTTTTTTGCCCGTCGACATCCGAATTATGGGGGTCAAGCGAGTAAAGAAGGATTTCCATGCGCGCTTTGATGCGAAGAGAAAACAGTATTTGTATCTTATCTGGAACCGCGCGGCGATGAATCCACTGCTGCTCAATCGCGCTTGGCATGTGCCGGTTTCGATGGACTTGGAGAGGGTGCAGAAGGCAGCCAAGTTGTTTGTTGGTAAAAAGGATTTTAAATCATTTGCCTCCACGCACGAGTACGAAATGGAATCTACAGTGCGACGCTTGACACGGTGTGACGTGCGCAAGGAAGGTTTCACCTGGAAACTCATTATCGAGGGCGAAGGGTTCCTTTATAAGATGTGCCGAGGAATTGTGGGAACACTGGAACGAGTGGGACAGGGGAAAATGACACAGAAGGAAATTCGCCAAATTTTTCACGAGCGCGATCGAGGTGTGGCAGGCATGAATGCACCGGCTTGCGGGCTGACGTTATGGCGTGTTTTTTATTAGGAAGATTAACTGAAGATGAATGTTGTGTTGGTCGAGCCAGAGATTCCTCCAAATACTGGCAATGTGGCGCGACTTTGCGCGGCGACAAATTCACGGTTGCACCTGGTTGGTCCACTTGGCTTTCGACTGGATGATTCCACGCTTAAGCGGTCCGGGATGGATTACTGGCAGCAGGTGGATTGGCAGGTGTGGAATGATTGGCCTGCATTTACGAAGACGTTGACGGTCGGGGCACGGTGTTGGTTCGTAGAGGAAAGTGGGAAGATGCGTTATAATGAAGTTGAATTCCATCCAGACGACTATCTGGTGTTTGGCCGGGAAACCGCGGGATTGCCACTTGCATTGCTGGACAATAATCCGCAGAGTTGTTTGCGAATTCCCATGTTCAATGCCGAGGCGCGCTCCTTGAATCTGGCAAATTGCGTGGCTTTGGTACTCTATGAATCGCTCCGGCAGCAGGGGTTTCCGGCTGAGTTGTCTGATTAAGCATTGACGTGAGTGGCGATTTAACTAGAATTTTCTCGCTTTCTTCGGAGAGCGCTCATGAAGAGTGACGGAGGGTCTGGCCCGTTGATGTCACGGCAACCGGTTGAAGCGGCGCGTTTCGATGTCCAGGTGCCAAATCCAGCCGGCGGGAGCCGGAAAGATGAGCCTTGGTGCAAACGTTTTTCGCCCGCTCATCGTCACGAGCGGGTTTTTTTATTTAGCGAAACGCCATGGCAAAACAGCAGGGATACATGAAGGCGTTGCGGTGTCGCGAATGTGGGCGGGAGTATCCGCTCGAGGCGCGGCATGTGTGTGAGTTTGATTTTGGACCGCTCGAGGTGGTGTATGATTATGAGCGTATCAAGAGCAAGCTCACCCGCAAATCCATCGCCAGTCGGCCACAAAGTATGTGGCGTTACCGTGAACTGTTGCCCGTGGCCAAGGAACCCACGGTGGGTCTCGAGGTGGGCTTCACGCCACTTATCAAGGCGGATCGCCTTGCCAAGCGGTTGGGTATTCGCGAGCTTTGGGTCAAGAATGACACGGTCAATTACCCGACGCTCTCGTTCAAGGATCGCGTGGTGAGCGTGGCCTTGAGCCGCGCGCGTGAGCTGGGCTACGAGGTGGTGGCCTGCGCATCCACCGGCAATCTTGCCAACAGCGTTGCCGCCAACGCAGCGGCTTCCGGCATAAAGGCGTTTGTGTTTATCCCTCACGACCTTGAGCAGGGCAAGGTTGTCAATTCTCTTATATACAATGCCAATGTAATTTCCATTAAGGGCCACTACGACGAGGTGAATCGCCTGTGTGCGGAGATTGCCGGCAAATATAACTGGGCATTTGTGAATGTGAACATGCGGCCCTATTACGCTGAAGGTTCCAAAAGTCAGGGTTATGAAATTATCGAGCAGCTTGGCTGGGAAATTCCGCAGCACACCGTGGTGCCGATGGCTTCCGGCTCGTTGCTCACAAAAATCCAAAAGAGCTATCAGGAAGCCGTCAAGGTTGGTTTGGTGAGGGGGACGCCCTATAGTGTTCATGGGGCTCAAGCCACTGGCTGTTCGCCCATCAGCCAGGCGTTCAAGGACGGGCAGGATTTTTTCAAACCAGTAAAACCCAGCACTATTGCCAAGAGTCTCGCCATCGGTACTCCAGCGGATGGATTCTACGCATTGAAAGTTTTCAATGAAACCAGCGGAGCGGCAGAAGATGTGACGGATGATGAGATTCGTGAGGGCATCAAACTTTTGGCCGAGACCGAAGGTATTTTTTCCGAGACGGCCGGTGGTGTGACAGTGGGTGTGGCCAAGAAACTAATTGCCAGCGGTGCCATCCCCGCCGATGATTCCGCCGTGTTGTGTGTTACCGGCAATGGGCTCAAGACCCTCGATGCGGTAGAGAACAATGCTGGTCGCACCTGCGAAATCAGCCCAAGCCTGCGCGAGTTTGATGCACTGCTGGACAGTGATAAATCCCTAACCTCCATCTAAATAAATTATGCCAGTTCAAATCCGAATCCCCACCCCGCTACGTAAGCTCACCCACGATGAGGAAATGGTGGAGACCAGTGCAGAGACCATTGGCGATGCTATCGCCGAATTAGAGAGTCGTTACCCCGGTCTTCAGGAGCGACTGCTTGATGAGAAGGGTCAAGTTCGCCGCTTCGTTAACGTCTACGTCAATGAGGAAGACATTCGTTTCTTGCAGGAAAAGGAAACTCCGCTCAAGGACGGTGACGAGGTAAGCATCATTCCTGCCATCGCCGGCGGCTGAGCTTATGCCTACAAAGAAAAAGAGGGCGACCAGAAAAAAGGCAGAGAAGGGGTCAGCCAAGAAACGGTTGCGGTTGTGGCTCATGTACCCGCCCAAGCACATCACTTCTCCGGTGATCTACGAACTGGTCACTTGCTTTGAACTTGTGGTCAACATTCGTCAGGCGGAGGTTCGCGATGAGATTGGCATCGTCTGCTTGGAGATGGAAGGCTTACGTGAGGATTTGAAAATGGCTACCAAATGGCTTGAGCGCAAGGGTATCAAGGTGGAGCCGGTGGAGATCAACGTGATCGAGAGCTAAGACTCCATGTCGGAGGCTTTCACATATGAGTGGGACGTGTCACCGCAGGTTATTGCTGAAGTGCGCCGGCGCACACTCTATCCATTCAAGCCGGCTGGACCTGAAACAGATGCCGAAATGACAAAAAACCCATCGACTGTTTTGGGGGTCGCTTTCCATAAGGGCGAGTCTGTTGGGTGTATTGCCGTTATCAACGAGCCTAAGCACAATTGCGAATTGCGTGTTCGTTGGTTGGGCGTTGAGGAGATGATGCGCGGGAAGGGGGTTGGCACCAAATTGGTGCAAGCTGCACAGGTTTATTCAGCCGCGCGCCAAGCCGCGCTCTGGGCAGACGTCCGTGTGAAGGCTATTCCAATTTACGATCGCCTCGGTTTTGAGCCTTGTGGAGATTTTTTTGATCTGCCCAGAATCGGTCGCCATCGCGTGATGCGCTGGTGGCCCGAGGGACTCCGGCCTTGAAAAAAAATGTGGTTTCGTGTTCGCTGATCAAGCTGAACCCACATCAGTTATGATGATCCACATTTCCAGGGACGGGCAGGAATTCGGTCCGTATACTCCAGAGCAGGTTCAAGAGTATCTTGCTGCGGGAAATCTTGTGGCAACGGACATGGCTTGGCATGAGGGCGCGGCGGACTGGTATCCAATAACCCAAGTTGGAGGAGGAGCCCCAGCGCTTGAGCCAAACTTAGCCTGTCCCAAGTGTGCAGCGGGATTGGAGTCGGATCAGGTGGTTTGTTTGGCATGCGGCCATAATCTGGATGATCCTGTGCCCTCACCAGAAGAGCAGGCGACTGCCGCACAGCGACAGACCGTTGAGATTAAGATTCCCCCCTCTCAATCATATGAGGCTGAGACTGCCCAGCGGAGTGCGTTTGTGAACTCAGTAGGCTGGGCGTTTCTGGTCGCCTGTGTTCTTCCTATTTTTGGCACAGCGGGAAATTGGCATATTCCAGTCTACGACATGTGGTTGACGCCCGCTGCATCTGATGCTCCGAACGCTGCGACCATGAAACCATACACGTGGGAGATGATGTTTGATACTCTCGCCGCGGGTGTTGTCGGTATCGCGTGCTGTATTATGGCCTCGTCGATGCATGGACGGGACCGGGGAGGTGTGTTGCTTGCCTTGGGCTTGATTATTATTGGCACGAGCTTGGCGTTTCCCGATGTTGGGAAATTTGAGGTGCAGTATATGGATGATAATTCAACGGCTGTTCGGGACGAGCCTCCCCCAGGACATGATCAATACAATCCACATATACCGACGGTCAGTTCTAAGGCGGAAATAGGCAATCAATTTTACGATAAATTGGGTTTTAACCCGGGAAATTATCCTGTTTTCATTATGGTTTTTGGTCTGGCTTGGGTAGGGATTGTGGCTGGCGCCAAAGTGCGTTTTTATCGACCCGACAATATAGCTTCTTATGTGATGTCTCTGGTGGGCGGAGTGGCGGTTATCCTCATGTGGTTGTTGCCTTTGGGCGATGGAATGTTGGTGATGACGACCATTGACAGCATATCCAATGACATAGTGTTGGGAGTAGGCCTGATGCTGATGATGTTGATGCAGATTGGCTCGGCCGTCTTGTGTTTTATGAATCAACGAAAAATTCGCCCGAGTTTGATAAAAAAATACTCAAACCTAGCTGTAACTCTGATGGTGGCCTCGATGCTGATGCCGATTGTGCCGGTATGGGGCAAGGTGATATATGAGAGTTCAAATAAATATACAGAAACCGCGGGTAAACGTTACACATATGTGACGGATCAATTACAAACAGCTGCGACCAGTTACGAAGTTAAACATCAAGAAAAATACCTGAGTAAGTTGAAGGCGCCTTTGAATGCCCGGATTGAGTCAGTCATGGGTTGGTTTTTGATTGGAGTTAAGTATATGGCGTGGTTGGGAGGTATTTGCATACTCATCCCAATGGCCTGCATTGATTTGTTGTGCGGGAAACGCGAACCTGATGGGCGAAACTTCTAGCATGAAAATTTTCCTTGTTCAGGACGGTGAGGCGTCCGGGCCTTTCGATGAAACAGAGATTCGCGGAGGGTTGATGTCCGGAAAAATTTCACCGGAAACTTTTGCGACTAGTAAGGATCTTGGTGAATGGAAACCAGTGGGAGAAATCTTGCCGCAGGAGGGCGAGCATTCTGGAACATCGTCGGGAACACCACCGACACTTCCTGATGCGATCATCGATCCTGCGCGAGAGGCAAAAATTGGTCAACCTGTTGATCTGCGGGATCCCCATGAGGATGATCCGGATGTGCGTCGCCATAGACCGGAAATAGAGGAGCGCATTCGTTCCTGCGCTTGGCTGACAGTGGGATTGCTTTATTTGCTTGCTTTCATTTGGCCGACTCAGCTCGGCGACGAAAAGGGCATCGTCAATTTTCATTTCGAATGGGCTAATGAAAATCTATCATGGTCCGTCATCCCCCTGATGGTGTGGCCGGGTGTGGCCGGATTGGTGATCAGTGCGGTTGGTTTTATGTTCAAGGGTAGGAGCCGGGGAGTGCTGGCGGTCTTAATCTCAATGTTACCATTACTGCTGGTTATGGTTGTAGGGGGGGATAGTTTTGTCAAATTGATGGAAGTCCTTTCCGGACTGGAAGGGATCGACCTTTCGCAGGAAACCGGCAGGAAGGAGGCGATTGATAAGTCTTTTATCGGACTTCGCGGTTTGATTGGTATTGGAGCAACCGGGTTATTATTCCTAATAGTTCTAGCAGGAGTGCTTAGTACACTTTACTTTACCATTCTTTTGACTCCACACGCGGTGCGACAATTGCGTCCCAATTCTGCCAAGGCATATTACCTTGGTCTCGTTGGGGGCGTCTTCTTGATTCTCTTCCAATTGATAGGCTTGATTGTTATGTTGCCTGTAATTCTACTCTGGGTGTTTTTTACCTTGGTGGTGCTCATTGGGCTTGTGCTGCAAATTACCTCTGTGATTATCGGCCTTACAAACACCACCGAACGCTCTCCCCAGTTGGCCTCTAAGCGTGCGTTGAAAGCTTTGGTTTTAGGCGTGGGTGGAACGCTACTTATTGTTTTGGCTCCGTTGCTCATAGAGGGAGAGCTTGGGATGTATATCTTTAAGCTAAATATCTGGTTTACTGCGGCGGCATTAGTTTTCCCCTTGGGCGCAGTGGATTTGTGGCTGGGCAAAGCTTCTGATACTCCGCAAAATAGTTGACTCACTCTTCCAATTGTCCGAAACACACCGTCCATGCGTGAGACTGCAATTAATGAATCGTTAACCGATTTTGTGCGTGATATCGTCTTGGCCGATGTAGCTGCGGGCAAATATGAAGATATAGTTACGCGTTTCCCGCCTGAGCCCAACGGCTATCTGCACATCGGGCACGCAAAATCCATATGCCTGAACTTCGGTATTGCCTTGGAAAATAATGGAACCTGCCACCTGCGCTTTGATGACACGAATCCGGTTAAAGAGGACACAGAATACGTGAAGTCGATCCAGGCCGATGTGAGATGGCTGATCGATGACTGGGCGGATCATGTGCTGAGTGACAAGGTTTTCTTTGCCTCGGATTATTTTGAG